>NZ_JAAQWV010000003.1:0-489613 GCF_012985715.1 Pseudomonas sp. WS 5051
TGCTGATAATCTTGTTGACTATCAGTCTGACTCCACAAGCACCCACACGAATTGCTTGATTCAATTGTTAAAGAGCGGTTGGTCAGCTTTCGCTGTACCGAGGCGCGCATTCTACAGCAGCCTCTGTATCTGTCAAGCGGTTATTTTAAGATGTTTTCAAAGTTTCCTCTGTAACATCAACCACTTGCGCTTTCGATCTCTCGTTAGCGGGAGGCGAATTCTACAGCGTTACACGCTGCTGTCAACACCTCATTTCCTGCTTCGATGACTTGAAGCTGACACCGCCGAAAACCATCCAACTCATTGAAACTCAAGGAGTTTTCCGTTTCGACTGCGCCGGAAGTGGGGCGAATTATAGACAGTTACAATTCCGAGTCAAGGGTTAATTGAACAAACCTATCAATTAACCCTAAACCCCAGCATTACTCGGCTTTCAGGGTGATTCGCGCGAAAGCCTTCTTACCTGCCTGACACACATGGGTGGAACCCAATGCATATATATAGGTGCGATCAACCACTTCACCATCTATACGCACACCACCCGACCCCAGCAGGTCGCGCGCCACTGCAGAGTTCTTCACCAGGCCCGCTTTATTAAGGACAGCAGCAATAGGCATATCCTCAGTAGCAGTCAGTTCAACCTCCGGCAGATCATCAGGCAGCTCGCCATCCTTCATCCGGTTACCGGCGCCACGATGCGCATTGGCAGCAGCCTCCTCACCGTGGAAGCGGGCAACAATCTCTTCAGCCAGCTTGATCTTGATGTCTCGAGGATTGGCACCGGCTTCGACTTCAGCCTTGAATGCATTGATTTCGTCCATGGAACGAAAGCTCAGCAATTCAAAGTAACGCCACATCAGAGCATCAGGAATGGAAACCAGCTTGCTGTACATCACGCCTGGCGCTTCCTGGATACCGACATAGTTACCCAGGGACTTGGACATCTTCTTGACGCCATCCAGACCTTCGAGCAAAGGCATGGTCACAATACACTGAGCTTCCTGACCGTAGCCGCGCTGCAACTCACGACCCATCAGCAAGTTGAACTTCTGATCAGTACCGCCCAACTCAACGTCTGCCTTGAGCGCAACCGAGTCATAACCCTGCACAAGCGGATAAAGGAACTCGTGAATCGCGATAGGCTGATTGGTGGTGTAGCGCTTGTCGAAGTCATCGCGCTCAAGCATGCGAGCAACGGTGTATTGAGAGGTAAGCCGAATGAAGTCGGCAGGCCCCATTTGATCCATCCAGGTGGAGTTGAATGCCACCTCGGTTTTTGCCGGATCAAGGATCTTGAACACCTGAGTCTTGTAGGTCTCGGCGTTCTCGAGCACCTGCTCACGCGTCAGCGGTGGACGGGTTGCGCTTTTGCCACTTGGATCACCGATCATCCCGGTGAAATCACCAATCAGGAAGATCACCTGATGACCCAGTTCCTGGAACTGGCGCAGCTTATTAATAAGCACGGTATGACCCAAGTGCAGATCGGGCGCCGTAGGGTCGAAGCCGGCCTTGATTCGCAACGGCTGACCGCGCTTGAGTTTCTCGACCAATTCAGACTCGACCAGTACCTCTTCGGCACCCCGCTTGATTAGCGCTAGCTGCTCTTCTACCGACTTCATATCAGACCCGTAAGGCTCAAATTCAAAGGGAACCAACGATACAAGATCAGGGACTAATTACAAGTTCCGGCAGGCATACGGCCGACTATCCGCGCGCGAATGGTTCGCAGACTTGCTTCAAGGGCGATTTGGTTATATTTTATACAGTTATTTCATATTCATTGTGTCAGTCATCTTTTCCAATTCATCCTTATCTCAAAGTCAAAATCATCTATGACCAGTCAACCGCCTAAAGCGCCACCGCTTTATCCGAAGACCCACCTGCTTGCCGCAAGTGGTATCGCCGCCCTCTTAAGTCTGGCCTTGCTGGTATTTCCCTCCAGCGAAGTAGAAGCCAAAAGAACGACCCTGAATCTGGAGCTGGAAAGCCCGGCAGAACAACTGACACAAGATCAAGACGCTGCAGATCTCGTTCAAGCCACAAATGAAGCGAATCCATCGCCATTTGCCCAGATTGAACAGCAGGACAGCGCCCCGGTAGCGACCGCCAAAGTCGAGCCAGAAGTTGCCCCTGCCCCAAGCCACCGCGAAGTGATCGTCAGCAAGGGCGATACGCTTTCAACCCTGTTCCAGAAGGTCGGCCTGCCTGCGACCTCCGTGCATGAAGTACTGGCAAGCGACAAGCAAGCCAAGCAGTTCAGCCAGCTCAAGCACGGCCAGAAACTCGAATTTGAAATGAGCCCCGACGGTCAGCAGCTGAACAAGCTGCACAGCCAGGTCAGCGACCTGGAGACCATCACCCTCAACAAAACCGCCAAAGGCTATACCTTTCGCCGCGTGACCACCCAGCCGACCATGCGTTCGGCGTATGCACACGGCGTGATCAGCAGCTCCCTGTCTGTTTCGGGTCAGCGCGCAGGCTTGCCACACAGCACCACGATGGATATGGCCAAAGTATTCGGTTACGACATCGACTTCGCCCAGGACATTCGCCCTGGCGACCAGTTTGAAGTGATCTATGAGCAAAAAGTGATCAACGGCAAAACCGTTGGCACCGGCAATATCCTCTCTGCACGCTTTACCAACCGCGGCAAAACCTTCACCGCAGTGCGCTATACCAATAAACAGGGGATCAGCAATTACTACACCGCTGATGGCAGCAGCATGCGCAAGGCATTCATCCGCACACCGGTGGACTTTGCCCGTATCAGCTCGCGCTTTTCCTCAGGCCGCAAGCACCCGATCCTGAACAAGATCCGCGCCCACAAAGGTGTGGATTACGCAGCGCCACGCGGTACTCCAATCAAGGCTACCGGTGACGGCAAAGTGCTTCTAGCCGGCCGTCGGGGAGGCTATGGCAACACCGTGATCATTCAACACGGCAACACCTACCGTACCCTTTACGGGCACATGCAAGGCTTCGCCAAGGGCGTGAAAACCGGCGGTTCGGTCAAGCAGGGCCAGGTGATTGGCTATATCGGTACTACCGGCCTTTCGACCGGCCCGCACTTGCACTACGAATTCCAGGTTAACGGCGTACACGTTGACCCGCTGGGCCAGAAACTGCCGATGGCCGACCCGATCGCCAAGGCCGAACGCACCCGCTTCCTGCAGCAGAGCCAGCCGTTGATGGCGCGCATGAACCAGGAAAAGGCCACTCTTCTGGCCTCGAGCAAGCGCTAAGCCATGGCCCTCTATATAGGCGTGATGTCCGGAACCAGCCTGGACGGTATGGACATTGCCCTTATAGAGCTGGAGGCAGGCATCAGATTGCTCGCCACCCATTACACCCCCATGCCGAAGGCCTTGCGCAGCGAGTTGCTTGGCTTGTGCGCCAGCGGCGCAGATGAAGTGGCCCGCTGTGCAATTGCCGAAAACCACTGGGTCGAGCTGGCGGCTCAGGGCGTCAACACCCTTCTCGCACAGCAACAACTCTCCCCTGCTGATATCCGCGCAATCGGCAGTCATGGTCAGACCATTCGCCACGAGCCCGCCCGGGGCTTTACCGTGCAGATCGGCAATCCGGCACTGCTGGCCGAACTGACTGACATCTGCGTCGTCGGTGATTTCCGTCGTCGCGATGTGGCTGCCGGGGGCCAGGGCGCGCCCTTGGTTCCTGCGTTCCACGAGGCCTTGTTCACAGGTGAAGGCGGCAACCGCGCGGTACTGAACGTAGGCGGCTTCAGTAATCTGAGCCTGATAACCCCCGCCCTTCCCGTTGCAGGATTCGACTGCGGCCCCGGAAACGTCTTGCTGGATGCCTGGATACAGGAAAAACGTGGCGAACTCTATGACCGCAACGGCGACTGGGCAGCCAGCGGCAAGGTTGAACCGCTGCTGCTCAACGCCCTGCTCAGCGACCCGTTCTTCCAGACCCAGGGCCCAAAAAGCACAGGCCGTGAGGTATTCAACCTCGCATGGCTGAAGCAGCACCTGTTCAATCTGCCGACCTTTCCTGCCGAAGACGTTCAAGCAACCTTGCTGGAACTCACCGCACAGACCATCGTGCAGTCGCTGCAAACAGCCCAGCCACACACGGACGAGCTGCTGGTATGCGGTGGTGGCGCCCATAACGCAGCCTTGATGGCCCGCCTTGGCGATTTGCTTGCACCCGCTCGAGTGAGCAGCACCCAGGCCAAGGGGGTTGACCCTGACTGGGTTGAAGCCATGGCCTTTGCCTGGCTTGCCCACTGCTGCCTGGAAGGCATCCCCACCAACCGCCCCAGCGTTACCGGCGCACGCGGCCTTCGCGTGCTGGGCGCCATCTACCCCGCCTGACTCCTCCGCCAAACGCCAGACAGCAAAACGCCGCGAATCGACGCGGCGTTGAGTTTAAAGCCTGTTAATGCAATCAGATCGAGAACGACGAGCCGCAACCACAGGTGGTGGTGGCATTCGGGTTCTTGATTACAAAGCGCGAGCCTTCCAGACCTTCCTGATAATCCACCTCGGCACCCGCCAGGTACTGGAAGCTCATGGGATCGACCACCAGGCTAACGCCTTCGCGCTCAACCAGGGTGTCGTCATCGGCCACTTCTTCATCGAAGGTGAAGCCATACTGAAAACCGGAACAACCGCCGCCCGTAACGAATACGCGCAACTTCAAACGATCATTACCCTCTTCATCGACCAGGCTCTTCACCTTGTGCGCAGCACCTTCGGTGAATTGCAAAGCCATGGGGGTGAAGGATTCGACGCTCATGCTGACTATCTCCCGGCGTTATGCCGCCATAATGCGTGATGACGCGCATTATCCGCTTCTCCTAGAAAAGCGGTCAACTATTCATAAGTAGCAACGGCAAGCGAAGCACTGCCCGCTTGCCGTTTGAAGCCGCAAATCTACGCTGCAGTCAAGGCAACATCCCAGCATGGGACAAGCCCAGACGCTCATCCAGACCGAACATGATGTTCATGTTCTGCACGGCCTGGCCAGACGCGCCCTTGACCAGGTTGTCGATCACCGACAACACCACCACCAGGTCGCCATCCTGCGGACGATGCACCGCAATACGGCATACGTTGGCACCGCGAACGCTACGGGTTTCAGGGTGGCTGCCAGCCGGCATCACATCGACGAAAGGTTCGTTGGCATAGCGCTTCTCGTACAAGGCCTGCAGATCAACGGAGCGATCAACCACGGTTGCGTACAGCGTGGAATGGATACCACGGATCATCGGCGTCAAATGCGGAACGAAGGTCAGCCCCACATCCTTGCCCGCTGCGCGGCGCAGACCCTGACGAATTTCTGGCAAATGACGATGACCTTTAACGGCATACGCCTTCATGCTTTCTGACGTTTCGGCATACAGCGCGCCCACACTGGCACCCCGACCGGCACCGCTCACACCTGACTTGCAGTCAGCAATCAACTGCGTCGTCTCTGCAAGACCGGCCTCCAATAGCGGCAGGAAACCCAACTGCGCCGAGGTCGGATAGCAACCTGGCACAGCGATCAAGCGGGCCTTTTTGATTTGCTCGCGGTTCACTTCCGGCAGGCCGTATACGGCTTCGTCCAGTAATTCTGGCGCACCGTGGGGCTGACCGTACCACTTGGCCCACTCTTCGGCATCCTGCAGACGGAAGTCAGCAGAGAGGTCGATAACTTTGGTGCCTGCGGCCAGCAGTTCACCCGCCAGGGCATGGGCTACGCCGTGAGGTGTAGCGAAGAACACCACATCGCACGCGCCCAGGGTTTGCGTGTCCGGCACGCTGAAGGCCAGGCCGTCATAGTGGCCGCGCAGGTTGGGATACATATCGGCAACCGGCAGGCCCGCCTCGGATCGAGAAGTGATGACTACCACTTCTGCCTGCGGATGCTGTGCCAGCAAACGCAGCAATTCGACCCCGGTGTAACCCGTGCCGCCGACAATACCGACCTTGACCATAACCTGCCCTCAACGAAACCACTGGAAAGCCTTTGATAATAGGGTCAGCGCGCCCCTGCGACAACCGCCAAGGTGACTCACAGACGCTCTACTACTACTATTTGATCTACCGTGAACCTGGGAATAACTAAAAATGCTTTATCTATGGCTAAAAGCCTTCCACATCATCAGCATTGTCTGCTGGTTTGCAGGCCTTTTTTACTTGCCCCGCCTCTTTGTTTACCACGCACAAAGCGAAGATTCCGTCAGCAAAGAACGCTTCAGCATCATGGAACGCAAGCTGTATCGCGGCATCATGGGGCCTGCAATGATTGCGACCCTGATCTTCGGCGGCTGGCTATTGTGGCTAAGCCCAGGCTTTCTCAGCCAAGGCTGGATGCACGCCAAGTTGACACTGGTGTTTCTGCTGATTGGTTATCACCATATGTGCGGCGCACAGGTAAAGCGTTTTGCCCGTGGTGAAAACAAACGCACTCACGTGTTCTACCGTTGGTTCAACGAAGTACCGGTGTTGTTCTTGCTGGCTATCGTAATTCTGGTGGTGGTCAAACCGTTTTAAACTCACATCCTGACTAGCCGAGGTTATCCAATGTCGCTGCCCGCCCTGCTTGAACAACGCTTGCGCCTGCCGGTAGTTGCTGCGCCCATGTTTCTGATTTCCAACCCGCAACTGGTGCTGGCCTGCTGTCGCAACGGGGTAGTGGGCAGCTTCCCTGCACTCAACCAGCGTGAAAGCAGCGGGTTCAAGGCCTGGCTGGAAGAGATCGAAGCCGGGCTCGCCACATTGGATAACCCTGCGCCCTACGCCGTGAACCTGATCGTGCACAACAGCAACCCACGGCTACAGGCGGACCTGGCGATCTGCATCGAGCACAAGGTACCCATCGTCATTACCAGCCTGGGCGCAGTCAAAGAGGTGGTGGATGCCGTCCACAGTTATGGCGGGCTGGTGTTCCACGATGTCACCACCCGTCGTCATGCCGAAAAAGCCGCAGAAGCCGGGGTCGACGGGCTGATTGCCGTCGCCGCCGGAGCCGGTGGCCATGCGGGCACCTGGAGCCCGTTTGCATTGCTGGCCGAAATTCGCCAGTTCTTCGACAAAACCGTATTGCTCTCGGGTTGCCTGAACCACGGCCACGAAATCCTGGCCGCGCAGATTATGGGCGCAGACCTTGCCTACCTCGGCACGCGCTTTATCGCTACACAAGAGAGCCAAGCGCCTGATGCCTACAAAGAGATGCTGCTGGCATCCCGCGCTGCCGATATCATCCACACCCCGGCAGTGTCAGGGGTACCCGCCAGCTTTATGCGCCAAAGCCTTGAAAATGCAGGTTTCGACCTTGCGGCACTCCAGGGCAAAAGCGAAGCCAGGCTCAAACCGCTGACCGATGAAGCCAAAGCATGGAAAACGGTCTGGTCTGCGGGCCAAGGCGTAGGAGAAATCCACGATCTACCCACCACCGATCAATTGATTGCACGCCTCGATGAGGAATACCGCAAGGCGCATAACCTCACTTCGACGCTGGCCCGACATTGGCCGCATCACTGACAGCACCAAGCCCGCCAATCCCGGCGGGCTTTTGTTAAACACATCCGGACAAGGAAGCCACCATGCCCGAGCTGAGCCTGGACAAAACCCCTCAAGAACACTACGCACCGCTTGACCCTTTGGGATTCAGCGGCCGGATCGGGCGTTTACGGCTACTGGCCTGGAGCATGATCATCAGCATCATCGCCATGATCACGTCACTGCTGGTGCTGCTTGCCGTCAAGGTTTCCCCCACGCTTGGCATTACCTGTGGTGCAACGCTCACATTGGCCTACTTCATCATCAGCCTGAGAATCAGCGCCCAGCGTTTACACGACATAAACTGGTCTGCCTGGATGCTGTTGCTGCATCTGGTGCCAGTGGCCAATCTGGTTCTGTCCCTCATGATGCTGCTGATGCCCGGCACGCCCGGCCCAAATAAATATGGCCCGCCGCCACCGCCCAACAGCCGGGCCGTCAACGTGCTGGCGGCAATCACGATCTTTTTGATTGGATTGGGCATTTGCGCGATGGTTGCCGTGCTGGCTTTGGGCCTGATGACTGCGGTGATCAACGCAGTGAACAGCAACAGCCTGTAGACTGCGTGCCTTAATGAACGCGTTAACGCCAGGGACATCATTGTCACCGGACTGTACCGTTGCAATGGAGAACAGCATGACCCGTTACGCTTTAATCACTGGCGCCACCAGCGGCATTGGCCTGGCCCTGGCTGAAGCCCTTGCCCGACGTGGGCGCAGCCTGATTTTGGTGGCCCGCCAACGGGATGCGCTGGAAACCATTGCCCTTGAGCTGACCCAGCGTTTCGGTATCGAGGTGTTGTTCCGCGCCTGTGATCTTGGCGAGCCCCTGCGCCTGTCCGGTTTTTTGCTCGAACTCGAAGAAGGCGATCGTCAGATCGACCTGCTGGTCAACTGCGCGGGCATAGGCACCTGCGGGCCGTTCCTGGCCCACGACTGGAGTGCCGAACAAGATCTGATCGAGCTCAATGTGCTGGCGCTCACCCGCTTGTGCCACGCCGTCGGCAATATGATGGCCGTCCAGGGCGGCGGGCAAATTCTCAATGTAGCTTCGATCGCCGCCTTCCAGCCCGGGCCCTGGCTCAGTACCTACTTTGCGAGCAAGGCCTATGTGCTGCATTTTTCCGAAGGTTTGCGCGAGGAAGTGAAAAAAACCGGCATCAAGGTTTCAGTCCTTTGCCCCGGCATCACCCGCACCCGCTTTTTTGATGCAGCCAACATGAATACCGACGCCATCAAGCAAAGTACCAGCGCCATGACCCCAGAAGAAGTTGCGCTCTACACTGTGCGCGCACTCGACAAAAACAGGGCGATCATCATTCCCGGGCGGCGCAATCGCTGGATAACTCGCTTGCCACGCCTGCTCTCACGCTGGATGACGCGAAAAATAGCCGCCTCAGTCAACAAATCCTACTGCCCTCGTTAACGAGGCTGGGCGTAACTGACTGCCCTGAGTACACTCAGACCGGACTTCACTCACGGAGACACAGCTTTGGATACTCTGTTCACCAAGATCATCAACCGCGAAATACCCGCCAAGATCATCTATGAAGACGATCAAGTGTTGGCTTTTCACGATATCGCCCCACAAGCACCGGTCCACTTTCTGGTTATCCCGAAAAAACCGATCCGCACGCTCAACGACCTGACCGAAGAAGACAAGCCGCTGGCAGGCCATATCCTGTTCACGGCACAGCGTCTGGCCAAAGAGCTGGGCTGCGAAGACGGCTTTCGCGTGGTGATGAACTGCAATGAAAAGGGCGGTCAGACCGTCTACCACATTCATATGCATGTTCTGGGTCAGCGCCAGATGAACTGGCCGCCGGGTTGATTGATCAATAACTATGACGCGTGAGCCCGATGGCTCTCGCGTTCACCCGTGATCCAACGCAAACCCCGGCTGCGGGATTGGGGTAAACTGACCGCCGTGATTTTTTCCGGAGGTAAGCATGACTACCCAACGTCACTACTCGCCGATTGACCGTCTTCTGTTACAAGCCGATACCGCCTTGCGAACACTGCTGCCGTTCAGCGGTCAGCCGCATCGGCCGTCGCCTGCCATCGTCAAACCTGAACACCCTTTGGACCCACAGGCCAAGCGTCATGTTGCCGGTCTGATGCGTATCAACCATACCGGCGAAGTCTGTGCTCAAGCCTTGTATCAAGGCCAGGCGCTGACAGCCAAGCTTCCCCATGTGCGTGAGGCGATGGAACATGCCGCGGAAGAAGAAATCGATCATCTGGCCTGGTGTGAACAACGCATCCGTCAACTGGATAGCCACCCCAGCGTGCTGAACCCGTTATTTTACGGCATGTCCTTCGGGATAGGCGCCGCTGCCGGCTTGATTAGCGACAAAGTCAGCCTGGGGTTCGTGGCAGCGACTGAAGATCAGGTGTGCAAGCATCTGAACGAGCATCTTGAGCAACTGCCGCCTGAGGATGAAAAGTCCCGGGCAATTCTTGAGCAAATGCGTATCGACGAAGAACAGCACGCAGAGTCCGCGCTCAATGCCGGCGGTTTTCGCTTCCCTGCCCCGGTGAAGTTCGGCATGAGCCTGATGGCCAAGGTCATGACCAAAAGCACCTACCGGATCTGACAGCACAGTCTTTGTGCAAGCAGGCCAGTTTGCGATTCAAGCGCCGCGGCCTTTCTGTCTAACCGTGGTCAGGCCATCGCGAGCAAGCCCGCTCCCACAGGGGTTCTGCGAAGCACAAAAAAAGGCGGCTACCGTGAGGTAGCCGCCTTTTTATATGCCGAGAATTTACGCCATGTTGCGCGCGTAGAAAATCTCGAGCATTTCGTGTTTCACCCGTTCAGTGACCTGGGCGCGCTGTTCAACCGACAGATTGCTGGTGGCATCGCCGAACAGGTAGTTATCCAGTTCGAACTCCTTGAGCAGCATCTTGGTGTGGAACAGGTTTTCCTGGTACACATTTACGTCGGTCATCTGGTAACCGTCGCGGGTGTCTTCGGAGAGGTAGTTCTGGATCGAATTGATCTCGTGATCGATAAAGTGCTTTTTGCCTTCCACGTCACGGGTGAAACCCCGTACACGGTAATCGACAGTCACGATATCCGAATCAAACTGATGGATCAGATAGTTGAGAGCTTTAAGCGGTGAAATAACGCCGCACGTCGACACGTCAATATCCACACGGAATGTTGCAATCCCATCAACCGGATGAATTTCCGGGTAGGTATGCACCGTGATATGGCTTTTGTCGAGGTGAGCCAGGATGGTCTCGGGCAGCGGGCCTGGGGACTCTTCGATCTGGCTTTCGGTAGGTATTACCGGCTGCTCGGAGATCAGAATAGTCACGCTGGCGCCTTGGGGGTCGTAATCCTGACGGGCAATGTTCAGGATGTTGGCACCAATGATATCAACCACATCTGTAAGGATCTGCGTCAGGCGCTCTGCGTCGTACTCTTGATTGATGTACTCAACATATGCCTGCTGGTCTTGCGGGGTTTCCGCATAACAGATGTCATAGATGTTGAAGCTCAAGGTCTTTGTCAGGTTATTGAACCCGTGGAGCTTGAGTTTGCTTTTCACCGTTATAAAACTCTCTATGTCGATGCGGCTCGGCCGCGTGATCCAGCATGCCCGTCAAGTGCGTGGGACGCACCTGCGTAGGACGGTTAACACCTCTTCGCGATGGCGATTTTGGTTATCTGTTCGGACATGCGGCCGGGAATCAACCCCGCCACTACCCTGAAAAAAGTGGCGCATTATGCAGACGTCAGCGACTGATCGCCAGAGTCTGCATCGCTTTTATGAAAATTGAATGTCCGCTCAGGCCAGTTCAATAATTTCATAGTCATGGCTGATGGCAACACCCGCAGCGCCGAGCATGATCGAAGCCGAACAATACTTCTCGGCCGACAGCTCGATGGCGCGCTTGACCTGGGCTTCTTTCAAACCACGACCCTTGACCACAAAGTGCAGGTGTATTTTGGTGAACACCTTTGGATCTTCGGTGGCGCGCTCAGCCTCCAGAAACGCTTCACAGCTCTCAACCGCCTGACGCGACTTCTTGAGAATGCTGACCACGTCAAAGTTGCTGCAGCCGCCGAGGCCCAACAGCAGCATTTCCATCGGACGCACGCCCAGGTTGCGACCGCCACTCTCAGGCGGGCCATCCATTACAACAACGTGGCCACTACCGGATTCGCCCAAAAACATGGCTTCGCCAGCCCATTGAATGCGTGCCTTCATCGCCCAGACTCCACTGTTTTAAAAGGGGCGCCAGCTTAGCACAGGGCCAGAAACTCATAACTCGCCGCACTGAAGCGTTTCTCCGATAAGCCACTCTGAAAATTCTACTAACCACACAGAACCTGTCTGGTAAGCTGGCGCCAAATAGCCGGCGCCAGCCAGCTAGCACTCTATATAAAAATAGATCTGACCCTTACTGTGCCAGCTTTTCGGGAAACAACCATGGTTGCTCTTACTCCCATACCCAAGATCAAAAACCTCGACAAGTTTTTGACTTTTTGCCAGCGCAAACGCTACCCCGCCAAGAGCAATATCATCTGCGCTGGCGAATCTTCACACACCCTGTTTTTCATCATCAAAGGCTCGGTAACGGTTTTGATTGAAGACGAGGAAGGTCGTGAAATGATCATTGCCTACCTCAATAGCGGCGACTTTATCGGCGAGCTGGGTCTGTTTGAACAGGCAGGCCAGGAGCAGACGCGCAGTGCATGGGTTCGAGCCAAGACCGAGTGCGAAGTTGCTGAAATCAGCTACCCAAAATTCCGAGAGTACACCCAGCAAGAACCAGAAATTCTTTACGCGATGAGTGGCCAAATCGCACAGCGCCTGCGCAACACCACACGCAAGGTCGGTGATCTTGCGTTCTTTGATGTCACCGGAAGAGTGGCTCGCTGCCTGCTGGAACTGTGCAAGCAACCGGACGCCATGACCCATCCCGATGGCATGCAAATCAAGATCACTCGGCAGGAAATCGGCAGGATTGTCGGCTGTTCGCGAGAGATGGTAGGACGCGTACTCAAAAGCTTGGAAGAACAGAACCTGGTAAGCGTCAAAGGCAAGACCATGGTGGTGTTCGGTACGCGCTAAACCTTGAGCAAGGGCGCCAGGAGCTGTTGATAACTGGCACTCAGGCGCTCAAAGAAATCCGGAGCGGCAAAGGCCTCGTGCAGCGCAATATGGCTGTCGGCCATGCAATATTGCTCCAGATCGCATAACCGATTGAATCGATTGACTGCAGCCACCATCGACTCACGTTCGTTATCCACCAGCAAGGCACCGTGCACAAGACCGACAGGGCGCTGCCCGCCTTTGCTCTGGCGCCAGCGCTGGGCGGTGCCTACCAGTTTTCGGGCATTGAGATTGACGTTGAAGCGACCATCACAAAACGCGCCTTCAACCTCCCCCAAAGACGCCTCCCCACCCAATTGCGTCAACAAATCACAGATGGGCTCGCACAAACGGCGATAAGCCGTTTCGATACGCCCATGATCGCCTTCACTGGGTAAAGGTGCGTAAACCAGGGCAATATTGACGGTCGATGCCGATTGCGGAACGGGTTCGCCACCGGTTTCACGCAGCAGGATTGGCCAGCCATTGGCAGCCAGTTCGACACTGGCCTGCTCAAAACCGGGCAGGCGACTCAAGCGCCGTGGCATGACCAGCGCCCGGTCGGTGGGCTGCCAGAACAGCACACCCGCCTCGCACTCACCAGCACACACAGATGCCAGTAAATCCTGTTCAGCCTTGAGGCCGGCTTCGACGGTGAGTTGCTGAATGGGTGTCATGGGATTCCTTATCAGACACTGAGCCCTTGTGGGAGCGGGCTTGCCCGCGATTCAGGTGCCGTGGCCTGACAGGCAAATCGCACTGATGCTATCGCGAGCAAGCCCGCTCCCACGGGGGGGGGGATTGGGTCAATCCAGGGTCGAGCCCGTCACTGCAGTAGCACGCTCAGGGAAGAACAAGCGCTGCAGTTCATTGCCCGGGTTTTCGGCACGCATAAAGGCTTCGCCCACCAGGAACGAATACACTTCGCTGATTTCCATCAACTCCACATCCGCCCGGTTGAGAATGCCGCTTTCGGTAATCACCAAGCGGTCACGGGGAACGCGCGGCAACAGGTCCAGCGTGGTTTCCAGGCTGACTTCAAAGGTGTGCAGGTTGCGGTTGTTGATACCCACCAGCGGTGTGTCGAGGGTTTTAAGCGCACGTTCAAGCTCATCGCCATCATGCACTTCCACCAGCACATCCAGCCCGACGCTTTTGGCAACAGCCGCCAGCTCGGCCATTTTTACGTCGTCCAGGGCAGAGACGATCAACAGCACACAGTCGGCGCCCAACGCCCGGGCTTCGACGATCTGGTAAGGGTCGATCATGAAGTCTTTGCGGATAACCGGCAAAGTACTCGCGGCACGTGCCTGCTGCAGGTACGCATCGGCACCCTGGAAGTAGTCGATATCGGTCAGCACTGACAGGCAGGTAGCGCCACCTGCCTGATAGCTTTTAGCAATCTCGGAAGGCACGAAGTGCTCGCGAATCACACCCTTGCTCGGCGATGCCTTTTTGATTTCAGCAATCACCGCGGGCTGTTTTTTCCTGGCCTGCGCCAGCAAGGCACTGGCAAAACCACGAACAGGATCAGCCTGAGCGGCCAAACGCTCAAGTTCAGCCAGGCTTACCCGCGCACTGCGCTCGGCAACCTCCTGAACTTTACGCGCCAGAATATTTTCCAGAACGGTTGGCACACTCATGCTTCATTCTCCTGCTTGAAAATCGCGGTAAAGGCGCCGAGCTCTTCGAGCTTTTCCCGGGCCAGCCCGGTATGCAGCGCGTCGTGGGCCAATTCCACACCTTCTTTGAGTGTGTAGGCAAGGTCCGCGGCGTACAGAGCAGCACCTGCATTGAGTACAATCATTTCAGCCGCTTTCTGGCCTGCTTCGGTTTTGCGCCGCCCCAAGGCATCACGGATCAGCTCCAGCGATTGCTCCGGGCTGTCGACCACCAGGCCAAACAGGCTTTGGCTCTTGATGCCAAGGTCTTCAGGCTGAACCCAATACTCCTTGATTTCACCTTTATGCAATTCCGCTACAAAGGTCGGTGCTGCCAGGCTGAACTCATCCAGGCCATCCTGCGAGTGCACCACCAGCACGTGCTTGCTGCCCAGACGCTGCAACACTTCAGCCAGGGGCCGGCACAGCGCCTGATTGAACACGCCGACCACTTGATGCAATACACCAGCCGGATTCGTAAGCGGGCCAAGCATATTGAACAGGGTACGCAGGCCAAGATCGCGACGAGGGATGGCCGCATGTTTCATGGCGCCATGATGGCATTGTGCGAACATAAAACCGATGCCCACGCTGTCAATGCAGCGGGCAACTTGAACCGGGGTCAGGTTCAGGTACACACCGGCCGCTTCCAGCAGGTCGGCACTGCCGCTTTTACCGGACACCGCGCGGTTGCCATGCTTGGCCACCGTGCAGCCAGCGGCCGAAATCACCAACGCCGAAGCGGTGGACACGTTGAAAATATTCGCGCCGTCGCCGCCGGTACCAACGATATCGACCACGCCGTCCAGGGTCTTGAGTTCAACCTTGTCTGCCAGCTCGCGCATCACGGTCACGGCACCGACGATTTCGTCGATGCTTTCGCTCTTCATGCGCATGCCCATCATGAACGCGCCAATCTGCGCCTCGGTGCATTGACCGGTCATGATGTCGCGCATCACATCACGCATTTCATCGGTGGTCAGGTCGAGGTGACCGACGATACGGTTCAGGGCTGTCTTGATATCCATTTGAAGTCCTTAGCGCGTGCCGCCGGTTTGTTTAAGAAAGTTGGCAAACAGTTCATGACCCTGTTCGGTCAGGATCGACTCAGGGTGAAACTGCACCCCTTCGATGTTCAGCGTCTTGTGGCGCAGGCCCATGATCTCGTCGACCGAGCCATCTTCAAGCTGGGTCCAGGCCGTCAGCTCCAGGCAATCCGGCAGGGTGTCGCGCTTGACCACCAACGAGTGGTAACGGGTCACGGTCAGCGGATTGTTCAGACCCTGGAACACTCCGGTATCGAGGTGATAAACCGGACTGGTCTTGCCGTGCATCACCTGGCGCGCGCGTACCACATCGCCGCCAAAGGCCTGGCCGATGGACTGATGGCCCAGGCACACGCCCAGGATCGGTAGTTTGCCCGCAAAGTGCTTGATGGCTTCAAGAGAGATGCCCGCCTCATTCGGCGTGCATGGACCGGGCGAGACCACAATGCGCTCGGGCTGGAGCGCTTCGATCTGGGCCACGGTCAACTCATCGTTGCGCACCACCTTGACCTCGGCACCCAACTCGCCGAGGTACTGCACAACGTTGTAAGTAAAAGAGTCGTAATTATCGATCATCAGCAACATGTTGCTAAACCTCTGAATTCACTGACATTCAAAACTGTTTTCAGAATGCATTACCCGCAGTTTCGATTGCTGGATTGAACACACCAACCGAGGGGTAGCCATTCAGGAAAACGCAGGGGGCAGGTCCGGCGAGGCCGGCAGAGAAATATTAGGCGCGCCAACGCCAACGGCCATGGGCCTTGAGAACTCGCATAAAGAGTTTGCTGATGATCAACACAGGAAGGGTCTCATTTCTACGTCATGGCACAGTAACGTAGCCTTGCAACAGGTGCAACACGGGGCAGCACATACGGGGAAAAACACCTGTTAAGTACTTTGTGACTTTGTTTTGCATGAAACATTTAATACAGATTGTCTTGCTAAGGTCTATAACCCAAATAATAAAAACAGGTCGTCACATGCGCAGGTTTTCCCTAATTATCCCCCTGGCGGGATGTATCTTGTCCGTCGTCAGTGAACGAGCAGTTGCAGCACCCTCCCCGTACTCCACCATGATTGTGTTCGGCGACAGCCTGAGCGACTCGGGGCATTATCCAGGGGTAGGCAGTGGCATGCGTTTCACCAATCTCACCGGACCGACGTACAAGGAATACCGGGGTGAGGAATATGCTGGCGTTGCGCCCACTCGGCTGGGCATAAAACTGGGTATCGCACCCGCAGATCTGCGCCCGTCCACATCGCCGGGTAACTTTCTCACCGGGGAACCCGACGGCAACAACTGGGCGGTGGGCGGCTATCGCACAGACCAGATACTCAATTCCATCAAGACCGAGTCAAAGGTCGCCTTCCCGGATGACTGGGCCTTGGTCGGCGGCTACGTCCTGCGCAGCAAGCCTGGCTACCTTGTGCAGAACAGCTTCACGGCTGACCCCAAGGCGTTGTATTTCATTTCAGGTGGCGGCAATGACTTTCTCCAAGGCAAGGTCACCAACCCCGCCGAAGCAGGCCAAGCCGCACAAAGGCTGGCGGCAAGCGCCCACACCCTGCAACAGGCAGGGGCACGCTACATCATGGTCTGGCTGCTGCCCGATCTTGGCCTCACGCCAGCCGTTTACGGTACACCCACACAGGCTGGCACCAGCGCCCTGAGCGCTCTGTTCAATCATGAGCTAACCCAGCAACTGGCGCAGATTGACGCCGAGGTGATCCCCCTCAATATCCCGCTGCTGCTGCGTGAAGCCATCGCAGACCCCACCCGTTATGGCCTGGCACTGGGGCAGGACCTTGTCGCGACCTGTTTCAACGGCGAAGAGTGTACGGAAAACCCGCAGTACGGCCTCAACAGCGCAACCCCCAACCCGGCCAAACTGCTGTTCAACGACTCGGTACACCCCACCGAGACAGGGCAACAGCTGATTGCCGACTATGCCTACTCATTGCTGGCCACCCCATGGGAGCTGACCTTGTTACCCGTCATGGCCCAAGGCTCGCTAAACGCCCATCAAGACCAACTGCGTCACCAATGGGCTGGCGATAACGGCCATTGGCAAGCCGTTGGCCAATGGAGACCCCTGCTCGCCGGTGGCGGGCAACGCCTGGAAATCGACAAGCAGGCCACGTCCGTGAGTGCCGATGGCAAAGGCTACAACCTGAACATCGGCACCAGCTACAGGCTGGATGAAACCTGGCGATTTGGCGTTGCAGGCGGGTTTTACCGGCAACGCCTGGAGACCGGAGCCAATGAATCGGACTACAAGCTCAACAGCTATATGGGCAGCGTGTTTGCCCAATACCAGCACAGTCACTGGTGGGGTGATGCCGCACTGACTTTGGGCAGGATGGATTACGACAGCCTAAAGCGTAAATTCGCGCTTGGTGTGGGTGAAGGCATGGAGCAAGGCCAGGCCGACGGACATCTGCGGGCATTAAGTACACGCCTGGGGTATGAAATCGCACAGGCTGCAGACCTGTGGCAGCTGTCGCCTTTTATCAGCGCCGACTACTCGCGGGTGGAAGTTAACCGCTATGAAGAAAAGGGCCGACGTTCGACTGCATTGAACTACGAAGAGCAGACACTGGTTTCAAAGCGCCTGGGCGCGGGTTTGCTCGCCAGTTACCAGGCCACCCCACAGACTCTGCTGTTCGGCGAAGCCGCCCATGAGCATGAGTTCCAGAGCGATACCCAGCGCCTGAATACCGCGCTCAACAGCCTGCCCAACAATCGCTTCAAACTCGAAGGCTATACGCCGCCAAGCAACCTCGGGCGTATCAGCCTGGGGGCTAGCCACAGGCTGACCGCCGACCTCAGGCTGCAGGCGACTTATAACGTAAGGAAAAGTGATGGCGTGACGCAACAGGGCGCCAATATCGGGCTAAGTCTGAATTACTAAAGCCTGTGGAAGGGAGCGGGCACGCTCGCTCCCACAAGCCGGTTGCAGGTTTTTAATCCCGCGGGGTGTGCTCGGCCAGGGCCACGGCACGGAACATTGCTCGGCGCTTGTTCAGCGTTTCTTCCCATTCCAGGGCCGGGACCGAATCAGCAACAATGCCGCCACCGGCCTGCACATGCAGCTCTCCGTCCTTGATCACTGCAGTACGGATCGCAATCGCTGTATCCATATTGCCGTTCCAGGCGAAGTAACCCACAGCCCCGCCATACACACCGCGCTTGACCGGTTCCAGTTCGTCGATGATTTCCATCGCACGAATTTTCGGTGCGCCAGACAACGTACCCGCCGGCAGAATCGCCCGCAGTGCATCCATCGCTGTCAGCCCGCTTTTAAGCTGGCCGGTGACGTTGGACACAATGTGCATGACGTTGGAATAACGCTCGATCACCATTTTCTCGGTGAGCTTGACCGAACCGACTTCAGATACACGACCCGTGTCATTACGGCCCAGGTCGATCAGCATCAGGTGCTCGGCGATTTCCTTGTCATCACTGAGCAGGTCTTCTTCAAGCGCCAGATCAGCCTCTTCGGTTGCGCCACGCGGACGCGTGCCGGCAATCGGGCGTACGGTAATCAGATTGTCTTCAACCCGTACCAGCACTTCCGGCGAGCTGCCCACAACATGGAAGTCGCCAAAGTTGAAGAAGTACATATACGGCGTAGGGTTGAAGCAGCGCAGAGCGCGATACAGGTCGATGGGCGCAGCCTTGAAGTCGATGGACATTCGCTGCGAGGGCACTACCTGCATGCAATCGCCCGCAAGGATGTAGTCCTTGATGGTATCGACGGCTTTCTCGTAATCGCCCTGGGTGAAGCTGGAGCGAAACACCGGGTCAGCCGACTGCTGCGCTGTAAAGTCCAGGCCGCGACGCGGGGTAATCGGTTGACGCAGTTGTTCAAGCAGCGCCTCAAGCCGGGCCTGGCCTTCTTCATAAGCCTCAGGCTGAGCCGGGTCGACCAGCACAATCGCGTGCATCTTGCCCGCCAGGTTGTCGAACACCACCACGGCGTCCGATACCATCAGCAAAATATCCGGCACACCCAGAGGATCGGGGTTCGGGCACTTGCCCAGGCGTTTCTCCACATAACGTACGCAGTCATAGCCGAAATAGCCCACCAGGCCACCGTTGAAACGCGGTAAGCCGGCGATGGTCGGCACGTTGTAACGGGCCTTGAACTGCTCGACGAAGGTCAGTGGATCCTCAACCTCACAGGCTTCGATCTCGACACCGTCATGGGTCACGCTGACCTGATGATCATGCACACGCAACACAGTGCGGCATGGCAAGCCAATAATCGAATAACGCCCCCACTTCTCGCCGCCCTGCACCGACTCCAGCAAATAGGAGTTGGGCTGATCGGCCAGCTTCAGGTAGATCGACAACGGCGTGTCGAAGTCAGCCAGGGTTTCGCGTGCAAGGGGGATACGGTTATAGCCGGCAGCGGCCAAACGCAGGAATTCTTCGCGGATCATGAGGTGCCTCGTGGTCTGAGGGTAAAACGGTCAGGTATGCAAACGTGCCGACTGCGCGGCCAGATTCAAGTCAGGCGCGCCAACGCCAGCGGGCCAGGGCCTTGATGACTTTCATCCAGAGTTTGCGGGTGACCACCACGATGGAATCTCTTCGAGAGGGGGAAACAGAATTGCCCAACGTTATCTCAGGCGCAGATTCTAAGCAACCGGCTATCAGCTCTTGCAGGTTACCAATCACCATATCCGGTGACTCTTCTTCAATCGGGCGACCGTGGTTGTAGCCGTAACTCAGCGCTACGCAACGAACGCCGGCAGCCTTGGCGGCCAGCACGTCATTTCGCGAATCGCCGACAAATATCGATTGCGCGGGAGTGGCGCCAGCCATTTTCATTACAAACAGTAAGGCGGCAGGGTCGGGTTTTGTCTGTGGCAGGGTGTCGCCACCGATAATCCAGCGAAAAAACCGTCCCAGTTTCAACTCATCCAGTAATGGCGCCACGAAGCGTTCGGGCTTGTTGGTGATCAGGGCCATTTCAACACCCTGCTTTTGCAGCCACTTGAGGCTTTCACGCACACCGGGGTAGACCTTGGTGTGTGCATGGCCACCGTCGTAGGCTTCCATGAAAATTTCCAGTGCCTGTTCGGCCTCTGTGTCATCAACACCACTGCCGTCCATATTCCCGGCCAGGGCACGGCGCACCAGCATGGGCGCGCCGTTACCGATCCACAGCCGTACGTTTTCACTCCCGGCGGGCGGACGACCGAGCTTGAGCAGCATGGCCTCCACGGCAACGGCCAAATCCGGTACCGAATCAATCAGGGTGCCATCCAGATCGAACATCACCAATTTTGGCAGCTGCCCCTGGAGTAGCTGCTCAAAGCGGCTCATGGGCGGGCCAACGCAAGCTCGGCACGCATTTTCTGAATCACTTCTTCATAGTTTGGCGTGTTGAAAATGGCGGAGCCGGCGACAAAGGTATCGGCACCGGCTTCAGCGATTTCACGGATATTGCCAACGTTTACGCCGCCGTCGATTTCCAGGCGAATCTCGCGACCGCTGGCATCGATCAGGGCACGGGCTTCGCGCAGTTTGTTGAGCGTGCCGGGAATGAATTTTTGCCCGCCAAAGCCCGGGTTCACGCTCATCAGCAAGATCATGTCGACCTTGTCCATCACGTACTTGAGCACATCCAGCGGGGTGGCCGGGTTGAACACCAGACCTGCCTTGCAGCCGCCTTCGCGGATCAGTTGCAGGGAGCGGTCGATGTGCTGGGTCGCTTCGGGGTGGAAGGTGATATAGGTGGCGCCGGCTTCGATAAAGTCGCCGATGATGCGATCGACCGGGCTGACCATCAGATGCGCATCAATCGGTGCGGTGACGCCGTACTTGCGCAGGGCGGCGCAGACCATCGGGCCGATGGTCAGGTTGGGTACGTAATGGTTGTCCATGACATCGAAGTGAACGATATCAGCACCCGCGGCGAGTACGTTGTCCACTTCTTCGCCGAGACGGGCGAAATCGGCGGAAAGAATCGATGGGGCAATAGCGAAGGGCTGCATGACGCACCTTTTAGTGGGCTAAACACGGTGGCGCGCATTGTATACCGCTGGCTATGTGCCGCACACCGTAGCAGCGATGATTGGCCATTTGTAGCAGCTGCCGAAGGAACGAGGCTGCGTTCGGTTGCGCAGCGACCGTAAACCCTCAACCCCGGTTTTAGATGACACACCGTGTTGCCTGTTTTTACGACGGCTTCGCCGCCGAACGCAGCCTCGTTCCTTCGGCAGCTGCTACGCAAAGTGCAATATCCGGTTAAGTGTTCACTTTGATACTTGCCGATGGCTGATCTAGCGTTAGAAAAAAACAGACCGAGGGCAAAGGATTGCCAATTTCAAACAACGCTTGTCACCTGCGCACCGGGCGCTACTCCGAACCTGGCCACATATACCTGCTCACCGCCGTCACCGAGCTACGGCGACCCGTATTTACCGACTTCCATCTAGGCCGTCTTGTGGTGAACCAACTCCGGCATGCTCACGACGACGGCATCGTCAGGTCCATCGCCTGGGTGGTCATGCCTGACCACTGCCACTGGCTCGTAGAGTTACGTACCAAAACCCTGGGCGAGTTGATGTGCCGATTCAAGTCACGCAGCAGCATTACGGTCAATAAAGCATGCCGATCCAGTGAGCGAATCTGGCAAAGGGGCTATCACGACAGGGCTGTCAGACAGGAAGAGGACATTAAAAACATCGCCCGCTACATCATCAAAAACCCGATCCGCTCTCAACTGACCTCGCGGATCGGTGATTACCCCCTGTGGGATGCCTGCTGGATCTAGACCCGAGCCGTACGCATTTTCTCGCTACGCCCACGCAACCACAGCAGGAGCCGATAACTCACAGAGAGCAAAAACATTTCATCTCAACCGTCATACCCTGACAAATACTGATCAACCCATTACGCTGCCGGTACTACTTCTGGCCTGGAATAACCGATGTTTTCTTATCGTCTGGCACTACCGGCTTTGTGCCTGTCGCTGATATTGCCGTTCGCCCTGCCAGTGCTTGCAGCCGATACCAAGCCCCAAGTCGAGCCAGAACCCGCAGTTCGCGCACCCCTGCCCGAGCGCAGTCTGGAAGATGCGGCGGCCCTTGAGCGGCAATTGCCGCAACATGAGCAACAACAACTGCAAGCACCCAATGACAGTTTTCTCGCCCTGTGGAAGCCCGCAAACAGCAGCGCCCCCGAGGGTGCGGTCATCATCATCCCCGGAGCCGGTGAAACCGCTGACTGGCCACTGACCGTCAGCCCTCTGCGCAACAAGCTGCCGGACGCCAACTGGGCCAGCCTGAGCCTGAGTCTGCCGGACATGCAAAGCGAAGCCAGCCAGCCGCGCGAAGCCGAACCAGAGAAACCTCCTGCTGCAATTGCGACAGACAGTAGCAGCAAGGCAGCCACCACCACGGCCAAACCCATCGAGCAGGCCGCCAGTGACGGCACCGAAAGCACGGAATCCGAAGCGGCTCAAACCGGGCAAGACCTGGACAAGGCCGATGCCGAGCGCATCTTCGCCCGTATTGATGCAGCGATTGCCTTTGCCCAGCACCAGAACATGCGCACTGTCGTTCTGCTCGGCCATGGTTCCGGGGCCTACTGGGCGTCGCGTTATATCAGTACCAAGCATCCTGCCCAGATCCAGAAACTGATCATGGTGTCTGCCCGCAAACCTGTGTTGGCAGAGCCGGACCTGAGCCAGTTGACCCCGGCCCTCAACGTGGCGCTGCTGGATATCTTCTATAAAGACCAACCCCTGGCCCGCGAAGCCGCCCTGCAAAGATTGCAGGCCAGCAAGCGAGCCAACGGGTCGAATTTCAAGCAGGTCGGATTGTTCGCCACCCCGGGCAACCGGGATGGTGAACAGGAGCAGTTGTTTCGCCGTGTACGCGGCTGGCTCAGCCCGCAACCTGTGGATAAGTAAACTGCGCTAAAAACCACGCCGTTCACGGATCGAGGCGTAGGCCTGGTGCAGTTCACGGGTTTTTTCCGTGGCCTCGCGCACCTGCGCCGGGCCCGCACCGCTGCCGGCAACCTTGTCCGGGTGATGACGACTGAGCAGGCGCCGATAGGCTCGCTTGATTTGCTCAGGATCACTGGCTTCGGTCACCCCCAGCAGAAGCAGCGCTTGCCGGTAGGTACCGCCACGGGTCGCCAGCGGTTTTGGCTGAGGCTCATGTTCGCCACCCAACACCAGAACCTGTTGGCGGGTCCAGCCCAGCCAGCCCCCCCAAAGCACTATCAGCTCACGTTCCTGGGGAGCCACCCGGCCATCGGCCAGGATCATTCGCCAGCAGGCACGCAATACACCTTCTGCCGCATGAGGCTGAGCCTTGAGCCGTTTCAGGTAACCGCGCAGCGAATCAGTACCGGATTTGCCACGGTTGAACGCGGCAATGGCACGCTTTTGCGCTGCAGGCTCCATATCGAGCTGACGCATTTCCAGCCGCGCCTGCTCGATATGCTTGCCCACCACCTGTCCGCCGCTTTTGGCCAGACGACCGAGCAACACAAACAACAACTCATCGTTGCGCAGCACCGGCCGGGCACCAAAACGCTCAAGCAGATCGGCCCAACTGTGCAGTTGCAAGCGCCGGTCGAGCGCCTGCCCCAGTAAAGCACCGAGCATGGCCCCCGGAATACTGGCTATGAAAAAGCCTGCTCCGGCTCCGATCAGAGTCCCTGGCCACAACATGCTAGCGCGCGTCCTTGATCAACGACTCGACCTCGGCCAGGCGCTCGTGCGTCCCTACATCCACCCAATGCCCTTGCAATCGCTCACCTGTCACTTGCCCTGCCGCCATGGCGTTACGTAATAGCGGTGCCAGTTTGAATGCACCCGCCGTACAGCCCCTGAACAGATCGGGGTGAAGCACGGCGATACCGCTGTAGGTCAGCGTATCGGCACCCGACATGCCATCTTGAACCTGTCCGCCGCTCAAGCTGAAATCACCGCTCGTGTGGTGTGCCGGGTTATCCACAAGAACCAGATGAGCCAGCCCGGTCAACGGCTGACGCAAGGCAGCAAACTCGTAATCGGTCCAGATATCACCGTTCACCACGGCAAAGGGTTCATCGCCAAGCAACGCCAGCGCCTGGAAAATTCCGCCACCGGTCTCTAGCGGTTCGCCTTCCGGGGAGTACTGGATGCTGACACCAAACTGCGAACCGTCGCCCAGATGATCTTCAATTTGCTGACCCAGCCAGGCATGGTTGATCACAATGTCGGTAAAACCTGCCGCGGCCAGCGCCCGCAAGTGGTACTCGATCAACGGCACGCCACCCACACGCACCAAGGGCTTTGGTGTATGCAGGGTCAGTGGCCGCAAGCGCTCGCCCTTACCGGCGGCCAGAATCATCGCTTTCATGCATCGACCTCGCTGACCAGCCCCAGGCTGCTGAACAACTCACCCAGCTCTGCCAGCTCGGGACGTCGCGCCAGCACAGCTTCTATATAAGAGAAGAAGCGCGGTACATCGGCCAGATAGCGTGGTTTACCATCGCGATGACAAATGCGGGCAAAAATGCCGATCACTTTCAAATGCCGCTGCACACCCATCAGGTCGCTGGCGCGCAAGAATTCTTCAAAATCGCGCTGCACCGGGATGCCCAACGGCAGCGCCAGCTTCCAGTAATCCTGCAGCCAGTTGCGCACACGCTCTTCAGGCCAGCTCAAGAAGGCGTCCTTGAACAGGCACGTAATGTCGTACGTCACCGGGCCATACACTGCGTCCTGGAAATCCAGCACCCCAGGATTGGGAATGCTGAGCATCAGGTTGCGCGGCATAAAGTCGCGGTGCACCAGCACTTTGGGCTGCGCCAGGGCACTGTCGATCAGCAGCGTACTGACCCGTTGCCAGACGGCCTGTTGCTGCTCATTGAAATCCACCCCCAGGTGAGCTCGCACGTACCACTCGGGGAACAGCTCCAGCTCGCGACGCAACAAGGCCACGTCATAGCTGGGCAAAGGCTCGGTCATCGGCAATTGCTGAAAGGCCAGCAAGGCTTCAATGGCATCCTTGAACAACTCGTCGGCGTTGCTGCTGTTGATCACGTCCAGGAAGGTCTTGTTGCCCAGATCGTTGAGCAATAGAAAGCCGCGATCAAGATCCTGAGCGTAAATTTTCGGTACGTTAATCAGGCAAGTTCGCAAAAAATCAGCAATATCGACGAAAGGTTTGCAGTTTTCCTGGGGCGGCGGCGCGTCCATGACAACAAAACTGCGGCCCTCGCCCTCCCAGCGAAAATAGCGTCTGAAGCTCGCATCGCTACTGGCAGCAGTCAACGTGGCCGGGGGCACAGCTCCCCAACCCTCATTCTCGAACACGGTTGCCAGCTGCTCATCCAGCCAAACTTTCAGGTGTTGCAGGCGTACATCTTGGTCAGGCATTACAAGGGTCTCCGACGGCGCTAGCCGTCAAGCGGGTCATGCTTTATTATCCAGAATCTTTTCCAGACCATCGATAGGCGTGCGGTCCCCCACCGCGGGCTGATGGCACGCAGGAAGCCCGGACTAATAAGATGGCATTGAAATCCCCCGCGTTTCGTAAAAAATTTCCGTTGCTGGTAACCGGCAGTTTGCTGGCCATGCAACCTCTCGCCACGCCGTTCGCGTTTGCCGAGGAGCAGTATGACTGTTCCGTGTCGGCTACGGGGGGCTGGGATTGCGCACCAAAAACCAACGTGGCGCAACTGCCACCGCGTCCTGCGCACGGTGACGGGTCTGTGGGTGCCAGCGGTGAAACCAGCGAGCAGGCCAAACAGGCCCCGCTGGTCACCGAGGCCAAAGGCCGTGGGCTCAAGGCGCGCAGTGACGATTACAGTCACCTCGACTGGGTGCCCCGGGACAAGCTGACCGCTGCCCAGTTGGCCGAAACCGGCCCGTACTGCTCCGGTTCGTACGTAGAGCCCATCCGTCCGGGCATGAACGACCCCACCAGCAAAAGCGACGCCCCGACCTTTATCGGCGCCAAAGCCTCCCGCTATGAGCAGGAAGAGCAGGTTGCGACCCTGGCCGGTGACGTAGTCATGCGCCAGGGCAGCATGCAGATCGAAGCCGACGAAGCCAGCCTGTACCAGGCTGAAAGCCGTGGCGAGCTCAACGGCAAGGTACGCCTGCGTGACAACGGCGCACTGATCGTCGGCGACCACGCCGATGTGCAACTGGACACGGGTGCGGCCAAGGTCGACAACGCCGAATATGTGCTGCACAAGTCGCGCATCCGCGGCAGTGCGCTGTATGCCAAGCGTGCCGAAGACTCGATCATCCGCCTCAAGGATGGTACCTACACCACCTGCGAGCCAAACAGCAACGCCTGGCAGCTCAAGGGCAATAACATCACGTTGAACCCGGCCACCGGTTTCGGTACGGCCACCAACGTAACGCTGCGGGTCAAGGACATTCCGGTGTTCTACACCCCGTACATCTATTTCCCGATCGACGATCGCCGCCAGTCCGGTTTCCTGCCGCCGTCCTTCAGCAGCAGCACCGACACCGGCTTTATGCTCGTGACCCCGTACTACTTCAACCTGGCACCCAACTACGATGCCACGTTGTACCCGCGCTACATGACCAAGCGCGGCCTGTTGATGGAAGGCGAGTTCCGCTACCTGACCGAATCGAGCGAAGGCCAGTTAGGTGCCGCGTACCTCAACGACGACAACGACGACCGCAAGCGCCAGACCGACTACACCGACAAGCGCTACATGCTTAACTGGCAGCACAAGGGTGGTCTCGACTCCCGTGTACTGACCGAAGTCGACTACACCAAAATCAGCGATCCGTATTACTTCCAGGACCTGGAAAGTGACCAGATCGGCGTTGAAAGCCGTGACTACCTGAACCAGCAGGGCGCCGTCAGCTACCGTGGCGATGACTACACCGCCAAGCTGAACGTGCAGGCCTATCAACTGGCTACCGTTACCCAGATCACGCCTTACGACATGTTGCCGCAGCTCACCCTCAACGGGATGCTGCCAACTCACCCAGGTGGCCTGAACTTCGCCTACAACACCGAACTGGTGCGATTCGATCGCGACTTGGAAACCGGTAAGTACACCAACGAAGACGGCACCACAGCAGATCGTCTGGACACCAACGTGAAAGGCCTGGCCCGTGCCAACGGTACGCGCATGAATCTTGCACCTAGTGTCAGCCTGCCGCTGAACTGGAGCTATGGCTTCCTGACGCCGTCCCTGAAGTACATGTACACCCAGTACGACCTGGACTTGGATGGCACCGGAAAGTCTGAGCTGCCCACTGGCCAGAAATTCGATAGCTCGGTCAACCGCAGCGTGCCAATCGCCAGCGTCGACAGCGGCCTGTACTTCGACCGCAACACCAACTGGTTCGGTACCAACTACCGCCAGACCCTCGAGCCGCGTGCGTTTTATCTGTATGTCCCAGAGAAAAATCAGGATGACATCCCGATCTTCGACACCAGCGAAAGCACCTTCAGCTATTCCTCGCTGTGGCGTGACAACCGCTTTACCGGTACTGACCGTGTAGGCGACGAGAACAAGCTGTCGCTGGGTCTGACCAGCCGCCTGATCGAAGACAACGGCTTTGAGCGTCAACGCATCAGCGTGGGCCAGGCCTACTACTTCAAGGACCGCAAAGTTCAGTTACCGGGCATTGACGCAGACCGCAAGGATGCTACATCCAGCGTGTCCCCTTATGCCCTTGAATACGCCTATCGCTTCAACCGCGACTGGCGTGCGACTGCTGACTACAACTGGGATCCGGAAACCCGCAGCCCGCGCTCAGGCAGTGCGATGATGCACTACCAGCCTGAAGACAACCCGAACAAGGTGGTCAACGCAGGCTTCCGCTACCGCAACGACCAGGTGCGCTACGACCAGTACACCGGCAAGTGGACTGTGGGCGGTGGCGACTATCTGTCCCCGGGTGATCCTGGCTACATCAAGGATTACTACAAGATCAAGCAGCACGACTTCTCGGTTATCTGGCCGATCGTGCCGCAATGGAACGCCATCAGCCGCTGGCAGTACGACTACAACCGCAACCGTACCCTGGAAGCCTTCGGTGGCTTCGAGTACGACAACTGCTGCTGGAAGCTTCGTCTGATCAGCCGTTACTGGGTATCCAACGACGAGTACACCCAGGAAGCCCCTCAAAACGAGAAGGGCGACCATGGTCTCTTCCTCCAAGTTGTGCTGAAAGGTCTCGGTGGCGTTGTTGGCACCAAAGTAGAGAGCTTCCTCGACAAAGGCATCCAAGGTTATCGTGAACGTGAAGATCAAGCTTTCTGAGTGTCTGCGCCCGCTAATGCTGGGCGCGTTGTTCCTGGGTACTGCAGCCAGCGCTGCAGTACAGCCCCTGGATAAAGTGGTGGCCATCGTCGACAACGACGTGATCATGCAGAGCCAACTGGACCAGCGTGTCCACGAAGTTCAGCAAACCATCGCCAAGCGTGGCCAGGGCGTACCGCCTGCCAGTGTTCTGGATCAGCAAGTGCTTGAGCGCCTGATCGTCGAAAACCTGCAACTGCAGATCGGCGAGCGTTCAGGCATTCGCATCACGGACGAAGAACTGAACCAGGCTATCGGCACCATTGCCCAGCGCAACAACATGACCATCGAGCAATTCCGTCAGGCCCTGGCCCATGACGGTCTGTCGTATGAAGATGCCCGTGAACAGGTGCGTCGCGAGATGATCATCAGCCGTGTGCGTCAACGCCGCGTGGCTGAGCGCATTCAGGTCACGGATCAGGAAGTGAAAAACTTCCTGGCCTCGGACCTGGGCAAATTGCAGATGTCCGAAGAGTTCCACCTGGCCAATATCCTGATCCCGACGCCTGAAAGCGCGAGCTCGGAAGCCATCCAGAACGCGGCAAAGCAAGCTGAAGAGGTCTACAACAAGCTCAAACAGGGCGCTGACTTTGCCCAAATGGCCATCGCCCGCTCCGGCAGCGACACGGCACTGGAAGGTGGCGACATGGGCTGGCGTAAAGCTGCTCAACTGCCTCCCCCTTTCGACCGCATGCTCAGTGAGATGCCTGTAGGCGACGTTACACCTCCAGTGCGCACGCCAGGCGGCTTCATCATCCTCAAGCTGAACGCGAAACGCGGCGGTGGATCAGTGGTGGTGGACGAAGTTCATGTCCGTCATATCCTGATCAAGCCAAGCGAAATTCGTACTGAAGCGCAAACCAAGGAACTGGCAGCCAAAATCTACGACCGCATTACGTCGGGCGAAGACTTTGCCACCCTGGCCAAGACTTACTCGGAAGACCCGGGCTCCGCCCTCAACGGCGGCGACCTGAACTGGGTTGACCCGAATTCGCTGGTGCCCGAGTTCCGCGAAGCCATGGCAGACACTCCGCAAGGTGTGCTGTCCAAGCCGTTCAAGACCCAATACGGCTGGCATGTTCTGGAAGTCCTTGGCCGTCGTGCCACTGACAGCACCACCCAGGCGCGCGAGCAACAGGCTATGAACGCTCTGCGTAACCGCAAATACGATGAAGAGCTGCAATCCTGGCTGCGTCAGATCCGCGACGAAGCCTATGTTGAAATCAAGCTGCCAGGCGCAACCGGTACTGACAGCGCAGGCCAGGCCGCGCAGTGAACACACAGCGTTTTGCCCTGACACCCGGCGAACCGGCAGGCATAGGTCCCGACCTGTGCCTGCTACTCGCCTCGCAACACCAGCCACACCCCCTGATCGCCATCACCAGCTGCGACCTGCTCCTTGAGCGGGCCGCGCAGCTCGGTGTGGCTGTCAGCCTGTTACCGGTCGAGCCGGGCAACTGGCCCGATCAGCCGGCTCCGGCAGGCAGCCTGTACGTGTGGGACACCCCGTTGAACGCCACGGTTACCGCCGGCAAGCTGGACAAGGCCAACGCAGCCTTTGTGCTGCAAACCCTCACACGCGCCGCCCAGGGCTGCGTGGATGGCGACTTTGCCGGCATGATCACCGCCCCGGTGCACAAGGGCGTGATCAACGAAGCGGGCATCCCGTTCTCCGGGCATACCGAATTCCTCGCCGACCTGACCCATACACCGCAGGTCGTGATGATGCTTGCCACCCGCGGACTGCGCGTGGCACTGGTCACCACTCACCTGCCCCTGCGTCAGGTCAGCGATGCAATCACCCCCGAGCGACTGATGCGGGTCACCCGCATTCTGCACGCCGACCTAAAACAAAAATTTGGCATCGCCCGGCCGCGCATCCTGGTTTGCGGGCTCAACCCCCATGCAGGTGAAGGCGGCCATTTGGGCCACGAAGAAACAGATACCATCGAACCAACCCTGGAGCGCCTGCGCAGCGAGGGCATGGACCTGCGTGGCCCGCTGCCTGCCGACACTCTGTTTACCCCCAAATATCTGGAACACTGCGACGCAGTGCTGGCGATGTACCACGACCAAGGCCTGCCCGTACTCAAGTACAAAGGGTTTGGTGCCGCAGTCAACATCACCCTGGGCTTGCCGATTATCCGCACCTCTGTCGACCACGGCACCGCCCTGGATCTGGCGGGTAGTGGCAAGATCGATACCGGCAGCCTGCAAGTCGCCCTGGAAACCGCCTACCAGATGGCCGAGACCCGTATATGAACGAGCAATACCAACACAAGGCGCGCAAGCGCTTTGGTCAGAACTTCCTGCACGATGCCGGGGTTATCGACCGCATCCTGCGCGCCATCAACGCCAAGGCTGGCGAACGCCTGCTGGAAATCGGCCCGGGCCAGGGTGCCCTCACCGAAGGCATTCTCAACAGCGGTGGCCAGCTCGACGTTGTGGAGCTCGACAAGGATCTGGTGCCGATCCTCAACCGTCAGTTTGCCGGCATGAGCAACTTCACCCTGCACCAGGGTGATGCCCTGAAGTTCGACTTCAAGAGCCTCAATGCTGCCCCTCGCACCCTGCGCGTGGTTGGTAACCTGCCGTACAACATCTCCACGCCGCTGATTTTTCACCTGCTGAAAAACGCCGAGCTGATCCGCGACATGCACTTCATGCTGCAAAAAGAAGTGGTTGAGCGCATGGCCGCCGGGCCTGGCGGTGGTGATTGGGGTCGTCTGTCGATCATGGTTCAGTACCACTGCCGCGTCGAACACTTATTCAACGTAGGCCCGGGTGCATTCAACCCGCCGCCGAAAGTTGATTCAGCGATTGTCCGTCTGGTGCCCCACGAAGTGCTGCCGCATCCGGCCAAAGACCACCGCCTGCTTGAGCGCGTGGTTCGCGAAGCCTTCAACCAGCGCCGCAAGACCCTGCGCAACACCCTCAAAGCCTTGCTCAGCAACGCTGAAATCGAAGCCGCAGGCGTCGATGGCAGCAAACGCCCGGAGCAACTCGACCTGGCCGCCTTCGTGCGCCTGGCCGACAAGCTCAGCGAGCAACCGGTCGTGGCGCCCGCCGCCGACTGATCGCCGAGAAAAAACGGGTACCCGGCCAGACGCCACGTCTAGCCGGGTACCCGCTGTTTGGCCTAGACTCAGGCATCAGTTTTATCCCGAACTGTGTCTTCGCTTTCAAGTAAGGCCTCTCGCATGCACGATCCCCGCTATCTGGTCGACGTCAGCGTCGTCACACGTTACCTGCCAGAACAATCACAGCCCGAGCATCAGCGCTTTGCCTTTGCGTACACCATCACGGTACGCAACAACGGTTCAATACCTGCCAAGCTGTTGTCACGGCACTGGGTAATCACCGACGGCGATGGTCATGTAGAAGAAGTCCGTGGCGCCGGTGTTGTAGGACTGCAACCCAAGATTGATCCCGGCAGCGAGCACACCTACAGCAGTGGGTCGGTCATCACAACCAAAGTCGGCACCATGCAGGGCAGCTACCTGATGCATGCCGATGACGGTCATGAGTTCAAAGCCATTATTGCGCCCTTTCGCCTGGCGGTACCCGGAGCCCTGCACTGATGGCGGTGTATGCCGTTGGCGACTTGCAAGGCTGCCTGAAACCGCTCAAGCGCCTGCTCGAACGCGTGGCCTTCGACCCCACCAAAGACAAGCTCTGGCTGGTGGGCGACCTGGTCAACCGCGGTCCCGAATCACTGGAAACCCTGCGCTTTCTGTATCGCATGCGCGAGTCGCTGGTGTGTGTACTGGGCAACCATGACCTGCACCTGCTGGCCGTGGGGCGCAATATCGAACGCCTGAAAAAAGGCGACACTTTGCGCGAAATTCTCCAGGCCCCCGATTGCGATGAGTTGTTGAACTGGCTGCGTCAGCAACCGCTGCTGCATTACGATGCCGAGCGTGAGGTTGCACTGGTGCATGCCGGAATACCGCCCCAGTGGACGCTGAAAAAAGCCCTCAAATGCGCCAGCGAAGTCGAACAGGCGCTGCGCGATGACAACCTTGTCGGCCCCTATCTCGACGGCATGTACGGCAACGACCCGGCCAAATGGGATAACGGACTGACCGGCGTTACCCGGTTGCGGGTTATTACCAACTATTTCACCCGTATGCGGTTCTGCACCCGGGACGGCAAGCTCGACCTGAAAAGCAAAGAAGGCGTAGGTACTGCACCGCCCGGCTTCGCTCCATGGTTCAGCTACAAAGAACGCAAAACCCAAGGCCTCAAGATCATCTTCGGGCATTGGGCAGCACTGGAAGGCAACTGCAAGGAACCCGGCATCTTCGCACTCGATACCGGCTGTGTCTGGGGCGGCGCCATGACCCTGCTCAATGTCGACACCGGCCAACGCCTGCTCTGCGATTGCGACGATCCAACACTTGCCGTACCCGGCATTGCCCCACACTCCGCACCAACTTCCCAACCCTTGGGCGCCAGCCAGCCGCGCCCGCTTTCAGGCCACAGGAATTTCCCATGACCGAATTCAAACGCATCCCGCCAGAACAGGCTCAGGCCCTGCGCGAACAAGGCGCCGTAGTCGTCGACGTGCGTGACCCGCAAGCTTTCGCCGCCAATCACATCAGCGGTTCAAAACATCTGGATAACCACTCGCTGCACGATTTCATCGCCAACGCCGACCTCGACGCCCCTCTGATCGTGGCCTGCTACCACGGCAACTCCAGCCAGAGCGCTGCGGCGTATCTTGTCGGCCAGGGCTTTAGCGAGGTCTACAGCCTGGATGGCGGCTTCGAGTTGTGGCGTACCACTTACCCGGACGAAACCGCCCAAAGCCCGGGCGAATAATATTTTTATCAGCCCCAGCCCCCGTGATCAGAGGGCTTGGGGCCTGCCTGACCAACGGTCTAAGGCAACAATTCACGCATCTGACCTTGACCTCCCGTATTACCAACTATCCTTTACCTCAGGCCATCCAAATCTGGGGAGAGCCGGTACACCGGCGAATGGATCATCGGTAGTAACTTCAAGGGGTTAGCCACCTTGATGGTGTCCTGGGGGGTACACAGCAGCTGAAATGCTGCTGCATGCCAGCACTCGAACTGACCGATCTATCGCCGACTCCACGTATCGAGCGAGGTGACGTCATGAGTATTTTTAGCCACTTCCAACAACGCTTCGAGTCCACACGCCAGGAAGAGCTTACGCTCCAGGAATATCTTGAGCTGTGCAAACAGGACAAAAGCACTTACGCCTCAGCCGCGGAACGGCTACTGCTGGCCATTGGCGAGCCGGAACTGCTGGACACCTCAACCGACTCCCGGCTGTCGAGGATTTTCTCCAACAAGGTGATTCGCCGCTACCCGGCCTTTGAAGACTTCCACGGAATGGAAGAATGCATCGACCAGATAGTTTCCTACTTCCGCCATGCCGCACAGGGCCTGGAAGAGAAAAAACAAATCCTTTACCTGCTGGGCCCGGTAGGGGGCGGCAAGTCATCCCTTGCCGAGAAGCTCAAACAGTTGATTGAAAAAGTCCCCTTCTATGCAATCAAGGGCTCACCGGTTTTCGAGTCGCCTTTGGGCCTGTTCAACGCCACCGAAGATGGCGCGATCCTCGAGGAAGACTTCGGCATTCCCAAACGCTACCTGAGCACCATCATGTCGCCGTGGGCCACCAAGCGCCTTGCCGAGTTTGGCGGTGATATCAGCCAGTTCCGCGTAGTAAAACTGTACCCGTCGATCCTCAACCAGATCGGTGTAGCCAAAACCGAACCCGGTGACGAAAACAACCAGGACATTTCGGCCCTTGTAGGTAAGGTCGATATCCGCAAACTGGAAGAATTCCCGCAGAACGATGCCGACGCCTACAGCTACTCGGGCGCTCTGTGCCGGTCCAACCAGGGCCTGATGGAGTTCGTCGAGATGTTCAAGGCACCCATCAAGGTGCTGCACCCACTGCTGACGGCTACCCAGGAAGGTAACTACAACAGTACCGAAGGCTTGGGCGCGATTCCGTTTACCGGCATCCTGCTTGCCCACTCCAACGAATCGGAATGGCATACCTTCCGCAACAACAAGAACAACGAAGCGTTTATCGACCGGATCTACATCGTCAAAGTACCGTACTGCCTGCGTGTCAGTGACGAAGTGAAAATCTACGACAAACTGCTGTTCAACAGCTCACTGGCCAAAGCCCATTGCGCACCCGACACCCTGAAGATGCTGGCCCAGTTCACCGTACTGTCGCGCCTCAAAGAACCGGAAAACTCCAACATCTACTCCAAGATGCGGGTTTATGACGGCGAGAACCTCAAGGACACCGACCCGAAAGCCAAGTCCATCCAGGAGTACCGTGACAACGCGGGTGTGGACGAAGGCATGAATGGCCTTTCGACCCGTTTTGCGTTCAAGATCCTGTCCAAGGTATTCAACTTCGACCCCCACGAAATTGCCGCCAACCCGGTGCACCTGCTTTATGTGCTCGAACAGCAGATCGAACAGGAACAATTCCAGGCCGAAACCCGCGAGCGCTACCTGCGTTTCCTCAAGGAATACCTGGCGCCGCGCTACATCGAATTTATCGGCAAGGAAATCCAGACCGCTTACCTGGAGTCCTACAGCGAATACGGGCAAAACATCTTCGACCGTTATGTGCTCTACGCCGACTTCTGGATTCAGGACCAGGAATACCGGGATCCGGAAACCGGCGAAATCCTCAACCGCGTGGCCCTCAACGAAGAGTTGGAAAAAATCGAGAAACCGGCCGGCATCAGCAATCCGAAAGATTTCCGCAACGAAATCGTCAACTTCGTACTGCGTGCCCGGGCCAACAACAACGGTAAGAATCCAACCTGGCTCAGTTACGAGAAACTGCGGGTGGTGATCGAGAAAAAAATGTTCTCCAACACCGAAGACCTGCTGCCGGTTATCAGTTTCAACGCCAAGGCAAGCAAAGAGGACCAGCAAAAACACAACGACTTTGTTACTCGAATGGTCGAACGTGGCTATACCGACAAACAAGTGCGGCTGCTCTCCGAGTGGTACCTGCGGGTCCGCAAGTCGCAGTGAGGCAGTTGTAAGCCTCAAGCCTCAAGCTGCAGGAAAAGGCATGGGTAAATGCCTGGACTTGCAGCTTGCAGCTCACAACTTGAAGCTGCCCGGAGGGCCTAATGAGCTATGTGATCGACCGACGCCTCAATGGCAAGAACAAGAGCACGGTTAACCGTCAGCGTTTTCTGCGTCGCTACCGTGACCACATTAAAAAGGCCGTAGAAGAGGCCGTGGGCCGCCGCTCCATTACGGATATGGAACATGGCGAGCAAATCAGCATCCCTGGCCGCGATATCGATGAGCCGGTGATGCATCACGGGCGTGGTGGCAAGCAAACCGTGGTTCACCCCGGCAACAAGGAGTTTACCAGCGGCGAACATATCCCCCGGCCCCAAGGTGGATCGGGAGGTGGCGGCGGCCCTGGCAAAGCGGGGAACTCCGGCGAAGGCATGGACGAATTCGTGTTCCAGATCACTCAGGAAGAGTTCCTCGAATTCATGTTCGAAGACCTCGAACTGCCCAATCTGGTCAAACGCAACCTGACCGGCACCGACACGTTCAAAACCGTACGTGCCGGTATCAGCAACGAGGGCAACCCGTCTCGTATCAACATCATTCGTACCTTGCGCTCAGCTCACGCTCGACGCATCGCGCTGTCCGGCAGCAGCCGGGCGAAACTGCGGGAAGCCAAGGCCGAACTGGAGCGATTAAAACGCGAGGAGCCCGATAACTTCGGCGATATCAAGACCATCGAGGCCGAAATCGAGAAACTCAGCGCCCGCATTCATCGCGTGCCATTTCTCGACACCTTTGACCTCAAGTACAACCTGTTGATCAAACAGCCCAACCCCAGCTCCAAAGCCGTCATGTTCTGCCTCATGGACGTTTCAGGCTCCATGACCCAAGCCACCAAAGACATTGCCAAACGCTTTTTCATCCTTCTGTACCTGTTCCTGAAGCGTAACTACGACAAGATTGACGTAGTGTTTATTCGCCATCACACCAGCGCACGAGAGGTGGACGAAGAGGAGTTTTTCTATTCCCGGGAAACCGGCGGCACTATCGTCTCCAGCGCACTCAAACTGATGCAGGAGATCATGGCCGAACGCTACCCCACCAACGAATGGAACATCTACGCAGCCCAAGCCTCTGACGGAGACAACTGGAACGACGACTCACCCATCTGCCGCGACATTCTGATCAACCAGATCATGCCATTTGTGCAGTACTACACTTATGTAGAGATCACCCCGCGCGAACACCAGGCGCTCTGGTATGAGTACGAACGCATCAGCGAGGCGTTTTCCGACACCTTCGCTCAACAGCAACTGGTCTCGGCCGGCGATATTTATCCGGTCTTCCGTGAACTCTTCCAGCGCAGGTTAGTGACATGACCGCCAAAGAGAATAAGCGCCAACCCATCTCCACCGGCTCAGAGTGGACCTTTGACCTGATCCAGGCGTATGACCGCGAAATCGGCCGCCTGGCTGGCCGCTATGCGCTGGACACTTACCCCAACCAGATTGAAGTCATCACCGCCGAACAAATGATGGATGCCTACGCATCAGTGGGCATGCCGCTGGGTTATCACCACTGGTCCTACGGCAAACACTTCCTTAGTACTGAAAAATCCTACACTCGGGGTCAGATGGGTCTGGCCTACGAAATCGTTATCAACTCAGACCCCTGCATTGCCTATCTGATGGAAGAAAACACCATCTGCATGCAGGCATTGGTGGTGGCCCACGCCTGCTATGGCCACAACAGCTTCTTCAAGGGCAACTACCTGTTCCGCACCTGGACTGACGCCAGTTCGATCATCGATTACCTGGTATTCGCCAAGCAATACATCATGCAATGTGAGGAACGCCACGGCATCGATGCGGTGGAAGACCTGCTCGATTCCTGCCATGCCTTGATGAACTACGGTGTGGACCGCTACAAAAGGCCTGACCCGATCTCTGCCGAGGAGGAGCGCCGTCGACAAAAGGAACGCGAAGAGCACCTGCAAAAACAGATCAACGACCTGTGGCGCACCATCCCCAAAAGCGCAGACAAGCTCAGCGAGAAGGACAACGCCCGTTTCCCCGAAGAGCCTCAGGAAAACATCCTCTACTTCCTGGAAAAACACGCCCCGCTGCTGGAGCCCTGGCAGCGCGAAGTTGTACGTATCGTGCGCAAAATAGCCCAGTACTTTTATCCGCAGCGGCAAACACAAGTGATGAACGAGGGGTGGGCGACTTTCTGGCATTACACCTTGATGAACGACCTGTACGACGAGGGCCTGGTGACCGAGGGCTTTATGATGGAGTTCCTCATTTCCCACACCAGCGTGGTGTTCCAGCCCGGCTTTGACAGCCCTTACTACAGCGGTATCAACCCCTACGCGCTTGGGTTTGCGATGTATTGCGATATCCGGCGCATATGCGAACACCCGACCGAGGAGGATCGTTACTGGTTCCCGGACCTTGCGGGCAGCGACTGGCTGTCGAGCATCAAATTCGCCATGAGCAGCTTCAAGGACGAGAGTTTTATCCTGCAATACCTCTCACCCAAAGTGATCCGTGACCTGAAGCTGTTCAGCATCATGGACGACGATCAAAAAGACGACCTGCTGGTGCCAGCCATCCACGACGAAAATGGCTACCGCATCATTCGCGAAACCCTGGCCGCGCAATACAACCTGGGCAATCGCGAACCCAATATCCAGATCTGGAGCATCGACCGCCGGGGCGACCGTTCACTGACCCTGCGTCACCAGCAACATGACCGCAAACCCCTGGGCGACTCCACCGAAGAAGTTCTCAAGCACTTACACCGCTTGTGGGGCTTCGACATCCACCTGGAAACACTGCAAGGCGACCAGGTCATGAAGGTCCACCATGTCCCGCCAAAAGGCGACCACGGCGAGATTGACCGCGGTCGCCTGGATATGGGAGCCATTCACCTGTAAAGCAGGCCTCCGTTAGCACGGCACACGCGCTATCCTGTCGCGCTAACGGAGGTTTTTTATGAAGATCTATAAAGTTGGCGGCGCAGTGCGCGATCGCCTGCTGGGCAAGCCTGTCACCGATATTGACTGGGTGGTGGTGGGCGCAACAGCCGAACAAATGCAGGCCTTGGGCTATCGCCCTGTTGGTTCTGACTTCCCGGTATTTCTTCACCCCAAGACGGGTGACGAATATGCACTGGCCCGCACCGAACGCAAAAGCGGGCATGGTTATGGGGGCTTTGTTTTTCACGCCAGCCCCGACGTCACCCTCGAAGAAGACCTGATCCGTCGCGACCTGACCATCAATGCGATGGCAGAGGACGAGGCTGGCAACGTAACCGACCCTTACCATGGCCAGCGCGACCTTGAAGCCCGCATTTTGCGCCACGTTTCCCCCGCATTCGCCGAAGATCCCCTAAGAGTACTGCGCGTAGCCCGATTCGCTGCGCGCTACGCCAGCCTGGGCTTCAGCATCGCTCCCGAGACTCTGGAGCTGATGCGCCAACTGTCCCGGTCCGGCGAATTGCAAGCCTTGACCCCGGAACGCTGCTGGAAGGAAATTTCCCGCGCCCTGATGGAAGATCAGCCTCAGGTTTTTATCGAAGTGCTGCGCAGCTGCGACGCTCTTGAAGTACTGCTACCCGAAGTGAACGCCCTGTTCGGCGTCCCTCAGCCCCCCGCCCATCACCCGGAAATCGACAGTGGTGTACATACCCTCAGCGTGCTGGAGCAATCGGCGCTGCACAAGCAACCGCTGACGGTTCGCTGGGCTTGTTTACTGCACGATCTGGGCAAGGGGCTTACGCCAGAGAAAGACTGGCCAAGGCATATTGCCCACGAACACAAGGGACTGCGCCTGATCAAGGCGGTCAATGAACGCTATAAGGTGCCGAGGGACTGTCAGGAGCTGGCATTGCTGGTAGGCGAATACCACACCCACGGCCATCGCGCCCTTGAGCTCAAGGCTTCGACGCTACTGGAATTGCTGCAGCGCTTCGACGTATACCGTCGGCCACAGCGGTTCGAGGAGTTTATCGTAGCGTGCGAGATGGACGCCAAAGGCCGCCTGGGCCTGGAAGACCGACCCTACCCGCAGGCCGACTACCTGCGCGGCGCGGCGCGGGCCGCCCTTTCGGTAGCGGTGCAGCCGTTACTGGAGCAGGGTTACAAGGGCCCCGAACTGGGCGAAGCACTCAAGCGCGAACGGCTCAAGGCACTACAAGCTTACAAGGATGCGGCGTAGTGCAAACCTTGTGGGAGCGGGCTTGCTCGTGATTAGGGCACCACGGTCTTACACTCAGACCGCATCGACGCCATCGCGAGCAAGCCCGCTCCCACAAAAAAGCAGCAACCTGCAGCCCATTCAATCGACTCTCAGCCCGCCAGCATCTCCAGCGGCGTCAAGGACTCCCCCCGCCACTCGAAGGCTGCAGGCGCAAGCACCTGCTCGATCTGCGCCTCGGCCCAAATCTGCGCAAGCGTCTTGCCCACACCGGGATGAACTTTGTCTGGGGCAATCAAAGACAGCGGCCACAACACAAAAGCGTTCTTGAGGATTTCGGCACGGGGCAAGGTCAAACCGTCAAAGTTGCCCACCAGATCGCCAAAGAACAACACGTCGATATCCAGCGGCAAACCTTTGCGATCTTGAGCGTAACGCCCGTTATCAGCTTCGATCAGCTTCAAACGACGACTTAACTCAACCAGTGGAAAATCGGTTTTTGCCGACACCACGAGGTTGAAAAACGGCCCGCTCTTGATACCCACCGGCTGGCTTTCAAACACCGCCGAACAGCGCATCTCCTGCAAGAATCCGCTCAGCGCTTCCAGCCCTGCCAGCAAGTGCTTTTCACGCTCGACATTACTGCCCAGCCCGAGATAAACCTGAGTTAGCGACATCCGCGCTCAATCTCCACGCCCACCCCAGTGGCCGCCGCAACTGCGCCGGGCTTGGTCAGCTTGAGGTGCAGCCAGGGGATAGTGAACTCACTCATCAACACTTCGGCCAGTCGCTCTGCAAAGGTCTCCACCAGCTGGAATTGAGCCTGCTCGGCGAACGCCTGAATTCGCGACGAAACGCTCGCATAATCCAGCGCCAACGTCAGATCATCGCCAGCCGCAGCTGGACGGTTATCCCACGCAAAACTCAGATCAAGGCGCAGACACTGACGGATGCCACGTTCCCAGTCATAAGCACCGATTACGGTGTCAACTTCCAGGCCTTCGATAAACACTCTGTCCAAGCACTCTTCTCCGCAGCACGACAAGGGCGCAAAGCGCCGTTAGAATCAGGGCGTCCTCGCCCGGAATAGTTAGCATGTTTTGGTTACTGGCGATCCTCGCCTACCTGCTCGGCTCTCTGTCCTTTGCCATTTTGCTCAGCCGCCTGACGGGAACCCCCGACCCGCGAATGAGTGGCTCCGGCAATGCCGGCGCAACCAACATGTTGCGTCTGGCCGGCAAAAAACTTGCCGTCCTGACCTTGCTCGGTGACCTGTGCAAGGGGCTTTTGCCCGTCCTGCTGGCCAACCAACTGGATCTCTCGCTCCAGGACCAGGCCTGGATCGGCGGCTGCGCCGTTGTAGGTCACATGTACCCTGCCTACTTCCGCTTTCGCGGCGGCAAGGGTGTCGCCACGGCGGCCGGCATGCTGCTGGGACTGTATCCCCCTGCTGCACTGTTGGCAGTCGCCGCATGGCTGCTGACCTTCCAGCTGACCCGTACCAGCTCACTGGCGGCGTTGATCGCCACTCCCCTGACCCTGCCATTGCTGGCCTGGCAAGAGCCTGCCGCGCTACTGCCAATGAGCGCCTTGACGGCGCTGATTGTATGGCGCCATCGCGGCAATTTACGCGACCTGATGGCCGGGCGCGAACGGCATTTCTGAATCTTGCCCGTGAAAAATCTTCACGCCGGCTCCAGCCCCCATTCTCACAGGGGCTGCAGCTGCTCCATCGGCCAGCGTGCCTGCACGCTGATCGCCAATGATTCGTGCTGACCGGCCTGCAAGCGCTGACAACCCGCAAACGCAATCATCGCGCCATTATCCGTGCAAAATTCCGGACGGGCGTAATACACATTGCCCTTCATCTCACCGAGCATTTTCTCAAGGGAAACGCGCAGCGCCTTGTTGGCACTCACCCCGCCTGCAATCACCAGGCGCTTCATGCCTGCATGCTTCAAGGCACGCTTGCACTTGATGGTCAGCGTTTCAACCACGGCCTGCTGGAACGCCAGGGAGATATCGCAACGGGTCTGCTCAGTGTCGTCGCCCTCTGCCACACAACGCTGCCAGGTGTTCAGGGCAAACGTCTTGAGGCCGCTGAAGCTGAATTGCAGGCCCGGACGGTCTGTCATGGGCCTGGGGAAGACAAAGCGTCCTGCAACGCCCTGGGCGGCCAACCGCGCGATCTCAGGGCCACCCGGATAGTTAAGCCCCATCATCTTCGCGGTCTTGTCGAACGCTTCACCCGCGGCGTCATCCAGTGTCTCGCCCAGCAACTCGTATTGGCCGATGCCATCAACGCGAACCAGCTGCGTATGACCGCCCGAGACCAACAAAGCGACGAACGGAAATTCCGGAGGTTGCTCTTCCAGCATAGGGGCCAGTAAATGGCCTTCCATGTGATGCACGCCAAGGGCCGGAATGCCCCAGGCAAACGCCAGCGCCTGAGCGCAAGAAGCCCCAACCAGCAGGGCTCCAACCAATCCCGGGCCCGCCGTATAGGCAATTGCGTCGATCTCGGTAGGCACACAGTCGGCCTCGGCCAGCACCTGACGAATCAACGGCAGCATTCGCTTGACGTGATCTCTGGAAGCCAGCTCCGGTACCACACCGCCATAGGCGCGGTGAAGGTCGATCTGACTGAACAGTGCATCGGCCAAAAGCCCGCGTTCACTGTCGTATAGCGCGACGCCGGTTTCGTCGCAGGAGGTTTCTAATCCCAGTACTAGCATGGGTTTACGCCTTGTAGAGGCTAAATTCGAAGGCGCGCATAATAGTCGCCACTCCCGCCCCCGGCCAGCGGTTTTCGATCAGAGGCTTTGCATTCCGGGCGATGAGGGGTTAACATCCGCAACCCTTAAAAACCGACGTCTTCCAACGCGATTTTGCCTTGAGACGTTGACCCCGGTAATGAATGAAGGTAGCTCTGGATGCCAGCCGTCAAAGTAAAAGAGAACGAACCCTTCGACGTAGCTCTGCGTCGTTTCAAGCGCTCCTGCGAAAAAGCCGGTGTTCTGGCTGAAGTTCGCAGCCGCGAATTTTACGAGAAGCCGACTTCTGAGCGTAAGCGTAAAGCAGCAGCTGCTGTTAAGCGTCACGCGAAGAAAGTTCAGCGCGAGCAGCGCCGCGCCGTTCGTCTGTACTAATACACAGACGTTCGTTGCACGCTTCTGCCAAGCCCGGCCTAAAGCCGGGCCGTAGGCAGTTGTTGCAAGTTACATGCTTTATCGTCAAGGCCGCAGATGCGACCGCGACAAGCGTTACAACACGTCAGACCTGGCCTAATAGCCAGCGGTGCACGTCTTTACTGACGAGCCTTCCAAGGCTACCGACGAGCACACCTCTCTGATTATCCTTAAAGACGATCAGCCCAAGGCACCTCTCCAGTGCCTGCTTATGAGCTATCCGAGACCAGCCATTGGTCAGTGCCGGACTCAGAGCGTGACATTTATCGATCCCGTCGACTCTGATTAATATGAGTAGAGCGGATTTCGACAGATACACTTCCCCGAGATAATTGAGCAGACGCCCCACGATCGAGCAGAGCTTTTGCCTGCACGCACGATGACCAAGCTCTTTATTCGGACCCAATTCTGCGCAGTGATGACGAGAACGCCATGGCCGGGTTAATCCCCCAGAGCTTTATTGACGACCTTCTGAACCGTACCGATATCGTCGATGTCGTCAGCTCGCGCGTGCAAATGAAGAAAGCTGGCAAGAACTACACCGCCTGCTGCCCCTTCCACAAAGAAAAAACCCCGTCGTTCAGCGTCAGCCCGGACAAGCAGTTCTATTACTGCTTTGGCTGCGGCGCTGGCGGTAACGCCCTCGGCTTCATCATGGACCATGACAACCTGGACTTCCCCCAAGCTGTCGAAGAACTGGCCAAAGCTGCCGGGATGGAAATCCCACGGGAAGAAAGCGGCCGGGCGCACAAACCTCGGCAACCGACTGACTCCCCGCTATACCCGCTTCTTACTGCAGCTGCTGACTTTTATCGCCAGGCCTTGAAAAGCCATCCGGCACGAAAAGCAGCGGTGGACTACCTGAAAGGCCGAGGCCTGACCGGCGAAATCGCTCGCGACTTCGGCTTGGGCTTTGCGCCACCAGGCTGGGACAACCTCTACAAACACCTGAGCAGTGACACGCTGCAACAAAAAGCCATGATCGACGCTGGCCTGCTGGTCGAAAACGCCGAGACCGGCAAGCGTTACGACCGCTTTCGCGACCGGGTAATGTTTCCGATCCGCGACAGCCGTGGCCGCATCATCGCTTTTGGTGGCCGGGTGCTCGGCGACGACAAGCCCAAATACCTGAACTCCCCGGAAACCCCGGTCTTTCACAAAGGCCAGGAACTGTACGGGCTGTTCGAAGCACGCAAGTTCAATCGCAGCCTCGACGAAATCATCGTGGTTGAAGGCTATATGGACGTCATTGCCCTGGCCCAGCAAGGCCTGCGCAATGCTGTCGCGACACTGGGCACCGCTACCAGCGAAGAGCACATGAAGCGCCTGTTTCGTGTGGTGCCCAGCGTGCTGTTCTGTTTTGACGGCGACCAGGCCGGCCGCAATGCGGCATGGCGCGCACTTGAAGCCACGCTGCCCTGCCTGCAGGACGGGCGCCGCGCACGCTTCCTGTTTTTGCCCGAAGGTGAAGACCCGGACACCCTGGTGCGCTCTGAAGGCACCGATGCCTTCAAGGCCCGTATCAACCAGCATGCCCAGCCGCTGGCAGACTACTTCTTCCAGCAATTGACCGAAGAAGCCGACCCTCGCTCGCTCGAAGGCAAGGCCCATATGGCCACGCTGGCAGCACCGCTGATCGACAAAGTCCCGGGCGCCAACCTGCGGACCCTGATGCGTCAGCGCCTGAGCGAAATAACCGGCCTTACCAGCGAAACCGTCAGCCAGCTGGCACAAAATACGCCCGCAAAAATCCAGGCACAGCCAACCTATGACCCGGGCATTGATTACGATGCAATGCCCGACTACAGCGACTTCCAGCAACCGGACATGTACATCCCCCAACAGGAATGGACCCCGAAAAAGACCGGCGCTGGCGGCAAAAAGTGGGAAAACAAACCCTGGGACAAAAAAGGCAAGCGCGGCGCCGAACGCGAGCAGGCCTGGATCCCGGTAGGTGTTGAACCCCCGACCCTGACAGCCCTGCGCACCCTGCTGCATCACCCGCAACTGGCCAAAAAAGTTGAGGACGCCGGGCACTTTGCTGCAGAAGACCAGACTAATAATCAACTACTGATTGCTCTGGTCGAGGCTGTACAGAAAAATCCTAAGCTAAGCTCTATTCAGCTACTGTCCCGCTGGCACGGCACTGAACAGGGCCGTTTGCTGCAAAGACTGCTGGAAAAGGAATGGCTAATTGATGCCGATAACCTTGAACAACAGTTTTTCGACACCATAACTAGCCTGTCAGCTCGCCAACGCGAGCGAAATCTAGAGCAACTTCTTCGAAAAGCACGTCAAGGCGAGCTAAGTAGCGAGGAAAAAAATCAGTTACGCGACCTTTTAAGTCGCAATAATCCTGCATCAAACCCGACCTCAACTGGCGCGTGAGGTCATAGCTAAGGTATAATCCTCGGCTTGTTTTTTGCCCGCCAAGACCTTCAGTGGATAGGGTGTTATGTCCGGAAAAGCGCAACAGCAGTCTCGTATCAAAGAGTTGATCACCCTCGGCCGTGAGCAGAAGTATCTGACTTACGCAGAGGTCAACGACCACCTGCCCGAAGATATTTCAGATCCGGAGCAAGTGGAAGACATCATCCGCATGATTAATGACATGGGGATCCCCGTACACGAGAGTGCTCCGGATGCGGACGCCCTTATGTTGGCCGATGCCGACACCGACGAAGCAGCAGCTGAAGAAGCGGCTGCAGCGTTGGCGGCAGTAGAGACCGACATTGGTCGTACTACCGACCCTGTGCGCATGTATATGCGTGAAATGGGCACGGTAGAACTGCTGACACGTGAAGGCGAAATCGAAATCGCCAAGCGTATCGAAGAAGGCATCCGTGAAGTGATGGGCGCAATCGCGCACTTCCCTGGCACGGTTGACCATATTCTCTCCGAGTACACTCGCGTCACCACCGAAGGTGGCCGCCTGTCCGACGTTCTGAGCGGTTATATCGACCCGGACGACGGTATTGCGCCGCCCGCAGCCGAAGTACCTCCTCCTGTCGACACCAAGGTGAAAGCCGAAGGTGATGACGAAGAGGACGACAAGGAAGATTCCGGCGAAGACGAGGAAGAGGTCGAAAGCGGCCCTGATCCGATCATCGCGGCCCAGCGCTTTGGCGCTGTTTCCGATCAGATGGAAATCGCTCGCAAGGCCCTGAAAAAGCACGGTCGCGGCAGCAAGCAGGCAATTGCCGAGCTGGTTGCACTGGCTGAGCTGTTCATGCCGATCAAACTGGTTCCGAAGCAATTCGAAGGCCTGGTTGAGCGTGTTCGCAGCGCCCTGGAGCGTCTGCGTGCACAAGAGCGCGCAATCATGCAGCTGTGTGTACGTGATGCACGCATGCCGCGCACCGATTTCCTGCGCCTGTTCCCGGGCAACGAAGTCGACGAAAGCTGGAGCGATGCGCTGGCCAAAGGCAAAAGCAAATATGCTGAAGCCATTGGTCGCCTGCAACCGGACATCATCCGTTGCCAGCAAAAGCTCTCTGCTCTGGAAGCAGAAACCGGCTTGAAGATTGCCGAGATCAAGGACATCAACCGTCGCATGTCGATCGGCGAGGCCAAGGCCCGCCGCGCGAAGAAAGAAATGGTTGAAGCCAACTTGCGTCTGGTGATCTCCATCGCCAAGAAGTACACCAACCGTGGCCTGCAGTTCCTCGATCTGATCCAGGAAGGCAACATCGGCTTGATGAAAGCGGTAGACAAGTTTGAATACCGCCGCGGCTACAAATTCTCGACTTATGCCACCTGGTGGATCCGTCAGGCGATCACTCGCTCGATCGCCGACCAGGCCCGCACCATCCGTATTCCGGTGCACATGATCGAGACGATCAACAAGCTCAACCGTATTTCCCGTCAGATGTTGCAGGAAATGGGCCGTGAACCGACCCCGGAAGAGCTGGGCGAACGCATGGAAATGCCTGAGGATAAAATCCGCAAGGTATTGAAGATCGCTAAAGAGCCGATCTCCATGGAAACCCCGATCGGTGATGACGAAGACTCCCATCTGGGTGACTTCATCGAAGACTCGACCATGCAGTCGCCAATCGATGTTGCTACCGTTGAGAGCCTTAAAGAAGCGACACGCGACGTACTCGGCGGCCTCACAGCCCGTGAAGCCAAGGTACTGCGCATGCGTTTCGGTATCGACATGAATACCGACCACACCCTTGAGGAGGTTGGTAAACAGTTCGACGTTACCCGTGAGCGGATTCGTCAGATCGAAGCCAAGGCGCTGCGCAAGCTGCGCCACCCGACGAGAAGCGAGCATTTGCGCTCCTTCCTCGACGAGTGACAACAAAACCCCCGGCCCTGCCGGGGGTTTTGCTTTACAGCTAAAAACCTCCTGCTCCCTCCCCTCTGCCACAGCCCGACTACACTGGATGCATCCAGGTGTATTGAAGGGATGCGTATGTCACGCTTGCTGGCTACCCTGCTTCTGTCACTTCTCGTTTGGACCTCTGGCGCCCAAGCCCTGACGTTCACCGATGAAGAACAGCAATGGCTCAAAGAGCACCCCGAACTGCTCCTCGGCATCGATACCACATGGCCGCCTTTTGAGTTCCTCAACGCACAGGGCACCTATACAGGCCTCGCTGCCGACTATGTAAACCTGATCACCAACCAGTTGGGCGTAAGCGTCAAGCAAGTCGCTGCGTCAAGCTGGAGCGAAGTCCTGGAGCAAACCAAGGAAGGCAAACTCGACTGGTTACCCGGCGTCATGTCGACCCCCGAGCGGCAAAAACGCCTGGCATTTACCCGGCCCTATCTGGACTTCCCCATTGTCATCCTCGCCCACAAGGGCGGCGCGGCGCCTAAAAATATCCAGGAACTCTACGGCCTCAGAGTGGGTGTAATTGAAAACTACGCCCCCCACGAATTACTGCGCGCTCAACACCCTGACCTCAACATCGTCGCCCTGCCCAACGTCAGCTCGGCGTTGCAGGCTCTGGCCACGGACCAGGTGGATGCCATGGTGGGTGATCTGGCTTCCAGCGTATGGAGCTTGCGCCAGCTCAAGCTCGATGGCCTGTACGTCAGCGGGGAAACCCCGTATCGCTTTCAATTGGCCATGGCCGTTCCTAAAAACCAGACCGTTCTGCTAGGACTGCTGGACAAGGTGCTGGCCAATATAAGCCCGAGTGAAACCCAGCGCATTCAGCAGCACTGGGTAGGCGATATCAACGATTACCGACCCCTGTGGCGCACCCTGCTGCTCTATGTCCTGCCTGGCATACTGCTGCTGATCATCATTTTGTTCGTAGTCATCCGCATCAACCGACGCCTGAGCTCCGAGATTTCCCGGCGAACCACCCTCGAACAGGAACTGCGCAGCAGCGAGGATCACTACAAGGGGTTGATTGAAAGCCTTTCGGCTATTGCCTGGGAAGCACAGCTGGACAACGACACCTATACCTATGTCTCCCCCCAGGCCGAAGCCTTGCTCGGCTATCCAGTCTCTGACTGGCTAAGCCCGGGGTTCTGGAAACGGGTCGTTCACCCCGATGACCTGCCCAGAATCCAGGCCTGGCGTAAAAAAGAGATCAGCGCAGGCCACGATCACAGCTTGGACTATCGGGTGATCACCGCAGAGGGCAACATCCTCTGGCTACGGGACATTGCCAGTATCACGACCCACAATCAGCAAGCCGTGGTTCGCGGCTTGCTGATCAATATCAGCGAAACCAAGCAGACTGAAGAAGCCTTGCTTCTTTCCGAAGAAAAGTTTGCCAAAGCTTTTCATGCATCGCTGGACGGCCTTTTGCTGAGCCGTCAAAGCGATGGCCTGATACTCGAGATAAACGAAGGTTTCAGCCGGGTCATCGGCTATGACAGTGCCAGTGCCTTGTACCACTCAACCCTGGAACTGCAATTGTGGGTCGACCCCCATGAGCGCCGTGAATTGCTTGCGGTCCTGGAAAAAAACGGCTTTGTGCGCGACTTCACCTGCCATATCCGACACAAGGACGGGCAAGTTCGCCTCTGTGAAATCTCCAGCTACCCGTTGCTGATCGGCGCCGACGACTGCATTTTGACCATCGTCCACGACATTACCGAACGGCATCAGATGCAGGAAAAACTTCTGCAAACAGCCACCGTGTTCGAGAGCACGGCCGAAGGCATCATCTTTACCGATCCCGAGCAAAAAATTACCGCGGTCAACCGGGCCTTCGGCGAAATCACCGGTTACTCCGAAAGTGAAGTCCTGGGCCAGACGCCGCGCATGCTGGGGTCTGGCCGACACGACAAACTGTTCTTTGCAACCATGTGGTACCAGCTATCGACCGCTGACAACTGGCAGGGCGAAATCTTCAACAGACGCAAAAACGGTGAAATCTACCCCAGCTGGATGACCATCAGCGCCGTGCGCAACAACAATGATGTGGTGACACATTTCGTCGCCGTATTTTCTGATATTTCCACCCTCAAACTGGCCCAGGAACGCCTTGATCACCAGGCCCACCACGACCCGCTGACCAACCTTCCCAACCGTTTGCTGTTTGAAAGCCGGGTGCGCCAGGTACTCTCCGATCAGCGGCGCAATGATCAACATAGCGCGGTGCTGTTTCTGGACCTTGATCGCTTCAAGAACATCAATGACAGCCTCGGGCACCCTGTGGGCGATCAGTTGCTGAGGGGCATCGCAGCCCGCCTCACCGAACAATTGCGCGACATCGACACGGTCGCCCGTCTTGGCGGCGATGAATTTATCGTCCTGCTGCCTGGGCTCAAACACCCGGAAGATGCACAGAAGATTGCCGAAAAGCTGCTGAACAGCTTCAACGAACCCTTTCTGACCGACGAAAGCGAACTGTTTATCAGCGCCAGCGTCGGTATCAGCATCTACCCGGATGATGGCGACGACGTGGCCACACTGATCAAAAATGCCGATATCGCGATGTACCACTCCAAACTCAAAGGGCGCAATCGCGTCGAACGTTACAGCCACGACCTTAACTCCCAGACCAGTGCCCGCATCCTTCTGGGCCAGGAACTGCGCCGCGCCCTGGAGCGAGGCCAGGTCTCACTGCTGTATCAGCCCAAAGTCCGGTTGCGCGACCATACGCTGGCTGGCGCCGAAGCACTGTTGCATTGGAACCACCCTCTACTCGGAGGAATCTCACATGAGCGCTTGATTCATCTGGCAGAAGAAAACGGCATGATCATTCAAATTGGTGACTGGATGCTCGAGCGTGCGTGCCAGCAACTGTGCTCATGGAATCAACTGTACAAGCCCTTTGGACCCATCTCGGTCAACCTTGCCAGCGCCCAATTACACCAGCCGGGGCTGATGGCGCACATTCAGCAACTGCTCGAAACCTGCAAGCTCAAACCCGAGAGCCTGAAACTGAAAATCACCGAAACTTTTCTCACCGGCCAGACCGAAGCGGCATTTGATGCCCTGCATCGGCTCAAACAACTGGGAGTAAAACTGTCCATCGACAATTTTGGTACTGGCAACTCGTCCCTCAGTTACCTGAAGCGCTTGCCGTTGGACACGTTGAAAATCGACCCGTCATTTGTACATGGCTTGCCCGACGACCCCCATGATGCTGCCATCGTGCATGCCATCATCGCGCTGGGGCACAGCATGCACTTCACCATCATTGCCGACGGTGTTCAAAACCGGGAACAACAGATTTTCCTGGCGCAGGCAGGTTGCGAACTGATCCAGGGCGAGATCGTCAGCCCGCCGTTACTTCCCGAAAAATTTGCAGCAACTTTCCTTCACCTGGCAATTTCAGATCTTTCGGATAGCACTACTTAGAAACCATCGTTATAATCCGCGACCTACTGAGGGCCTATAGCTCAGTTGGTTAGAGCAGGGGACTCATAAGTGCGCCGTAAGATGGCGCAAAAACGTTGTGGTTAATAGCCACCCCCTTGTGACAATAGGGGTAAAGCAGCGGCTTACCGGAAGGGGAAACCCCGCAAGGGACAAGAGCATGCCGTGAAAAGGCTTCCTGCGGAGGATCTCAACTCCAATAGAGGGGGTCAGCTAGGGCAGGTCATGGTTAAGGCTGGATTGCTTGAAGCCAAGGTGAAGCGTGGGTAGGTCGTAACTGGGGTGGCACTGAGATTGACGCCACTCCCTTCGGTTGCGGGAGGACGATTATGAGTCTCCTGCATGTCACACCGGAGGCGCTAGCACAGGTAGTGTGAAAGACAACCGAAATGGCAACCTAAAACCTGAGCACGTTTTTTGCGTTAACTGCGGGATCACCTAAAGGGAGTAATCCCCATGGTGACGGAAGGCTCGTAGTACCCGATAGACCTGGGCCGGTAGCATAACGGTTAATGCAGCGGACTCATAATCCGTTGAGTGGGGGTTCAAATCCCCCCCGGCCCACCACTTTTAGTGATTGGCTCATGACATCGCCACGCCGCCGCACCCGGATCTCATGCGACCGACTAATCCTCGGTGAAGGGGAAGGGGCCTAGGATATTTAGTCTCTAGGATCGTGGAGGTATGCGTGATGCAGTTAAAAAGCTTCACGAGAATCGAGGCAATCAGGAAGGCGAACGCCGACCCTACCTACGTGAATGATCGACTTTACCGCCTGATGTTCAAGGAAGACTTGTACATCGCGGCCTACGAGAAGATCAAGAGCAAACCGGGCAACATGACGCCGGGTGTGGATAAAACGACCCTCGACCAGTTCTCGACCACTACAGTCAAGAATATGATCGAGAAAATGAAGAACGAAAGTTTTTCATTCAGGGGCGCCAGACGGGTACTCATCCCTAAGGCCAATGGCAAAACACGAGCATTATCTGTTGCGCCACCCACCGACAAAGTCGTTCAAGAGGTCATGCGAATGATCTTGGAGGCCATATTCGAACCAACGTTTAGTAGTAACAGCCACGGATTTCGGTCGGGAAGGAGTTGTCACACCGCTCTAAAGCAAATCCGCGACACGTGGTCGGGAGTAACCTGGATAATCGAGGGAGACATTAAAGGCTGCTTCGACAACATTCAGCATGACCTCCTAATCAACGCGCTACGGACACGCATTAAAGACGAGAGATTCATCACTCTGATAAGGAAAGCGCTGAACGCGGGCTACTTTGATAACGGGGTCTTTTTCTCTGGTTCACTCGGGACGCCTCAGGGGAGCATTATCTCTCCCATGCTGGCCAACGTGTTCCTGCACCAGCTTGACCAGAAAGTGGAAGAGCTGATCAAAGAACACAACATCGGGGAAGAAGATAGAAAGGCAAGAAACCCGGAATATCGTCGCCTAGTATCGAGACGCGAATTCCTACAGAAGAAGGCAGACACGGCTCAGGGAGCCGAACGTGATCTGTTGATCGAGCAAATCCGCGAGATCAAAAAGGCCACATTGAAACTCCCTCCAACACTTGTGTCTCGCAATGGATTCATTAGAGTGAAGTACGTTCGGTACGCCGACGATTGGGTCGTAGGCATCAACGGGCCGAGGGAACTAGCTGACCGACTGCGTGTGGAGATTGGTGATTACCTTCAAAATCTGGGACTCGAACTCAGCATGGAGAAGACCCATATCAGGCATGCGAAATCGGAGCCGGCAAGATTCCTAGGAACCTCCTTCAGGGTAGGCTCCACAAGTCCGAAGATCATGCGGGTCAAGCGAAACGGCAAATGGTTCACCAAACGGGTGGCAGGTTGGACACCATTGATGTACGCCCCTGTGACGGACATCGTGGCAAAACTCAGCTTGAAAGGATTCTGCAATCCTCAGGGCGAGCCTACTACCATCAATAAGTGGATCTATCTGGACGACTACCAAATCGTTGAGCAGGTGGGGAGTGTGTGGAGAGGTATCTGTAACTATTATTCCTTCGTGGACAGGTTCAGTAACCTAAGTAGAATCCAGTACATTCTGCAACACGCAGCAGCCAAAACCCTGGCAACCAAACATAGGTCGTCAAGGAGTAAAATCTTTTCGAAGCACGGGGCGAAACTCCGAGTAAGAGTGATGAATGCGGCTGGCGAGGAAGTGAAACAAGTGGCAATGCCGCTCGTGAGAAGTTGGAACGCAAAACCAAACCGATTTATGATCGGCGAAGTGGACACCAACTTCCTGGAGAGGAACCTACGCTTGCGAACGCGATCCAAATTAGGATCACCTTGTGTTATCTGCGATAGCGACGACAGAGTAGCAATGCACCACGTGAAACATATTAGGAAGCTGGGAAGCAAGGTGGCGGGGTTCACAAGGGTCATGGCCGTCCTTAACCGGAAGCAGATCCCTGTATGTCATGAGTGTCACCACAAGATCCACCGTGGCGAATACGACGGCATATCCCTATCCAGCTTTGCGCACCCACACGTGGCAGCAGCCTGACGAATATCTGGAGAGCGCAGTGCTTGGAAACCTGCACGCTGCGTTCGGAGGAAGCTAGTTGATGTCCATGAGTTTCGATGACCTCAACATCGTGGCTCCGGGATCCGGTTAGCCATCCTACTCCCTTGGTCGTAGGTTCGAGTCCTACTGGGCCCACCAAACTCAAAGCCGCGCACTGCGCGGCTTTTGTGTTTCCGGGGTTTGGGATTTTGCTTTTCAAAACGCCCAGAAAACCGGTTTGCGTCCACAAAACGTCCACAGGCCAGCTCTATAGTCCTTTCGTCGGCTTACCCTGCATCCCAGGTTAGACAGTGAGCCGATTAGCCGGCATTATCGGCTCACTATATGAGCCGAATATATTCATTAATCGGCTCATAGACGAGTAAAGCCCATGAACGATTCCCCCTGGATCTGGCAACAGCCCGGCTGGCCAAACTTTAGCTGGCAAGCTGAGATGCTTAACCCGCTATTGCGTGCCTGTACCCAGGCTCAGGGCCGTTTGCTGGGGATGATTGGCGCTGTCGGAAGTGATAATGAAGCGCTCAACAGCCTGGACACCATGCTGCAAAACATCGTTACCTCATCAGCCATTGAGGGCGAACAGCTGAATGCAGGCTCTGTACGTTCATCCCTGGCTCGCCGCATGGGGCTGACCGGAACAGGTCGCACAACTGCACGCTCCGAAGGCTTGGCACAATTGTTGTTCGATGCCACAAGTGCGCATCAACGCTTGCTGGATCTTGAACGCCTCTATAAGTGGCACTGCTGGCTGTTCCCCGGCGAGGACAAGCTGTTGGCCCGCCCACTGCACACTGGCACGCTGCGCGGCGAAGAACCCATGCAGGTAGTATCCGGGCCCCTCCACCACCCCACCGTGCATTTTGAAGCACCACCACGTGCCGGGCTGGAAGAGCAACTGGGCGACTTCCTCACTTGGTTCGAGAGCAGCAGAATCGATGTCAGCCTTGATCCTTTACTACGTGCTGGCATTGCCCACTTTTGGTTCGTTACCTTGCATCCGTTCGATGACGGCAACGGCCGCCTCACTCGCACGCTCACCGATTTGGCATTGGCCCAGAGTGAGCAGCAATCCATCCGCTTCTATGCCATGTCAGCCAGCATTCTTGATGACCGCACCGGTTATTACCGAATTCTGGAGTCCAGCCAGAAAGGCACACTGGATATCACTCCTTGGTTGCAGTGGTTTCTAGCCACGCTGCTTAAAAGCCTGGAGCAAGCCCTTGCCCGGATTGAACGAGTATTGAGCAAGGCCCGTTTCTGGCAACTACACCGCGACCAGGCCCTGCTAGCCGAACAGCTCAAGGTGCTGAACCACCTGCTCGACGGTGGCGAACGCGGCTTCGAGAACGGTATAAACGCCGCTCAATACCAAGCCGTGACCAAAGTCTCCAAGGCTACCGCGACCCGCCACCTAGGTGACCTGCTTGCGAAAGGCTGCATCACTCGCCTGCCTGGCAGTGGGCGCAGCACACGCTACCAAATTCAGTACGGCGTCAGCCTCCAAGGTGACCAGACACTGAGTAGCAAACTCGACTAAGACCAACAATCACGCAGCCCCTGGAGCCACCCTTGCCTGACACCCGCCCCCCTGCACTGGATGAAATCGACCGTCAATTGATCGCGGCCTTGCAGCTCAATGCCCGGGAAAGCGTGGCAATGCTGGCACGCCAATTGGGGATTGCCCGCACCACCGTGACATCACGCCTGGCGCGGCTGGAGAAAACCGGGGTGATTACCGGCTACGGGGTTCGCTTGGGCCAGCGCCTGATTGATGGCGGCCTGCAGGCCTATGTCGGGATTACCGTGCAGCCACGCTCCGGCAAGGACGTGGTGCGACGCTTGAGTGCGATGGCCCAGGTGCAGCAACTGTGCGCAGTCAGTGGCGAATTCGATTACGTGGCTTGGCTGCGCAGCGATTCACCCGAGCAGCTGGACCAGTTGCTCGATCAGATCGGCAGTGTCGAAGGCGTCGAGAAAACCACCACCTCAATCATCCTCAGCAGCAAAGTTGATCGCGGATAAGTCACATCGACTAGCCGCTTCGTCATATTGACTAAATAAAAGTCATAACGACGACAGTTTGCGTCTTATTTACGTGTTCTGCGCTGCCTATCATGGTGCCTGTCTTTTTCTATACTCAAGGTAAAGCTTGGGTCGCCAGCAAGGTCAGCCATGAACAAGAATAATCGTCACCCTGTCGACGGTAAAAAACCCGTCACCATCTTCGGCCCGGACTTCCCGTTTGCCTTCGATGACTGGATCGAACACCCCGCTGGCCTGGGCAGTATTCCCACACATAAACTTGGCGCTGAGGTAGCGATTGTCGGTGCTGGCATGGCCGGGATGGTGGCGGCCTACGAGTTGATGAAGCTGGGCCTCAAACCCGTGGTATATGAAGCCTCGAAAATGGGTGGGCGCCTGCGCTCGCAAGCCTTTGAGGGCAGTGAAGGGGTGATTGCCGAGCTCGGCGGCATGCGCTTTCCGGTGTCTTCAACAGCGTTTTACCACTATGTCGACAAGCTGGGGCTGGAGACCAAACCCTTCCCCAACCCGCTGACCCCAGCTTCCGGCAGTACGGTTATCGACCTCGAAGGCCAAACCTTCTACGCACAAAAACTGGCGGATCTGCCTGCCCTGTTTCAGGAAGTGGCCGACGCCTGGGCCGATGCGCTGGAGGAAGGTTCGCGCTTTGGCGATATTCAGCAAGCCATCCGTGACCGCGACGTCCCTCGCCTCAAAGAGCTGTGGAACACGCTGGTTCCTCTGTGGGACGACCGCACGTTCTACGACTTCGTCGCGACCTCCAAGGCCTTTGCCAAACTGTCATTCCAGCACCGCGAAGTGTTTGGCCAGGTGGGTTTCGGTACTGGCGGATGGGATTCGGACTTCCCCAACTCGATGCTGGAAATCTTCAGGGTGGTGATGACCAACTGCGACGACCATCAGCATCTGGTCGTTGGCGGTGTCGAGCAAGTGCCACTGGGAATCTGGCGCCACGCCCCCGAACGCTGTGCCCATTGGCCTACAGGCACCAGCCTGAGTTCGCTGCACAACGGCGCACCTCGCACCGGGGTCAAGGCGATCTCTCGCACACAAGATGGGATGTTTTCCGTCACTGACATTCTCGGAGTCACACGCCCCTACGAAGCCGTGCTGGTCACATGTCAAAGCTGGCTACTGACCACCCAGATCGAATGCGAAGAGTCGCTGTTCTCACAGAAGCTGTGGATGGCCCTTGACCGTACGCGCTACATGCAATCATCGAAAACCTTTGTCATGGTCGACCGCCCGTTCTGGAAGGACAAAGACCCGGAAACCGGCCGCGACCTGATGAGCATGACCCTCACCGACCGCCTGACCCGTGGTACCTACCTGTTCGACAACGGCGACGACAAGCCGGGGGTGATATGCCTGTCGTACTCGTGGATGAGCGATGCGCTGAAAATGCTCCCGCACCCTGTGGAAAAGCGCGTGAAGCTGGCCCTCGACTCGCTGAAAAAGATTTATCCGAAGGTGGATATCGCCAGCCGCATCATCGGCGACCCGATCACCATTTCATGGGAGGCAGACCCGCATTTCCTGGGCGCCTTCAAGGGTGCACTGCCGGGGCATTACCGCTACAACCAGCGGATGTATGCGCACTTCATGCAACAGGACATGCCTGCAGAACAACGCGGGATCTTTATTGCCGGCGATGACGTGTCGTGGACCCCGGCCTGGGTTGAGGGCGCGGTGCAGACTTCATTGAACGCGGTCTGGGGCATCATGCATCACTTTGGCGGCAGCACCCATGCGGCCAACCCGGGGCCGGGAGATGTGTTCCACGAAATTGGCCCGATTGCGCTGCCGGATTGACCCCGCAGGGTGAATTGATTCCAGTGGGAGCGGGCTTGCTCGCGATTCAGGCAACGCGGTGCATCAGGCATATCGGGTGGATGATATCGCGAGCACGCCCGCTCCCACACCAACAGTCAACACCAGGAGAACCCCATGCGCATTGCCCTTTACCAATGCCCGCCTCTGCCCTTGGATGTTGCGGGCAATCTGCAGCGTTTGCGTGAAACAGCCCAGCAAGCCGATAACATTGACCTGCTGGTGTTGCCCGAAATGTTCCTCACCGGCTACAACATCGGCGCGCAAGCCGTAGCCGAACTCGCACAAGCCCACGACGGCGACGCCGCACAGCAAATTGCCAAACTGGCCAAAGCCACGGGCATGGCCATTGTGTACGGCTACCCCGAGCGCGGTGCAGACGGACATATCTACAACAGTGCACAGTTGATCGACGCACACGGCAAAAGTCTGTGCAACTACCGCAAGACTCACCTGTTCGGCGAACTCGATCACTCGATGTTCAGCCAGGGCCCCGACTCATTCCCGGTCATTGAACTCAACGGCTGGAAGCTCGGCCTGCTGATCTGCTACGACCTCGAGTTTCCGGAAAACACCCGCAGGCTGGCCCTGGCCGGAGCTGACGTGATTGTGGTACCCACCGCGAATATGGTGCCCTTCGAGTTCATCGCCGATGTCACCGTGCGTTGCCGCGCTTTCGAAAACCACTGCTATGTAGCCTACGCCAACTACTGTGGCCATGAAGGCGAGATCCATTACTGCGGCCAAAGCAGCATCGCCGCACCCAACGGCAAACAGATTGCCCTGGCCGAACAGGATGAGACCCTGCTGGTGGCAACGTTGCAACGCCAACAGCTGACTGATGCAAAAAGCGGCAACTTTTACCTCGCAGACCGTCGGCCCGAGCTATATGGCGAGCTGAGCAAGGGCTAAATCCGCTAGCATGAGCGCTTCTCTGTTCCGGAAGTGCCCATGCCTGCGCTGAACCACCCTCACACCCAACGTCTGACCCTTGAAAACGGCCTGACCCTCTGCTTGCGCCACGAGCCGCGCCTCAAGCGCTGCGCGGCCGTTTTAAGGGTCGCCGCAGGCAGCCATGATGTGCCTGCGGCCTGGCCGGGCCTGGCGCACTTCCTTGAACACTTGCTGTTTCTGGGCACCGCACGCTTCCCGGCGGCAGACAACCTGATGGCCTGGGTACAGCGCCACGGCGGTCAGGTCAATGCCAGAACCTGCGAGCGACATACCGACTTTTTTTTCGAACTGCCCATGGGTGCTTTCGAAGGGGGTCTTGAACGCTTGTGCGACATGCTCGCCCATCCGCGCATGACTCTGCCTGACCAACTGCGTGAACGTGAAGTGCTACATGCCGAATTTATTGCCTGGGCCCGTGAGCCTTCGGCACAGCGTGAGATCAAACTGTTCCAGCCATTGAACCCGGCCCATCCACTGCGCGCATTCCATGCCGGTAACCGTTATAGCCTGCCAGTACCTCGCGCGGGTTTTCAGCAAGCCCTGAAAGGTTTCTACCAGACCTTTTATCAGGCCGGACAAATGACCTTGAGCCTGAGCGGCCCGTCGGCAATCCGTGAACTGAGCACCCTGGCCGAGCGCTGCAGCACTGTGTTGCGCCCCGGCAAAGCCGTGCAACAGGCCGATGCACCCGCCTTGATGACCGGTCAGCAGCGACATTATCAACACATTGACGGCTCGCGCCTGAGCCTGATGTTTGCCCTGGAACAGCTGCCGCCGGAGTCTGACAAGGCGCTGGAGTTCCTGTGCAACTGGATCAATGCCGACAAAGCCGGCGGTCTGTTCGCACAGTTACGCCAGCAGCAACTGATCGACACCCTTAAGGCCACGTCGCTCTACTGTTTCAAAGACCAGGCACTGCTACAGATTGAGTTCACTGCAACCAACGCCATTGCCCAACATGCCACGCTAATCAGTGACACCTTCCATGACTGGCTGGGGTTCTTCCGCGCACAACAGGACTGGCCTGCGTTACGTGAAGAGTTCTGTCTGCTGCAACAACGCCAGCAAGACATCAGTGGCGCACTGGAGCTTGCTCGAAGTGACTGCAAGCAACATGTGCCCGGCTTATCGGATCAAGGCGTAACAACCCTCAAGGTCGTACTGGGGCAGCTGCAGCCAGAGGCAATGCAGTTATCGCACCATGCCTGGCAACTGCCAGCGCCCAATCCATTTCTGCAAGCAGCGAAGGAGCCGGTGAGTGCCGGCCTGATTCGCGGGCAAACCAGCGCTCACCGTGGTTTGCGCACCTTTGCCCAGGATCGTTTGCGCAGTCGCCGCGACGTGTCTGCCATGAGTTTCAGCACGGCAATACCCAACCTCAGCGGCGAAGCAGCGATTTACCTGCGCTGGCGTTTGCCCGCTACACCTGCCGACAACCCGATGCCTGCGCTGCAGAACAGCCTGCGCCCGTTGATCCAGGATGCTCGTGACGCTGGTGTCGAACTTTCGCTCAACGCTTTGGGCAATGACTGGCTGCTGAAGATGTACGGTTACCACGAGCCGATGCCCGCCATTCTGGAAAGCGCCCTGCGTACGCTCGCCAGCCCGTGCACCGGGCAATCAGCCGGCACGCCCCCTGAGGCGACGTTGATGCCCATTCGCCAACTGCTCAAGCGCCTGCCCGAACTGTGCCCGCCCGCTGGCGAAAGTGACGGGGCCCACAATTGGTCAGAAACACGCTGGGACGGGCTGGCAGTCGGCCTGCCATCTGCCACACAGGCCTTGATTGGCCCCGTGCTGAACAAGGTGCCTGGTACCCCGGATGCGCAACTGACGCTTCAGTCCGGGCATCCTGTCGAGCGCCATTGGCACACAGTACCCTGTGATTCCAGCGAACACGCACTGCTGCTGTTTTGCCCGGCCGCCGAGGCCACAGTGGCGGGCGAAGCTGCCTGGCGTCTGCTTGCCCAAGTGGCGCAAACCCCGTTCTATCAACGCCTGCGGGTTGAACTGCAATTGGGATACGCGGTGTTCAGTGGCTTGCGCCAAATCAATGGCCAAACCGGCCTGCTGTTTGGTGTGCAATCGCCCCACGCGAGCACGGCACAAATCTTTGAGCACATCCGTAACTTCCTCGTAGATTTGCCAAATCTGGTCTCGGCACTGGATGAAACATCTTTCACCCAGGCCCGCGCCGCCCTGGCACAGCAATTCTCAAGTGAGGCCCTGGGCGTGTCCCAGGCCAGCGAATTGCTATGGCAAAGCAAGCTGGCAGGCCACCCGTCGGATTACCTGACAGCCCTCTACACTGCGCTTATGGCGCTGGATCAAGACACTACACTCAAGGCTGCGCAGCAAACCACACAACCTGACAGCCGCTGGTTATGTGTGGCTACCGGTCCTGTAACTGAAACGTTTTATCCAGGAAGAAGCTGATAATTACCAACCCTGCAAAGGGCTTTCTTCGACATTGGGCGTTCAAAAAGCGTCAAATTTAGTAACATAGCCACCTAAGCTTTTGAACATCTCCTTCGGGAGCTGGACTAATCAAGAGACACTACTCACCCACCCGCTGAAGGAGTCATGTTATGGCTTGGACTAAACCTGCTTACACCGACCTGCGTATTGGCTTTGAAGTCACCATGTACTTCGCTAGCCGTTGATCTGCTTCTTCACTGAGCAGAGCAACCCAACGCCTCGGTTCGCCGGGGCGTTTTTATTTCCAGATTTGCAAGAGAACACGCCATGTTTGTCCAGATTCTAGGTTCCGCCGCTGGCGGTGGTTTCCCGCAGTGGAACTGCAACTGCGTCAACTGCGCGGGTTTTCGTGATGGTTCGTTAAACGCCAAGGCACGTACCCAATCGTCGATTGCGATCTCCGACGACGGCGTGAACTGGGTGCTGTGCAACACCTCGCCCGACATTCGCGCGCAACTCCAGGACTTCGCCCCGATGCAACCGGGCCGTGCCCTGCGTGATACCGGGATCAGCGCCATCATTCTGATGGACAGCCAGATCGACCACACCACCGGCCTGCTGAGCCTGCGCGAAGGCTGCCCCCACGAAGTCTGGTGCACTGACATGGTCCACGAAGACCTGAGCACCGGTTTCCCGCTGTTCACCATGCTTAAGCACTGGAATGGTGGCCTGAACTGGAACCGCATCGAGCTGGAAGGTTCGTTCACCATCCCGGCCTGCCCCAACCTGCGTTTCAGCCCGCTGCCCCTGCGCAGTGCCGCGCCGCCGTATTCGCCGCATCGCTTCGACCCGCACCCGGGCGACAACATCGGCCTGATCGTCGAAGACCTGCGCACCGGCGGCAAACTGTTCTACGCCCCCGGCCTGGGCAAGGTTGACGCACCCTTGCTGGAAATCATGGCGGGCAGCGACTGCCTGCTGGTAGATGGCACCATGTGGGACGACGACGAAATGCAGCGCCGCGGCGTAGGCACCCGTACCGGCCGCGAAATGGGCCATCTGGCGCAAAACGGCCCCGGTGGCATGCTCGAAGTGCTTGAGCAACTGCCCGAGCAGCGCAAAGTGCTTATCCACATCAACAACACCAACCCGATTCTCGACGAAGACTCCGCCGAGCGTGCCGAACTGGTTCGCCGGGGGGTTGAAGTGGCCTTTGATGGCATGAGTATCGAATTGTAAAAGCTGAATCTGTAGCAGCTGCCGAACGCAGCCTTCGGCAGCTGCTACAAAGGCATCACATTTTTTTGGAGGCACCAGATGACCCAAGCCCCACTCTCTACCACCGAATTCGAGGCCGCCCTGCGGGCCAAAGGCGCGTATTACCACATCTACCACCCCTATCAGGTGGCAATGTACGAAGGCCGCGCGACTCGCGAGCAGATCCAGGGCTGGGTCGCCAACCGTTACTACTACCAGGTCAATATCCCGCTTAAGGATGCCGCGATCCTGGCCAACTGCCCTGACCGTGAAGTGCGCCGCGAGTGGATTCAACGCATGATCGACCACGACGGCGCGCCCGGTGAAGACGGCGGCATCGAAGCCTGGCTGCGCCTCGGTCAAGCGGTTGGCCTGGACCCGGATCAACTGCGCTCTCAAGAGCTGGTCCTGCCCGGCGTTCGTTTTGCCGTGGATGCCTACGTCAACTTCGCCCGCCGCGCTACATGGGAAGAAGCCGCCAGCAGCTCGCTGACCGAAATGTTTGCGCCGCAAATCCATCAGTCGCGCCTGGACAGCTGGCCCCAGCATTACCCGTGGATCGACCCCGCCGGCTACGAATACTTCCGCACCCGGTTGGGCCAGGCCCGACGCGACGTGGAGCACGGGCTGGCAATCACCCTGCAGCACTACACTACTTATGAAGGCCAGCAGCGCATGCTGGAAATCCTGCAGTTCAAACTCGATATCCTGTGGAGCATGCTCGATGCCATGACCATGGCCTACGAGCTGGACCGCCCGCCCTATCACAGCGTGACCAGCCAACGTGTCTGGCACAAAGGAATCACCCTATGAGCTTTGATCGCAGCAGAATCCCGACCTGGCGCACCGGCTATCGTTACCAGTACGAGCCCGCGCAAAAAGGCCATGTGTTGCTGTACCCCGAAGGCATGATCAAGCTCAATGACAGCGCGGCCCTGATCGGCGGCCTGATCGACGGCCAGCGCGACGTCGCGGCCATTATTGGCGAACTGGACAAACAGTTCCCCGGCGTACCCGAGCTCGGCGCAGATATCGAGCAATTTATGGAGGTCGCTCGTGCAGAGCACTGGATCGAACTTGCCTGACAGCCGTATCCCGCCCAAGCCTGAAGTCGGCCTGCCGCTGTGGCTGCTGGCTGAATTGACCTACCGCTGCCCGTTACAATGTCCGTATTGCTCCAACCCTCTGGACTTCGCCCAGCAGGGCAAAGAACTGAGCACCGAACAGTGGATCAAGGTGTTTCGCGAGGCGCGGGAGATGGGTGCAGCGCAACTGGGGTTCTCCGGTGGCGAGCCACTGGTGCGCCAGGATCTGGCAGAGTTGATTGGCGAAGCGCGCAAGCTGGGTTTCTATACCAACTTGATCACCTCGGGCATCGGCCTGACCGAGCAAAAGATCAGCGACTTCAAAAAAGCCGGGCTGGACCATATCCAGATCAGCTTCCAGGCCAGCGACGAGCAGGTCAACAACCTGCTGGCCGGCTCGAAAAAAGCCTTCGCGCAAAAGCTCGAAATGGCCAGGGCCGTCAAGGCCCACGGCTACCCGATGGTGCTGAACTTCGTCACCCATCGGCACAACATCGACAAAATCGACCGCATCATCGAGCTGTGCATCGCCCTTGAAGCCGACTTTGTTGAGCTGGCCACCTGTCAGTTCTACGGCTGGGCCCAGCTCAACCGTGTCGGCCTGCTGCCGACCAAGGAGCAACTGGTACGGGCTGAGCGCATCACCAACGAATACCGGGCCAAACTGGAAGCAGAGGGTCACCCCTGCAAGCTGATCTTCGTGACGCCGGACTATTACGAAGAACGCCCAAAAGCCTGCATGAACGGCTGGGGCAGCATCTTTTTGACCGTCACACCTGACGGCACGGCCCTGCCGTGTCATGGTGCCCGACAAATGCCGGTCGAGTTCCCCAATGTGCGTGACCACAGCATGCAGCACATCTGGTACGACTCGTTTGGCTTCAACCGTTTTCGTGGTTATGACTGGATGCCCGAGCCCTGCCGCTCGTGCGACGAGAAAGAAAAGGACTTCGGCGGCTGCCGTTGCCAGGCCTTTATGCTCACCGGGGACGCCAGCAATGCGGACCCGGTGTGCAGCAAATCGCCCCAACACAACCTGATTCTCAAGGCGCGCGAAGAAGCCGAGCACGCCACCCAGACCATCGAACAATTGGCCTTCCGAAATGAACGAAACTCACGTCTTATCGCCAAAAGCTGAGCCCTTCAGCGCCGCACTCGCCGTAGCCGCCGGGGTTGATTTCGCAGAATTGCGAGTCGGCCCGCAAGGCCTGTTCTGGAACGAATATCGTCCACAGGATGCGGCCTCGCGCATCTGGCACTGGCGCGATGGCCAGGCCCACTGCCTGACGCCCGCTGGTTTCAGCGCACGCAGCCGGGTCTATGAGTACGGCGGTGGCGGGTTTTGCCTGAGCGATAACGCCGTGGTGTTCGTCAACGAAACCGATCAGCAGCTGTATCTGCAACCTCTGGAAGGTAGCGCCCCGCAGGCACTGACCCAGGGTGAATGCCGCTACGGCGGCGTGCAGTTTGCCGGCGGGCAGGTGCTGGCAGTCGAAGAAACCGGCGACCAACACCGACTGGTCAGCATCGACCTGGGCACCCTTGAACGTCAGATCCTGGCTGAAGGTGCCGACTTCTACGGCGCACCGGCGCTGAGCCCTGACGGCCAGCGCCTGGCCTGGGTCGAATGGAGCCGCCCACACCAACCGTGGACCTCTACCCGTTTGATGCTGGCCGATGGCCAAACCGCCGGGCGCTGGAACACCGCGCAGTGCCTGGCCGGTGATCTTGATGAGGAATCGCTGCAACAGCCGCGTTTCGACGAACATAACCGGCTCCATTGCCTGACCGACCGCGCAGGTTTCTGGCAGCCCTGGGCCGAGTCTGGCGAAGGCCTGGTACCCGCGCCCAGCGCGCGCGCCGATCACGCCCCGGCCCCTTGGCAACTGGGCACCAGCACCTTTGTGCCGCTGGGAGAGCAGGCCTATCTGGCCAGTTGGACCGAGGACGGCTTCGGGCGACTGGGCATCCGCACAGCTGACGGCAACCTCGAAGACTTCACCGGTGACTACAGCCATTTTCGCAGCCTGGCATGGGATGAGGCATTTATCTACTGCATCGCAGCATCGCCGATACGCCCTTCAGCCGTGATCCGTATCTGCCGTGCCGAGCATAAGGTGGAGGTACTGGCAGGTGGCATTGCACCGCTGCCCCCCGAACGTATCAGCCGCCCGAGAACTCTGCGTTATCCCTCTGGAACGGGCCATGCCCACGGTTTTTTCTACCCGGCTATGAACGGCGAAAAAAAACCGCCCCTGCTGGTATTTATCCACGGCGGTCCGACTTCGGCCTGTTACCCGATGCTCGACCCGCGCATTCAATACTGGACCCAGCGCGGCTTTGCCGTGGCTGACCTCAACTATCGCGGCAGCACCGGCTATGGCCGTGAGTATCGTCAAGCCTTGCATTTGAATTGGGGCGTGGTGGATGTCGAAGATGCCTGCGCGGTGGTCAGTTATCTCACCGAACAAGATCTGATTGCTCCCCGCCGTGCGTTTATTCGTGGCGGCAGCGCGGGGGGTTACACCACCTTATGCGCGCTGGCATTCCATAAAGTGTTCCGGGCGGGTGCCAGCCTGTACGGGGTCAGCGACCCAATTGCGCTGACGCGGTCCACCCACAAGTTTGAAGGTGACTACCTTGACTGGCTGATTGGCGATCCGGAGCGCGACGCTGAACGCTATGCAGCGCGCACTCCGTTGCTGTACGCCAACCAGATCAGCGTGCCGGTTATTTTCTTCCAGGGTGAGCTGGACGCTGTAGTGGTGCCGCAACAAACCCGCGACATGCTCCAGGCCCTGCAATACAACGGCATCCCGGCCCAGGCCCATTACTACCCGGACGAACGCCACGGCTTTCGCAAGGCCAGTAACCAGGCCCATGCACTGGAACAGGAATGGTTGTTTTATAGCCAGGTGATGCAGGCCGATACATAACTGTAGTCGCTGCCTGGTTACCGCTTGGCGATAATCCACACCGCATGCACGATGCCCGGGATATAGCCGCACAGGGTCAGCAGAATATTCAGCCAGAACGCACCGGCAAAACCCACCTGCATAAACACACCCAGCGGTGGAAGCAGAATGGCAAAGATGATTTTAATAAGATCCATATGCGCAGCTCCCTGATAGTGGCGGGCCAGAAATGGCCCTGCTTCTAATCGACTCCAGGCGCAAGCCAAAGGTTCAGACTGAACTTATCCACAGACAAAAAAAACGCCCCGTACCGAAGAAATCAGGCACGGGGCGATGCGTTATACCGCGAGACGGTTCTTTAAATTCTGTGTAACGGCTGCAATCAGACGGCAACCCCGCGACGGCACTGCAATTGCGCCGTTCGAACCCGGGAAAACGCCCGGGCCAGACGCAGCAGCATTTCATCGATATTGCCCTTGCTCACACACAGGGCCGGGGTAAAACGCAGGCAGTCGGGCTGCGGGGCGCTGATCAGCAAGCCCTCATACAACGCCGCCTTGACCACAGCGTCTGCCGAGTTATCCGACAAGGTCAGACCCCAAAGCAGACCCTGGCCGCGTAATTCGCCCTGTGCATAACTATTTGCCAACCTGCCCAAACCCTCGCGCAGGTGTTGCCCCGCGTCGCGAACCTGCTGCAGAAAGCCCTTGTCCAGCACGGTATCCAGCACCGCCAACCCCGCTGCGCTCATCAAGGCATTGCCATGATGGGTACCGCCCAGCTCGCCGGGCTCCAGGCAACAGGCCTTGCCCCGAGCCAGCAATGCGGCCACTGGTACACCGCCGCCCAGGCCCTTGCCTAACGTAATGATGTCGGCGCGAATGGCGTAATTCTGTTCTGCCAGCAAGGTGCCGCAACGCCCCACGCCGGTCTGCACTTCATCCAGGATCAGCAAAATGCCCAGCTCGCGACACAAGCGCTCAACACCCTTGAGGTAGTGCTCAGTCGCCGGAATCACCCCGGCTTCGCTTTGTACCGGTTCCAGCATGATGGCCACGGTCTGCGCATCGACTGCCGCATGCAGCGCCGGCAAATCGTTGAACGGCACATTGATAAAACCCGGCAACTGCGGCTCGAAGCGGTTATCCACAGATGCGCTGCCCGAAGCCGACATCGCGCCAAAGCTGCGACCGTGGCAGCTGCGGCTGGCCGTGATGATCCGATGGGCGCCACCGCGATGCAGCTGGCCCCATTTGCGTGCCAGCTTGATCGCACCTTCATTGGCCTCAGCGCCGGTGTTGAGCAAATGCACCTGATCACTACCGGTGCTTTCACACAAGCGCTGCGCCAGGTTCAACATCCCGCGGTTTAAAAAACCTGCACCCGGGTTTAGCAACGATTGCGCCTGCTCGGTCATTGCCTTGACCAGCACCGCCGGGCTGTGGCCCAGGCTGTTGGCCGCACTGCCCTGGATAAAATCCAGATATGCACGGCTGTCGCTGTCCCACATCCATGAGCCCTGGCCGCGCACAAACACTTGGGCTTCACGCTCAACGCAGGGCATCAGGCAGTCTCGGGACGGGTGGTTGCCAGCTTTGGATGGCGCAGAGTGGGCGGCCATTTCTTCGAGGCTGGGGGAATGGCGACGCAGGTTAAACAGGTTCATGCACGCGGACCTTGTGACCATAAACAGATTCGATTTGCAACCGCCGACGCTTCATGGGAAAGGTAAACCTCTGCTCGGGTTTATTGTCCTGCCTATGTAAAACGCCGTTGCCTATCAGCATCTCTGGCTCGATGAGCCTTGTGGAATGGGCGTAGACTAGGCGCCGGCAGGCCGTTGAGCCATTTCGTTTTTTAAGCATTTTCGATAAGTATTACTTATGGATTTCAAGCAACTGCGTTATTTCGTCGCGGTCTATGAAGAAGGCCATGTGGGCCGTGCCGCCGAGCGGCTTTGCATCTCGCAGCCAGCCCTCTCCCAGCAGATCCGTCAGCTCGAACACAACCTTGATGTGAGCCTGTTCGAGCGCAGCAGCAAGCGCCTGCTGCCTACTTTGGCAGCACACACGCTGTACAACCACGCGCTGCCCTTGCTCGACGGATTGCAGCGAGCCAAAGAGGCTCTGCACAACTTTCAGGGCCAGGCCCTGCGCACCATTGCCATCGGTGTATTGCAAACTGTGCATACCAGCCTGGTGCCGCAGATGCTGGAGCGTGTACGTCAGGCCCAACCCCATTTGGTGGTACAGATCTACGAGCTCACGGGCATAGAGATCGAACGGCGCCTGCTGAATGGTTCACTCGACATTGGCATCAGTTACCTGCCGCCACGCCAGCCTGGGCTGCACGCCATGATGCTTTACGAAGACGAACTGCAACTGGTGATCCCGGCGGATCATCCGTTGCGCGAATTCAAGAAAGTGTCCTTGAGCCAGGCGGCAGAGCTGCCGATGTTGCTGCTGGGGGAAGAGTTTCAGGTGCGCCAGATCTGGCAAGCCCAGCTTGCCAATCTGGGCCGTCGCCCGCAGGTGCAGGCCGAGCTCAACACCATGGCGGGGATCCTCGACAGCCTGCCCCATAGCAAGCTGGCCACTGTCTTGCCAGGGCGCTCGCGTCATCAACACGACGACAAGGCGCTGCTGTGGAAGCCGCTGAGCGAGCCACGGGTACCGCTGCAAGTGGGGCTGGTGTGTCGCGATGTGCAACGCCAGCAAGCCACTTTGGGACTGCTGCGCACGTTGCTTGAAGATGTGATGCAGGGCGATGAAGGGGCGCTGTAGCTGGCCACCTTGTGGGAGCGGGCTTGCTCGCGATTCAGGCGACTCGGTGCTCCAGGAAGACCGTGGTGATGCGATCGCGAGCGAGCCCGCTCCCACAGGAACTGGGAAATCGAGAAAATTCTGACGCACAAAAAAGAAAACCCCGCCGAGGCGGGGTTTTGCAGACTGTTTCCCTGACATCCTTTTCACTCCGCCATCCTGGCAGAATCCTACGTGTCCGTGTTGTTGCTTTGAGCTTCCTGCTCTACGTCCATGGAAAGTAGATTACCCCTGGATCCAATCTGCCGATATGGGAGATTGTCAGCATGTAATGTAAGCAAATGCTTACAAAACACTAAACAGGTTAAAAGTGTGCTTCGTCCAGCAGGTAAAGCGACTCGCTACCCGCCTTGACCGACGCGCTCAGCGAGTGGATACGCGGCAGCAAACGGGCGAAATAGAAGCGTGCCGTGCCCAGCTTGCTGGCATAGAAGGCTTCATCGGCCTCTTTACCCAACGCGGCCCTGGCCATCAACGCCCACATGTACGCATACGTTGTGTAACCAAAAACCTGCAGGTACTCAACGGAGGCTGCGCCGATCTCGTTCGGGTTGTTTTGCGAACGGTCCAGTACCCAGGCTGTCAACTGGTCAAGTGTGTCCAAAGCCGCCGCCAGTGGCTGGGTAAACTCGTTCAGGTCGCTGTTGGCGGTGGCGATGAACTGACGGATTTCATCAGCAAACTGGCGGTAGTAAGCCCCGTGGTTGCCAACGATCTTGCGCCCCACCAGATCCAGCGCCTGGATACCGTTGGTGCCTTCGTAGATTTGCGTGATGCGCACATCACGCACCAACTGCTCCTGGCCCCACTCGCGAATATAGCCGTGGCCGCCGAACACCTGTTGGCCATGCACGGTGGTTTCCAGGCCCAGATCAGTCAGGAAGGCCTTGGCCACCGGGGTCAGCAAAGCCACCAGGCCATCGGCGCGCTCACGCGCTGCCGGGTCTTCACTGAACTTGGCGATATCCAGCTGGTTGGCAACATAAGTAGAGAAGGCCCGACCGCCTTCGTTCGAGGCCTTCATGGTCAGCAGCATGCGTCGGACGTCGGCGTGAACGATGATCGGGTCCGCCACTTTATCCTTGGCCACTGCGCCTGTTGCAGCGCGTCCCTGCAAGCGATCGCGGGCATATTCCACGGCGTTCTGATACGAACGCTCACCCGAAGCCAGGCCCTGGATGCCAACGCCCAGACGCTCATAGTTCATCATGGTGAACATGGCGGCCAAGCCACGGTTGGGCTCTCCCACCAGGTAGCCGACAGCTTCATCGAAGTTCATCACACAGGTGGCCGAAGCCTGAATACCCATCTTGTGCTCGATAGAGCCGCAGGTCACCGGGTTGCGCTCACCCAGGCTGCCATCGGCATTGACCATGAACTTGGGCACCAGAAACAGCGAGATGCCTTTAGGCCCCGCAGGCGCGTCCGGCAATTTGGCCAGTACCAGATGGATAATGTTTTCGGTCAGGTCGTGCTCACCACCGGTGATGAAAATCTTGGTGCCGCTGACTTTGTAGGAACCATCCACCTGAGGCTCGGCTTTTGTCCGAATAATCCCCAGATCAGTACCCGCATGGGGCTCGGTCAAACACATGGAACCCGCCCACACACCCGAGTACATATTCGGCAAATAGGTCGTTTTCAATGCTTCGCTGGCGTGCGCGTTGATCGACACACAGGCGCCGGCGGTCAACATCGGGTACAGGCCGAACGACAGGCTGGAGGAGTTGATCATCTCTTCGACCTGGGCCGACACAGCCTTGGGCATGCCCATGCCGCCGAACTGCGGGTCGCCGCCCACACCCACCCAACCGCCTTCGGCGTAGGTGCGATAGGCATCGACAAAACCGGCCGGGGTGGTCACTGCACCATTGTCCCAGTGGCAGCCTTCCTCATCACCACTGCGGCTCAGCGGCGCGATGCTTTTCGCGGTGACCTTACCCGCTTCTTCGAGAATGGCTTCAACCGTTTCAGCATCTACGGTCTCTGCCAACGCAGGCAATTGCGCCCAGAGCTTGGCGACCTCAAAGACTTCATTGAGGACGAAGCGCATATCGCGCAGGGGCGCTTTGTAGTCAGCCATGGCAAACCTCGTAATCTGTAAACGGCGATTATTAATGTAGGACCCAGTCTAGCTTAACGACGATAGCGATACATAGGGTCATGCTGTGACTAATGTACATGTTTTGGTCGAGAGCATATCTGATGTGGGAGCGAGCCTGCTCGCGAGGGCTTTCGCGAGCAGGCTCGCTCCCACAGAAAGTTAAGGCGCACCAAAACTAAAAAAGCCGCCTCCCCAAAAGGAGAAGCGGCTTTGCAAGATGACCCGCCGAGGCTTAGTAGCCCAGGTCGAAGTCTTCTTCTTTCATGTCCATCAGGTTGGCAGCGCCCGACAGCATGGTGGCAACGTGCGCGCGGGTACGCGGCAGGATGCGCTGGAAGTAGAAGCGGGCCGTTTGCAGCTTGGCTTTATAGAACGCTTCTTCGGACGTGCCGGCCGCCAGCTTTTCAGCTGCCAGGCGCGCCATGTCAGCCCAGAAGTAAGCCAGGCAGGCATAACCGGAGTACATCAGGTAGTCGACCGAGGCCGCACCCACTTCTTCACGGTCTTTCATCGCGGCCATACCGACCTTCATGGTCAGCTCGCCCCATTCCTTGTTCAGCGCAGCCAGTGGCGTGACGAACTCGTTGAGTACGTCGTTGCCTTCGTTGCTCTGGCAGAACTTGTGCACGATCTTGGTGAAGCCCTTGAGCGCCTCGCCCTGGGTCATCAGCACTTTACGGCCCAGCAGGTCGAGTGCCTGGATGCCGGTGGTGCCTTCGTACAGCATCGAAATGCGGCTGTCGCGAACGTTCTGCTCCATGCCCCACTCGGCGATAAAGCCGTGGCCGCCGTAGATTTGCACGCCGTGGTTGGCGGACTCAAAACCGACTTCAGTCATAAAGGCTTTGGCGATCGGTGTCATGAAGGCCAGCAGTGCGTCAGCTTTCTTCTTCTCTTCTTCATCAACGCCGTATTTGACGATGTCGACTTGCTTGGCGGTGAAGTACACCATCGCACGGTTGCCTTCGGCGAATGCCTTGGTGGTCAACAGCATGCGACGTACGTCCGGGTGAACGATGATCGGGTCAGCCGCCTTTTCAGGCGCCTTCGGGCCGGTCAACGAACGCATCTGCAGACGGTCACGAGCGTATTTCAGGCCGCCCTGGAAGGCGATTTCAGCGTGGGACAGGCCTTGCAGCGCGGTGCCCAGACGTGCGGTGTTCATAAAGGTGAACATGCAGTTCAGGCCTTTGTTCGGCGGGCCGATCAGGTAGCCGGTGGCGCCGTCGAAGTTCATCACGCAGGTGGCGTTACCGTGGATGCCCATTTTGTGCTCAAGCGAGCCACAGGACACGGCGTTGCGCTCACCGATGCTGCCATCGGCGTTGGCGTTGAACTTGGGCACGATAAACAGCGAAATGCCTTTGGTGCCAGCCGGTGCATCCGGCAGGCGAGCCAGCACGATGTGCACGATGTTATCGGCCATATCGTGTTCACCGGCCGAGATAAAGATCTTGGTGCCGGAAATCTTGTAGGAACCGTCAGCCTGAGGTTCAGCCTTGGTGCGCAGCAGGCCCAGGTCAGTACCGCAGTGCGATTCGGTCAGGCACATGGTGCCGGTCCATTCGCCGGTCACCAGCTTGGTCAGGTAGGTCTCTTGCTGCTCGGGGGTGCCGTGCTCGGAGATGGTGTTCATCGCACCATGGGACAGGCCAGGGTACATGCCCCACGACCAGTTGGCTGCACCGACCATTTCGCTCACGGCCAGGCCCAGCGATTCCGGCAGGCCTTGACCACCGTGCTCTACGTCGTGAGCCAGGCTCGGCCAGCCGCCTTCAACGAATTGTTTGTAGGCTTCTTTGAAGCCTGTAGGGGTTTTAACCCCGGTTTCGCTCCAGGTGCAGCCTTCGATGTCACCCACGCGGTTCAGAGGTGCCAGCACCTGCTCACAAAACTTGGCGCCTTCTTCAAGAATGGCGTCAACCATATCTGGAGTGGCGTCCTGGCAAGCCGGCAGGCTCTGATAGTGCGCTTCGTAACCGAGCAGTTCGTCACGAACGAAGCGAATATCACGCAAGGGGGCCTTGTAGTCAGGCATAGCGATAAACCTCTGCTGATGAAACCGGGGATGAACAACCGCGTGGATTTGTTATGGCGGTCAAACAGGTGTTTGAAACATACGTTTACGCCTATTTATTGTCAAGCAGCGCGAAGCCGCCGTTCGTCTTGGGTCGGATTTGTCTGATCAAGGGAGGGGATATTTTTGGGGTGGGCTTGCTCGCAATACAGCCGGTTCGGACAGTCAGGCAGACCGAGGCGAGGCCATCGCGAGCAAGCCCGCTCCCACAGATTAAAGCGGTGTATCAGTCCAGCAAATCCAGTTGCAGGTATTCAGCCACGGACTGCGCCGACGCTGATTTGAGTTTAGGCACACGCCCAAGGCAAGGCGCGGGCAATCGCTCCGCCAGGGTGGCGAGGTTTTCTTCCAGGCGTGAGGTTTTCGGGCCAATGATATTGGCGACCCAGCCAGCCAGCTGCAGGCCATCACGGGCAATCGCCTCGGCGGTCAACAGTGCATGGCTGATACAGCCCAGACGCACGCCCACCACCAGGATTACCGGCAGGTCCAGCGCCTGTGCCAACTCCGACAAACTGTCCTGACCGGACAACGGCACGCGCCAGCCGCCGGCGCCTTCAATCAGGGTGAAGTCGGCCTTTTGACCCAGAATGTGCTGCATCGGCTCCAGCAGCGAGCGCACCGTCAGTACCACCCCGGCTTCACGCGCCGCAATATGCGGGGCGATGGCCGGCTCGAACGCCACCGGGTTGACCTCGTCATAACTCAACTTGATCGAGCTCTCGGCCATCAATGCCAGTGCGTCAGCATTGCGCAATCCCTGGGGAGTGACTTCACAACCCGAGGCAACCGGCTTGCCCGCGGCCGTACTCAGCCCGGCCGTGCGCGCGGCATACAGAAAACCTGCCGCCACCGTGGTTTTGCCTACATCTGTGTCCGTACCGGTGATGAAGTACGCTGGGCTCATCGCGCTTTCTCCAGAATGCCGTAGACCGCCTGATAAGTCGCCGGTAACCCCAGCGGCTGACGAAACTGCTCGTAGGCGCCAACCAGCCCCTGAACCCGCGCCCTGCCGGTCAGCCCCTCAGGACGTCCCGGGTTGAGATTATGTGCACCGAGCGCTTTAAGCTCATGGGTCAACTGGCGTACTTGCGGGTAGTGCAGCACATGCGGCTGATTCTGCAAGCCGAGTACCTGCAGACCGCTGTCGGCGCAAAGCTGCTGATAGGCCGTGAACTCACGAAAACGATTGACGTGAGCCTGGCCGTCGACTGCCCGCCAGCTATCACGCAGCTCATTCAAGGTGCCCACGCACAAACTGGTAAAGGCCAGGACCCCACCGGGTTTGAGCACACGCTGCGCCTCATTCAGCACCGCGCGAAAATCAGCACACCATTGCAGCGCCAGGCTGGAGAAAATCAGATCACAACTGTTTGATTGCAGCGGCAGGTTTTCGGCATCGCCAGCGATAAAATGCTGTGCCCCGCCCAAAGGCCGGGCATACGCCAGCATGCCTTGGGCAATATCCAGTGCCACCCCCTGACTATGGGTAAAGCGCTGACCCAGCACGCGGCTGAAATAACCTGTGCCACTGCCCAGATCCAGCCAGCGCTGCGGGCTCAAATCCTGCGGTAAACGGGCCATCAGCTCATGGCCAACGTCACGCTGCAATTGGGCGACGCTGTCGTAACTGGCGGCCGCACGGGAAAACGAGACAGCCACTTGACGCTTGTTCGGCAAGCTGGCCGCAAGCATCGCAATACTCAAATCATTCATCGCCCGACTCGTGTAAAAAAGCCTGAATCGCCGCCGCCAGTTCGTGCGGGGCTTCCAGTAAAAATGCATGACAGGCCTGTTCAATCAGACCCACTTCGACATCGGGTAACAGCGCCAGCACATCACTTGCCGCCTGCTCCGGAACCAGCGCATCAAGCCCCGCAAACAGGTGCAATTGCGGCCCGTTGAAACGCTGCAAGGCTGCCCGCGTATCCAGCCTGCAGAGCAATTCAAGGCCGGCCGACAAGGCATCGGGCTGAGCATTGGGTGCGCCGGCCAGCAGCAGGCTGGCAAGCGCCCGCGGCTCATCCGAGCCCTGGCTGCAGAGCAGGCAAAAACGTTTGAGCGTGGTATTCGGCGCATCACCAAAACCGCTCAGGAACGGCTCGAACGTGGAGACAGGCATGGCGCCTGGCCAATCCGCGCGACTGACAAAGCTCGGGTTGCTGGCCAAGGTAACCAGCCCGCAGCAGCGATCGCCGCGACGCGCAGCCAGCTCGCTGGCAAGCATCCCGCCCAGCGACCATCCACCCAGCCAGACGTTGTCGGGCAGGGTCGCGTCGAGTTCATCGAGCCAGTCGTCAAGAGCGGTGGACAGCAGCACCGGTAGCGGTTCGATTTCGACCCGCAAGTGCTCGTCCAGCCCGCGCAAGGCCTCGGCCAGAGGCTCCAGAGGTGAAACCCCCAGGCCCCAGCCCGGCAGCAGAATCAAACGATCACGCATGAGCAGGCTCCAACGTACGCCAACAGTCGTCGAGTGCCGTTAACAATAGCTGTACCTGTGCTTCTGTGTGGGCGGCCGACAGTGTCACGCGCAAACGGGCGCTGCCTGCGGGGACAGTGGGCGGGCGGATTGCAGTCACCAGCAAGCCGCGCTCGCGCAGCCTCTGCGACAGGCGAAGGGCTTGGCCACTGTCACCGATCATGATCGGCTGGATCGGCGTAAAGCTGTCCATCAACTGCAGGCCAATTTGCTCGGCACCAAGGCGAAACTGAGCAATCAACTTGTTCAGATGCTCACGGCGCCAATGCTCGGTGCGCAGCAGCTCAAGGCTTTTGAGCGTCGCACAGGCCAGCGCCGGAGGCTGGCTGGTGGTGTAGATGTAAGGTCGGGCGAACTGGATCAGGCTTTCGATCAGTTCTTCGCTGCCCGCGACAAATGCACCGCTGGTGCCAAATGCCTTGCCCAGCGTTCCTACCAGTACCGGCACATCGTCAGCACTCAGGCCAAAATGTTCGGCAATCCCGCCGCCATTGGCGCCCAACGGACCAAAACCGTGGGCATCGTCTACCATCAACCAGGCACCCTTGGCCCTGGTTTCACGGGCCAGAGCGGGGAGGTCGGCCAGATCGCCGTCCATGCTGAATACGCCATCGGTGACCACCAGCGTACTGCCGCTGGCTTTTTCCAGACGCTTGGCAAGGCTACTTGCATCGTTATGCAGGTAGCGGTTGAAGCGCGCCCCGCTCAACAAACCGGCATCCAGCAGGGAGGCATGGTTGAGGCGGTCTTCCAGCACCGTATCGCCTTGCCCGACCAACGCGGTGACGGCTCCCATGTTGGCCATGTATCCGTTACTGAACAGCAGCGCACGCGGGCGACCGGTGAACTCGGCCAGGGCCTCCTCCAGTGCGTGGTGCGGGGTGCTGTGACCGATGACCAGATGCGACGCACCGCCGCCTACGCCCCAGCGCGATGCTCCCGCTTGCCAGGCTTCAATCACTTGCGGGTGACTGGCCAGGCCCAGGTAGTCGTTATTGCAGAAGGCGAGCAGAGGCTTGCCATCGACCACCACCTGCGGCCCTTGCGGGCTTTCTAGCAACGGGCGCTGGCGATACAGGTTATCGGCGCGGCGTGCGGCCAGCCGGGAGCGTAGATCGAATGACATGCTGACTATAATCCCTTGTAGCCGCTGGCGCAGGCTGCGATGGGCAGCGAAGCGGCCCCGGCTTCGGTATTGAAAGCGAAGGTCCTGCGGACCTTATCGCAGCCTGCGGCAACGACTACAGGCCTGCACGGTGGTTAAACCACAGCGTTATAGAACTGCTCGCTGGACTTCTGATCCCTAAGCGCGTGCTCTATCGCCGCCTGATGCACCTCGTCGGCGTGATCTTTACCCTCCTCCGGCAGAATGCCCAAACGGCTGAACAGCCGCATGTCCTTGTCTGCCTGCGGGTTGGCCGTGGTCAGCAGTTTGTCGCCGTAAAAGATAGAGTTGGCCCCGGCAAAGAACGCCAGCGCCTGCATTTGTTCGTTCATTGCCTCACGACCTGCCGACAGGCGTACATGGCTCAGAGGCATCATGATCCGCGCTACTGCCAGCATGCGGATGAAATCAAAGGGGTCGATGTCTTCGGCGTTCTCCATCGGCGTGCCGGCCACTTTCACCAGCATGTTGATGGGCACCGATTCCGGGTGCTCAGGCAGATTGGCCAGCTGGATCAGCAGGTTGGCGCGGTCGTCCAGCGACTCGCCCATGCCCAGGATGCCACCGGAGCAGATTTTCATCCCGCTGTCGCGCACGTAACTCAGGGTTTGCAGGCGTTCGCTGTAGGTCCGCGTGGTGATGATGCTGGTGTAGAACTCGGGCGAGGTGTCGAGGTTGTGGTTGTAGTAGTCGAGACCGGCATGGGCCAGTGCAGCGGTCTGCTCCTGATCAAGCTTGCCCAGGGTCATGCAGGTTTCCAGGCCCATGGCCTTCACCCCTTTGACCATTTCCAACACGTAGGGCATGTCTTTGGCCGAAGGGTGCTTCCAGGCTGCGCCCATGCAAAAACGGGTGGCACCGATGTCCTTGGCCCGCTGTGCTTCTTCAAGCACCTTCTGCACCTGCATCAGCTTCTCTTTGGCCAGGCCGGTGTTGTAGTGGCCCGACTGCGGACAATATTTGCAATCTTCCGGGCAGGCCCCGGTCTTGATCGATAACAGCGTCGAAACTTGAACCCGGTTGGCATTGAAATGCTTGCGGTGAACGGTCTGCGCCTCGAAAAGCAGGTCGTTGAAAGGCTGGGTGAACATCGCCCGGACTTCGGCTAATGACCAATCATGTCGCAAGTTGGCAAGGCTGCTGGCGCTCATCGGCGTTTCTCTTGTTTATGCTTTGACTAGAACCCGAGGCAAAAAACCCAGGCACGGCACGGATATCGGCATGTTTAAGGATGTGACATGAACTGTCAACCACTATGGATTCGATTGGTTTACAATTGGTTAATAAACAACCAGTCATGTTTGTTGTGTGACGAGCGCGCCCGTACAGAGCAGGCCCTGTGCGTCGCCTGCGAACTGGAACTGCCCTGGCTGGGTGACCGTTGCCAGCGCTGCGCTTTGCCGCTGCCCATGGCGGGGCTGGTTTGCGGCCATTGCATCAGACAGCCACCCGCCTTCGAACGTGTTCATGCACCTTGGGTGTATGGCTTTCCGATCGACAGCCTGATCGTGCGCTTCAAGCACCACAGCAAATGGCCCTACGGCCGCCTTTTGGCCGAAATTCTTGGGCAATCACTGCTTGATAGCTTCAACATGGGTGAACCTCAACCTGACGCCCTGCTGCCGGTACCCCTGTCCACCAAACGCTTGCGTGAGCGTGGCTATAACCAGGCCGGGATGCTGGGGGATTGGCTCGGCAAGCAGTTGTGCATCCCCTGCCAGCCGCACTGGCTGCTGCGTTCGCGGAACACCGCTGCGCAACAGGATCTGGACGCCAAAACCCGCAAACGCAACCTGCGCCACGCATTCAGCCTCGCGCCAGGGGTGCAGGTGAATGGCTTGCATCTGGCCCTGATCGATGACGTGCTGACCACCGGCGCCACGGCAGAAAGCCTGGCGCGCCTGTTGCTCAAGGGTGGGGCGCGGCGGGTCGATGTGTATTGCCTGGCGCGCACGCCAAAACCTGATGGGCTTGCTTGACGTCTCCCCGTGGAGCAGGCACTTTTCGGGCACTCCCCGTCTTGCGAACCTGTCTTCATGCACCTGCCTGCCCTGCTTGCCCAGCATATTGTCCACCGCCCGCAACGTATTGCCCTGTTGCAACACATCGCCGAGCAGGGCTCGATCACGGCTGCCGCCAAAAGTGCGGGCATCAGCTACAAGGCTGCGTGGGATGCCATCGATGAGCTGAACAACCTGGCGCAAACCCCCTTGGTGCAGCGCAGCATTGGCGGCAAGGGCGGAGGCGGCGCCCGGTTGTCCGTGGCCGGTGAGCGGGTGCTGCGCCTTTATCAGCGCTTGCAGGCATTACAGGCTCAGGTGCTGGACGCCGCCGAAGACGCCCGGGATCTCGACCTGCTCGGCCGCCTGATGTTGCGTACCAGCGCCCGTAACCAGTTGCACGGTACCGTGATTGCCATCCACAGGCATGGTCACAACGATCTGATTGACCTTGAGTTGCCCGGTGGCCTGACCTTGCAGGCGCAAATCACCCACGACAGCACCCAGCACCTGGAACTGGCGATCAATAGCCCGGCGGTGGCACTGATTAAAGCGGGCTGGCTGCAGTTGATCGACGTCGCACAAGTGCCCAGCCCCGAACACAATCACCTGCACGGGCAGATCCAACAGATCCTGCACATCGCCGACGGCCCCAGTGAAGTACGCATCAGCCTGCCTGGCGGCCAGACGCTGTGTGCGCTGACCGAACCGCAACACCTTGAAACACTTGGACTGGCCGTGGGCAGTACGGCACAGGTGCAGTTTGCGCCGACGCTGGTGTTGCTGGGCACAGCGCTCTAAACCGCTGCCCTCATCCCAATCTTCTCCAGGAGGGAGAGGGGCTTTTCAAACAAAAACTGAAACATCCCTGTCATACCCGCTGCTTATGGTGTCTGCCAAAACCGTTGCCAGACGAGCCAGCCATGAGCCTATTAGAAGAAAACCAATCCACCGACCTTGAGCAGATCATCGGCCTGAGCCGTCGGGGCTTTATCAGTGCGGGCGCCTTGTGTGGTGCGGCGATGTTCCTCGGCGGCGGCCTGCTTGGTCGCAGCGCCCTGGCGGCCGGGGTCAGCGCCGCCAACAGCAACCTGCTGGGGTTCGACAGCATCAACGCAGCCACCACCGACACCATCAGCCTGCCGCCCGGCTACCGTTCCTCGGTGCTCATCAGCTGGGGTCAGCCGCTGCAGGCCAAAGGCCCGGCGTTTGACCCTTCCGGTAAAGGCACCGCCAGCGAGCAGGAAGTGCAATTTGGCGACAACAATGACGGCATGAGCCTGTTCGCCTTCCCCGATGACCCGAACCGGGCCCTCATGGCGATCAACAACGAATACACCAACTACCGCTACCTCTACCCTCACGGTGGCTCGCCCACTTCCCTTGAAGAAGTGCGCAAGGCCCTGGCCAGTGAAGGCGTGTCGGTGATCGAAATCCAGCGCAAGGGCGACAGCTGGCAGTTTGTTCAGGGCTCACCCTTTAACCGGCGCATCCACGGCAACACGCCGATCCGCCTCAGCGGTCCCGCGGCGGGCCACGAACTGCTGCGCACCCGGGCCGATGCCACCGGCAGCCGTGCCCTGGGCACGTTCCAGAACTGCGCCAACGGCAAAACCCCGTGGGGCACTTATCTGACGTGCGAAGAAAACTTCACTGATTGTTTCGGCAGCTCTGATGCCAAGCAAACCTTCGACACCGCGCAAAAGCGCTATGGTGCCGTGGCGGCCAGCAAGGATATCAACTGGCACCAACACGACCCGCGCTTCGACCTGGCACTCAACCCCAACGAACTCAACCGTCACGGCTGGGTAGTGGAAATCGACCCGTTCGACCCGCTTTCAACACCGGTCAAACGCACCGCCCTGGGCCGTTTCAAACACGAAAACGCCGCCCTGGCCGAAACCGGCGACGGTCGTGCCGTGGTCTATATGGGCGACGATGAACGCGGCGAGTTCATCTACAAATTTATCAGCCGCGACAAGATCGACCACCAGAACCCCAAGGCCAATCGCGACCTGCTCGACCACGGCACGCTTTATGTGGCGCGCTTTGACAATGGCGACAGCAACCCTGATCGCCCCAAGGGCCAGGGCCAGTGGCTTGAACTGAGTCACGGCAAAAACGGCATTGATGCCGACCATGGTTTCGCCAGCCAGGCCGATACCCTGATCCATGCCCGCCTGGCAGGCAGCACAGTCGGCGCCACACGCATGGACCGCCCGGAATGGATAGTGGTCAGCCCCAAAGACGGCCAGGTTTATTGCACCCTGACCAACAACGTCAAACGTGGCGAGGATGGACAACCGGCTGGCGGACCCAACCCACGTGAGAAAAACGTCTACGGACAAATCCTGCGCTGGAACGCCCATAAGGGTGATCACGGCTCGGACACCTTTGACTGGGACCTGTTCGTGGTGGCCGGCAACCCGGCAGTGCACGGCAAAACGGCCAAAGGTGGCTCGGCCAACATCACCCCGCAAAACATGTTCAACAGCCCCGACGGCCTGGGTTTCGACGACGCAGGGCGCTTGTGGATCCTCACCGACGGCGATGCCAGTAACAGCGGTGACTTTGCCGGCATGGGCAATAACCAGATGCTCTGCGCCGACCCGGCCAGCGGTGAAATCCGCCGCTTCATGGTCGGGCCGATTGGCTGTGAAGTCACCGGCATCAGCTTCTCGCCCGACCACAAAACCCTGTTCGTTGGTATTCAGCACCCCGGCGAAAACGGCGGATCCACCTTCCCCGAGCATCTGCCCAACGGCAAACCGCGTTCTTCGGTCATGGCCATCAGCCGTGAAGACGGCGGTATCGTCGGCGCCTGACCCTTTCGGTGTGGGAGCGGTCTTGCTCGCGATCGGGTTGGTGCGATTTAACTGACAGACCGCAGCGCCTGCATCGTGAGCAAGCCCGCTCCCACAGCGGATTAAGTCGCCTTCCGGGCCCCGGTCTGCGCTAACATGCATGGCCGGACGCGGCAGCCTGCTGCGCGCAGGAGTCAGCATGTCTCATCCGTTTGCAACACTTACCCCTGATCTGGTGCTCGACGCCGTCGAGAGCATCGGTTTCCTGAGCGATGCCCGCGTGTTGGCGCTCAACAGCTACGAAAACCGCGTGTATCAGGTCGGTATCGAAGACTCGCAGCCGCTGATCGCCAAGTTCTATCGCCCTCAGCGCTGGACCAACGAAGCGATCCTCGAAGAGCACCGCTTCACCTTCGAACTGGCCGACTGCGAAGTCCCGGTCGTGGCCCCGATGATTCACAACGGCCAAAGCCTGTTCGAGCACCAGGGCTTTCGCTTTACCTTGTTCCCACGCCGTGGTGGCCGTGCGCCAGAGCCGGGAAACCTCGACCAGCTGTATCGTCTCGGGCAACTGCTCGGCCGCCTGCATGCCGTAGGCGCAACCAAGCCGTTCGAACACCGCGAAGCACTGGGCGTGAAAAACTTCGGTCACGACTCACTGACCACTCTGCTCGAAGGCAACTTCATACCGCGCAGCCTGCTCCCGGCCTACGAGTCCGTCGCCCGCGACCTGCTCAAGCGCGTTGAAGACGTCTACGCCGCCACCCCGCACACCAACATCCGCATGCATGGTGATTGCCACCCCGGCAACATGATGTGCCGCGACGAAGTGTTCCATATCGTCGACCTCGATGACTGCCGCATGGGCCCTGCGGTGCAGGATTTGTGGATGATGCTCGCCGGTGATCGCCAGGAATGCCTGGGCCAGCTGTCAGAGTTGATGGACGGCTACAGCGAATTTCATGACTTCAACCCCCGCGAACTAGCGTTGATCGAGCCGCTGCGCGCTTTGCGCCTGATGCACTACAGTGCCTGGCTGGCGCGACGCTGGGACGACCCGGCCTTCCCCCACAGCTTCCCGTGGTTTGGTACCGAACGCTACTGGGGCGACCAGATCCTGGCATTGCGTGAACAGCTTTCAGCACTCAATGAGGAGCCGCTGAAATTGTTCTGACGCCATGTATGTGGCTCTTGCAGGAGCGGGCTTGCTCGCGATTGGCTCGATGCGGTTTAACTGTCAGACCGCAGCGCCCGCATCGCGAGCAAGCCCGCTCCCACAGAAAATCCGGGACCGCTGCTGGTGCAAAAACAACTGTCTGCCTTGCAAATCTCCTGCACGACACGCCTGCAAAACCTGCTTACAATCCTGACTTCTTCCGTGTCTGTTAGTTGCCTAAGCAAGGATTCTGCATGCAAGCCGCCAACCCGCGCCGCGGGTATATTTTAGGCCTCACGGCCTATGTCATCTGGGGCATCTTCCCGCTCTACTTCAAACTGCTGGCCAGCGTTCCGGCGGCCGAAATCATCGTCAACCGGGTGCTTTGGTCGGCCTTGTTCGGCTCGTTGCTGCTGCTGGTGTGGAAGCACCCCGGCTGGTGGCAGGAACTGCGCGACAACCCCAAACGCCTGGGCGTGCTGACCATCAGCGGCCTGCTGATTGCCGCCAACTGGCTGACCTATGTATGGGCCGTAAATAACGACCGCATGGTCGAAGCCAGCCTGGGCTATTACATCAACCCGCTGGTAAACGTATTGCTCGGCATGTTGCTGCTGGGCGAACGCCTGCGCCGCTTGCAGTGGATTGCCGTAGGCCTGGCAGCTGCGGGCGTGGCACAACAAGTGTGGCAAGTGGGCAGCCTGCCGTGGGTATCGCTGGTGCTGGCGCTGACGTTTGGCTTTTACGGGCTGATTCGCAAGCAAGCACCGGTCAAGGCGCTGCCGGGGCTGGTGGTAGAAACCTGGATCCTGGTCCCGGTTGCCATCGGCTGGCTGTTGCTGCATCCGGAAGCCAACAGCGCCCACGTTGACTTCTGGAGTACCTCAGAGGCCTGGCTGCTGGTATTTGCCGGCCCGGCCACGCTGATACCCTTGGTCAGTTTCAACGCCGCCGCACGACATCTGCCCTACACGACCCTGGGCTTTATGCAGTACATCGCGCCGACGCTGGTGCTGATCCTGGCGGTCTGGGTGTATGGCGAACACCTGTCCGAAAGCACCTTGATCGCCTTTGCGTTTATCTGGGCCGGGCTGGTGGTGTACAGCCTCGATGCCTGGTTCAGCCTGCGCCAGCGCAGCTGAACCGGCGCAGTTACTCTTCGGTGCTGAACTTGAGGTCTACCAGCAGTTCATCGGCCAGGGTTTCCAGACGCTTTTGCAGCACGTCGAGCGATAAGGTCAGGGGCACAGCCAGAATGGCCTCGGCATGAAACAGCGGCTCGTTGCTCATGGGCGCGGGCCGCACATCGGTCACCAGCCGCTCCAGGCTCACCCCCTGCTCCGTCAGCACCCGGGTGATATCGCGCACAATGCCGGGGCGGTCGTTGCCCACCAGCTCCATGGCGATGGGCTTCCAGGTGCAGGACTGCTCGATCCCGCTTTCAGCGATCAATACCCGAATCCCTTCCTTGCCCAACCGCTGCAGCGCATCGACCAGCTCATCGTGGGCTTCGGCAGGCACGCCGACACGCAGGATCCCGGCAAATTGCCCGGCCATACGCGACATGCGACTCTCCAGCCAGTTACCTCCATGCTCGGCGATGCACTGGGCAATACGCTCGACCTGCCCGGCCTTGTCCTGGGCAAAGACGGTGATAACAAGATGATTCATGGCGGGACTCTCTTATTAGGGGGTCGATTGAGTATAGGCAACACCCTTCCCTGTGGGAGCGGGCTTGCTCGCGATGGTCTCGCCACGGTTTGCCTGACAGACCGCGTCGCCCGAATCACGAGCAAGCCTGCTCCACAGATGCCTTCAAAATCACAAATTGTGTACTGTTTTTAGAATTATCTGGAACAACCTGCCTGTTTCTTGAGAACATCCCGTTCTTCTGAGTGACCGTTCGCGTAAAAATGGTCGCAGAACGACGTGATCAGTCTGATTTTCACATCTGCAATTGATCATGTAGTATGCCTCGGCGACCACTACATAACTTGCAACATGGTCTGCCAAAGCGTCTGCAATCCCCGTACAAACCCGCTCTGGCGGTGTTTTGAGAAGCGCTCCAGGCTTTAAATAAAAATGAGTGAGGCAAGCAATGACTGAACACGTTCACGTCGGTGGCCTGCAGGTCGCCAAAGTCCTGTTCGACTTCGTCAACAACGAAGCTATCCCCGGTACCGGCCTCACCGCCGATCAGTTCTGGGCCGGTGCCGACAAGGTCATCAACGACCTGGCACCCAAGAACAAAGCACTGCTCGCCAAACGCGATGATTTGCAGGCGCGCATCGACGCCTGGCACCAGGCGCAGGCCGGCAAGGCCCATGACGCCGTGGCTTATAAGGCCTTCCTCCAGGATATCGGGTATCTGCAGCCAGAAGCTGCGGATTTCCAGGCAACGACGCAAAACGTCGATGACGAAATCGCCCGCATGGCCGGCCCGCAATTGGTGGTGCCGGTGATGAATGCGCGCTTTGCCCTCAACGCCTCTAACGCCCGTTGGGGCTCGCTGTACGACGCGCTTTACGGCACCGACGCCATCAGCGAAGCCGACGGCGCCGAAAAGGGCAAAGGCTACAACAAGGTTCGCGGCGACAAGGTCATCGCCTTCGCCCGCGCCTTCCTCGACGAAGCTGCACCTCTGGCCAGCGGCTCCCACGTTGATTCCAGCGGCTACGCCATTGTTGACGGCGCCTTGCAGGTCACCCTCAAGGGCGGCGCCAGCACCGGCCTGCGCGACACCGCGCAGTTGATCGGTTACCACGGCACGGCCGCAGCGCCGACGGCCGTGCTGCTCAAGCACAACGGCCTGCATTTCGAAATCCAGGTCGACGCGGCCAGCCCCGTCGGCCAGACCGATGCTGCAGGCGTCAAAGACGTGCTGATGGAAGCCGCCCTGACCACCATCATGGACTGCGAAGACTCGGTCGCTGCGGTCGATGCCGATGACAAGGTGGTGATCTACCGCAACTGGCTCGGCCTGATGAAGGGTGACCTCAGCGAGCAAGTATCCAAGGGCGGCCAGACCTTTACCCGCACCATGAACCCGGATCGCGAGTACACCGCGCCAAACGGCGGCACCGTCAGCCTCCACGGCCGCTCGCTGTTGTTCGTGCGCAACGTCGGCCACCTGATGACCATCGATGCGATCCTCGACAAAGACGGCAACGAAGTGCCCGAAGGCATCCTCGACGGCCTGCTCACCAGCCTGGCGGCTATCCACAGCCTCAATGGCCAGACCACGCGCAGCAACAGCCGCACCGGCTCGGTGTATATCGTCAAGCCGAAGATGCACGGGGCTGAAGAAGCCGCGTTCACCAACGAGCTGTTCGGCCGCATCGAAGACGTGCTCAAGCTGCCACGCAACACGCTCAAGGTCGGAATCATGGACGAAGAGCGCCGTACCACGATCAACCTCAAGGCCTGCATCAAGGCCGCCAGCGAGCGAGTGGTGTTTATCAACACCGGCTTCCTGGACCGTACCGGCGACGAGATTCACACGTCGATGGAAGCCGGCCCGGTCGTACGCAAGGCCGACATGAAAGCTCAGAAGTGGATTTCGGCCTACGAAAACAACAACGTCGATGTCGGCTTGAGCACTGGCCTGCAAGGTCGTGCACAAATCGGTAAAGGCATGTGGGCCATGCCCGATCTGATGGCCGCCATGCTGGAGCAGAAAATCGCTCACCCGCTGGCCGGTGCCAACACTGCCTGGGTGCCGTCACCGACCGCCGCCGCCCTGCACGCGCTGCATTACCACAAGGTTGACGTGTTCGCCCGTCAGGCCGAACTGGCCAAGCGCGCTCCGGCTTCGGTGGACGACATCCTGACCATCCCGCTGGCGGTGAACCCGCAGTGGACCCCGGAACAGATCCAGAACGAACTGGACAACAACTCCCAGGGCATCCTGGGCTACGTTGTGCGCTGGATCGACCAGGGCGTGGGGTGCTCCAAGGTGCCGGACATCAACGACATCGGCCTGATGGAAGACCGTGCCACGCTGCGTATCTCCAGCCAGCACATCGCCAACTGGCTGCGTCACGGCATCGTCAACGAAGAGCAGGTCATGGCAAGCCTCAAGCGCATGGCACCGGTGGTTGACCGCCAGAACGCCAACGACGCGCTGTACCGTCCGCTGGCGCCGGACTTCGACAGCAATATCGCCTTCCAGGCGGCGGTCGAACTGGTCATCGAAGGCACCAAACAGCCTAACGGCTACACCGAGCCGGTACTGCACCGTCGTCGGCGCGAGTTCAAGGCCAGAAACGGCCTGTAACCCGCAGCAATAAATAAAGCCCCGAACATTCGGGGCTTTTTTTTGACACGGTGGCAGACCAACCTTACATCCCCAACTCCTCACGGATCAGCTTGAGCAACCTGTCGGTATCAATCGGCTTGAGCAAAAAGTCCACCACGCTCAAATGCATGGCATCGATGGCATCCCGTACATTCGCATCCCCCGACATGATGATAACCGGCAAGGCCGCCCGCTCGGATTCACGCACTTTGCGGATCAGATGCAAGCCATCATGGGGCAGCATGCGCAAATCGGTGAGCATCAGGTTGATCGGCTGGCCCGATGCCAATAGCGCCAGCGCTTCTTCTTCATTGCTGGCCTGGAGGCACTCAATGGCATTGAGTTCAAGAAACTCCGCCAACAACTCCCGAGCCAAAACATCATCTTCGACAATCAACACACATGACGAGACCGAAGCAGGTGTCTGCATGACCTCTTGTAAGGCCTCTCTTTCGGCGTCAGTCAAAATGTCGTGTTCGGTCATAGGCTTCTCGGAAGCTGACTTGCAGGCGAAATATCCTAATAGCGTAGTCGGTTATCCATTACTGGGTGTAAATGTGCGCTCACATTCCGGTATTTCCAAGCCTGCCAGCACAAGAAATATCTGAAACCAATGTGCGATGTTTTTAAAACAGCAGCACAACGCTGCCCCATAGACTTACGTCCAATGGGCACCCGCGCGCAGACCACCGAGCATGAGGGATAGAAATACACCTTGGGGCGATGCCCTGTCCGGTCATAACAACAACGGCTCACAACCAACGACGCGGTATCAGTAATGAGTAAATCGGATGCGTTTCTCCAGGCAGGGAAAACCGCGGTGTTGCAGAACATTCACGGCACCATGCAATTCTTGCAGCGATTCCCGCCCTTCAACCAAATGGAAAACACTCACCTGGCGTACCTGGTCGAGCAGTGCCAACTGCGCTTCTATGCCCCGGGCGAAAGCATCATCCGACCCACCGACGGGCCGGTGGAGCACTTCTATATCGTCAAGCAGGGCCGAGTGGTGGGCGAGCGCACCCACGCCGGTCGCGAAGAAGCCCAGACCACCTTCGAGATCACCGCCGGCGAATGCTTCCCCCTGGCCGCGCTGCTGGGCGAGCGCGCCACCCGCACCGAACACCGGGCCGCCGAAGATACGTTCTGCCTGCAACTGAACAAAACCGCGTTTATCAAACTGTTTGGCCTGTCCGACGAATTTCGCGACTTTGCCTTGCGCGGCGTCAGCAGCCTGCTGGACAAGGTCAATCAGCAGGTGCAGCAAAAAGCCGCTGAAACCCTCGGCACCCAGTACTCGCTCAACACCCGCCTGGGTGAACTGGCCATGCGTCATCCCGTGACCTGCGCGCCTCAGGTTGCACTGCGTGAAGCCGTGCGTCTGATGCACGAACAGCAGGTGGGCAGCATTGTGGTGGTCGACGAGCTCAAGGCCCCGCTGGGGATTTTCACCCTGCGCGACCTGCGTCAGGTCGTTGCCAATGGCATTGAGGATTTCGACCAGGCCATCGACCTGCACATGACCCCCGGGCCGTTCTACCTGAGCCCCGATCACAGCGCTTTCGACGCTGCAATCGCCATGACCCAGCGGCATATTGCCCACGTGTGCCTGGTTAAAGATCAACGCCTGTGTGGGGTTGTTTCCGAGCGTGACCTGTTTTCGCTGCAACGGGTCGACCTGGTGCATCTGGCACGTACCATTCGCCATGCTCCACGGCTGGAAACCCTGATCAGCCTGCGCGGCGAAATCGGCCAGCTGGTTGAGCGCATGCTGGCCCACGGCGCATCTTCCACGCAAATCACCCATATCATCACCCAACTGAACGATCACACCGTCTGCCGGGTGATTGAGCTGGTGCTGGCCGACAAGGGTGACCCCGGCGTGCCGTTTACCTGGCTGTGTTTTGGCAGCGAAGGACGGAGCGAACAAACCCTGCACACCGACCAGGACAACGGCATCCTGTTCGAGGCCAGGGACGCTGCCGAGGCCGCCGACATTCGCCAGCGCCTGCTGCCCATCGCCCAGCAGATCAACCAGCACCTGGCGGCCTGCGGCTTTACCCTGTGCAAGGGCAATATCATGGCCGGCAACCCCGACCTGTGCTTGTCCCGTACCGAATGGGCGCGGCGCTTTGCGGCGTTTATTCGTGAAGCGACCCCGGAAAATCTGCTGGCCTCCACCATCTACTTCGACCTGCGCGTGGTCTGGGGCGATGAACAGGGCTGCGCGCAACTACGTCGCGGCATCCTTGAGCAAGTGGCCGACAACCGCCTGTTCCAGCGCATGATGGCCGACAACGCCCTGCGTCACCGGCCGCCGGTGGGGCGCTTTCGCGAGTTTGTGCTGGAGCGCAAAGGCAGTGACAAGGCCACCCTCGACCTCAAGGTGCAGGGCCTTACGCCCTTTGTCGACGGGGCTCGCTTGCTGGCACTGGCCAACGGTGTAGAAGCCAACAATACCCTTGAGCGCTTGCGCCAACTGGTTGCTCTCGACGTGATCGAACCGCTGGACGGCGGTGCCTACGAGGAGGCTTACCACTTTATCCAGCAAACCCGCATGCAGCAGCACCAGTTGCAAACCCGGGAAAACCGCCCGTACTCCAATCGCGTCGACCCGGACAACCTCAACCAGCTGGATCGCCGTATCCTGCGTGAAGCCCTGCGCCAGGCCCAGCGCCTGCAAAGCAGCCTGGCCCTGCGGTATCAGCTATGAGCCTGTTGTCCTGGCTGTTACCCCGCAAAAAACCGCTGCTAAGCCTTGAGCAACAGCAACGCCTGCTGCAATTGCCGTCCGCCACCGCCTTGAGCAATGTGCCATTGCGCAGTCAGCGTTGGGTGGTGGTAGACCTGGAAACCAGCGGTCTTAATCTCAACCGCGATCAAGTGTTGTCGATTGGTGCAGTAGTGATTGAAGACGGCGCCATTGACTTGAGCCAGGCCTTTGAGCGCACCCTGCTGCGCCCCGACCACCCCCTGAGCCCCAGCATGCTGCTGCATGAACTGGGACCTGCCGCCATTGCCGCTGGCAGCGACCCGGTGGATGCGCTGCTGGATTTCATGGACTTTGTCGGCGATAGCCCGGTACTGGCCTTCCATGCACCATTTGACCAGCACATGCTCACCCGAGCCCTCAAGGACAGCCTGGGCTATCGGTTGCAGCATCCGTTTATGGATGTGGCCGCACTGGCACCGATGCTCTGCCCGCAATTCAACCCGCGCCAGGCAGGGCTTGATCACTGGATCAACCACTTCAACCTGCAGGTTGAAGACCGTCACAACGCCAGTGCAGACGCGCTGGCCACGGCCGAGCTGGCACTGATCCTGTTCAGCCGTGCCAGCGTCCAGGGCATCGACAGCCCCCTGGCCTTGCAACAGCGGCTTAACCAGTGGCAGCGACGCAAGCAGATTCACGGTTTTTAATCTGTGGGAGGGGTCTTGCTCGCTATTCATGCGACGCGGCTCATCAGGCGAAACGCGGCGATCCCATCGCGAGCAAGCCCGCTCCCACAATAACGACCCTCCCCCGCTTATATGTCATCCGATGAGCGTCAATTGCGTAGGATCACTCCCTCTGCCACAATCGCGAATAATTATCGTTAGTTAAAACTTGCAGTCGGTGATGCTCTTGTCGTCAGTCCAAACCCCCCACAGTGAGCTGGTTGGAGCGCTTTATCGCGACCATCGCGGCTGGCTGCTGGCGTGGTTACGGCGCAACGTAGCCTGCCCGCAGCGGGCAGAGGACCTCAGCCAGGACACTTTTGTACGCCTGCTTGGCCGTACCGAACTGCAAGCCCCGCGCGAACCCCGGGCCTTTCTGGCGGCCATCGCCAAAGGCCTGCTGTTCGACTATTTTCGCCGCGCCGCCCTGGAGCAGGCCTGGCTCAACGAGTTGATGCTGATCCCCGAAGCCGAGCACCCCTCGCCCGAGGCCCAGCAGTTGATCCTCGAAGACCTGCGAGCCATCGACCGCATGTTGGCCAAACTGTCGAGCAAGTCGCGTGCGGCCTTCCTGCACAGTCGGCTCGACGGCATGACCCATGCCGAAATCGCCGAACGCCTGGGCGTGTCGGTGCCCCGTGTACGTCAATACCTGGCCCAGGGCATCCGCCAGTGCTACATCGCCCTGTATGGTGAGCCGACATGAGCCAGGCCAACGGCAAACCGGTCTCGGCCCAGGTGCTGGACGCCGCCATCGCCTGGCAACTGTGCCTGGATTGCGGCAACGGCAGCGCCGTGGAACAGGCCGAGTTCGCCAAGTGGTACAGCGCCAGCGAAGAACACGCCCGGGCCTGGTTACAACTGGGCATGCTCGACCAGCGCTTCAGCAATACCGGCATCCCGGCACGCAACGCCCTGCTCAATGCGCGCAATGGCGTGCAGCAGCAGGCGCGCAAGATCGGCAGCGGCCTGGCGAGTATCGCCCTGGTGTGCGGGCTGGCCCTGTTTGCCGGCAAGAACTACTTGCCCATCGATTACTGGATGGCCGACCAGCGCACTGCCACCGGTGAACAGCGCCAGATGCGCCTGGCCGACGGCACGTTGCTCAACCTCAATACCCACAGTGCAGTCGATGTACGTTTTGACAACAGCACCCGGCGCATCATCCTGCAAGAAGGCGAGATCATGGTCGAAACCGGCCACGGCGACCCTCGCCCGTTTATCGTACAAACCCGCGATGGCAGCTTGCTGGCCCTTGGCACCCGGTTCATGGTTAAACGCGAAGACGACGGCACGCGCCTGAGCGTGCTGCAATCGCGTGTCCAGGCCCATCCAGAAGATAGCGTCGAACAGACCATCTACAGCGAAGGCCAGCAAGTGCTGATGCACCGTGACCGTCTGGGCCAGATGTATGCAGTGAGTCCCGGGGCCGACGCCTGGACACGGGGCATGCTGGTACTGGACAACGTGCGCCTGGGCGACATGGTTGGCGAACTCAACCGCTATCACCGTGGCCACCTGGGTGTAGCCCCCGAAGTGGCCGACCTGCGCATCACTGGCAGCTTCCCGCTGAACAACGTCGAACTGGCGCTCAACGCCCTGTTGCCGACCTTGCCGGTGCAAATCGAACAGCGCACCCCGTGGTGGGTCACTGTCAGCGCCAGGCCTGCGGCGAACTGAATCTAAATTATTTTCAATAAGCCCTATCACTTTTCAAATCTCGTGCGGCAGATAGGCATTGAGAAACATTTCCATTCAGGAACCCGCCGAATGTCCCGCACCCTCGACACGTTTTTGCGCCCCAGCCTGTTGGCTGTTGCCATTGCCCTTGGCGCTCCGCTGGCCAGCACCACGCTGATTGCCGCCGAACAGGCATCCTCTGCGCGCAGCTACAACCTGCCCGCTGGCCCATTGGCGGCCACCCTGAACCAGATCGCCAGCCAGGCTGGCATTACCCTGGCCATCGACTCGTCCTTGCTGGCAGGCAAAACCTCGGCACCGGTCAACGGCACATTTGAAGCCACGACTGCGTTGCGTGAGGCGTTGCAGGGGAGCGGTTTGCAGCTGCAAAGCAGTGGTAACGGTGCTTTCACCCTGATGCCTGTCGTTGAAGGCGCCCTGACTCTGGGCGACGTCAATATCAACGGCGCTGCTGTTGCCGAGGGCTCGGAAGCGGCGGGTTACGTCAGCGAAAATTTGAATAATGTCGGTGCACTGGGCGGGATGAAACTGCAAGACACGCCCTACTCCATGAGCGTTACCTCTCAGGCATTGCTCAAAAACATCCAGGCCACCTCACTGGATGACGTGTTCAAGCGCAACCCGTTCACCCAGATGTTCTCGCCGACCGGCGCGGGATATGCCAGCGCAGTCAACATTCGCGGTTTCAGCGGCGCGGGCAACCTGAATATCGCGAATGACGGGTTGCGTTTCAGCACCCTGGCCGATGCGGGCAACTTTCTGGAAGAAACCGAGCAACTGGAAGTCATCACCGGTCTCACCGGCTTTCTGTATGGCCCCGCTACGCCCGGAGGCCTGGCCAACTATGTTCTGAAGCGGCCAACTTACGAGAACTATCGCAGCGTTACTTTGGGCAATGCGGGTGGCGAAAACTATTACCTGCATGGCGACTTTGGCGGCAAGATCGACGACGAAGGCAAATTTGCCTATCGCCTGAACCTGCTCACCCAGGATGGCGAAACTGCCATCGACATGCAGAAACGCCGTCGCGAGCTGATCAGCCTGGCCGTGGACTGGAATGTCAGCGACGACCTGCAAATCCAGTTCGATGCATCGCACAAGAAAACCGAAATCCGCGGGTTGACCAGCTACTGGTACTTCGGAGATCAGGCCCTGCGGCCACGCGCCTCGCAGCTCGACAACGACAAGCTGTACAGCCAGAAGTGGTCATTTTCGGATAACGAAACCGACAAGGGTGGCGTGCGGGCCAAGTGGCGCCTGAACGACACCTTCACCCTGCGCGGTGCCTTTGCTACCCAGAAGTTCACCGAAGAAAACACCTACACCGGTCCAACCGTGTATAGCCCGGGGGTCTACACCCAACCGCTGTACGCCTTTGCTCCCATTGAGCACGTAGAAAACTCGGCCTACCTGTTTCTGGATGCCGCGTTCGCGACCGGCTCAATTGGCCACAAGATGACCATGGGTTATCAGGGTAATGACTCGCGCATCCGTCAGTACGAAGACCATGTACCCAGCTCTCCGCCGCAATACGTCGACGTAGGCGGCGGCGCATTGCCGTTTGGCAGCAGCGAACAGGTCGGCAAACCCAGCTACTCGATTGGCAATGGCAACCAGCGCTTGGCAGGTACCTCCCAGTCCAATAATTTCCTGATCGGCGATGTCATCACCTTCAACGATCAATGGTCGAGCATCCTCGGTGTGACCCGCACCCAGATCAAGTCTTACGCCAATGACTTCATCTACTCCAACCCGGCTAAGAAAACCCGCTACGACGAGAGTAAAACCTCGCCCAGCGTTTCGCTTATCTACAAGCCCGTACCTTGGCTGACCACCTATGCCACTTACATCGAAGGCCTGCAAGCAGGCGGAACAGCGCCGTACAACGCAGTCAACGCCGGGCAAATCTTCGCGCCGCAAGTCAGCAAGCAATATGAAATCGGCGCCAAAGCCACTGTAGGCGACGCGCTGCTGACCCTGGCCCTGTTCAACATTGAAAAACCTAACGGCTTTCTCAGCGAAGGATTGATTTACACCGAGAGTGGCAAACAGGTTAACAACGGCCTGGAATTCAGCGTGACCGGAAAAGTCACACCGGAGCTGACCGTAGTGGGCGGTTTCACCCTGCTTGATCCAAAGGTCAAAGACGCCGACAACAAGGCCAACGACGGCAATGCCCCGGTCGACGTTGCCAAGCAACTGGCCAAGGTTTACGCCGAGTACGACATAAATGCCTTGCCTGGTTTGGCCCTGACCGGCGGGGCGTTCTACACCGGCAGACAGTACACCGACGTGAGCAACGACTACGAATTGCCATCGTTCACCACCTTTGATGCCGGTGCGCGCTACCGCATGAAAGTGTCGGAAAACGACCTGACCCTGCGCATGAACGTCAGCAACCTGGCCAACAAGGATTACTGGCTCAACAGCCACTATCTGGGCGATCCGCGCACCGTGCAGTTCTCGGCGCAGCTGGAGTTCTAACCCGCTTGTATTGAAAAATACTCCCCCTGTGGGAGCGGGCTTGCCCGCGATGCAGACAACTCGGTGCAACTGCAAAAACGAGTTGATGCCATCGCGAGCAAGCCCGCTCCCACAGGGGGTTTACGCATTCAGGATTTTCATGAAAAGCAAAACCATCCGCCGCTGGTCCTTTATCCACACCTGGACCAGCCTGATTTGCACTGCGTTCTTGCTGATGCTGGCACTGACCGGCCTGCCGTTGATTTTTCATCATGAAATCGACCATCTGCTAGGCGATGCGCCGCAGGTCAAAACCCTGCCTGCCGATACCCCAACCCTCGACCTGCAACAACTGGTGCGCGCCGCCGAAGCTCATCGCCCGGGCGAGGTCATGCAGTATTTCGGCTGGGACGAAGACGAAGCCAATGCCGTCCTGACCATCATGGCACCCACCGCCGGCACCGAACCCAATTCCTCCCACACCTTTATGCTCGATGCGCGCACCGGCGAAGCCATAGAGGTGCCGTCAGCCAATGGCGGACTCATGATGGTCATGCTGCGCCTGCATGTGGACATGTTCGCCGGGCTGCCCGGCAAGCTGCTACTGGCCTTTATGGGCCTGCTGTTTGTATTGGCCATCATCTCCGGCACAGTGCTGTACCTGCCTTTTATGCGCCGCCATGAATTCGCTACCGTGCGCACCGACAAATCCAAACGCCTGCGCTGGCTCGACCTGCACAACCTGATTGGCGCCGTGACCCTGACCTGGGCCCTGGTGGTAGGGGTGACCGGCGTTATCAGCGCCTGTGCTGACCTGATCATTGCCGCATGGCGCAATGACAGCCTCAGCGCCATGATCGAACCCTACCGCGATGCTCCGCCACTGACCCGTCTTGCCCCGGCCAGCCAGTTGCTGGAGATCGCAGCCAAAGCCGCACCCGGCATGCGCCCGGACTTTATCGCCTTCCCCGGTACACGGTTCTCCAGCGAGCACCATTACGCGGTCTTTATGAAAGGCAGCACGCACCTGACTTCCCACCTGCTGACCCCGGTATTGATCGATGCCAGTACCCTGGATGTCACCGCAGTGGCCGGGCGCCCGTGGTACATGGACGCTATGGGCATGTCGCAACCGCTGCACTTCGGCGATTACGGCGGCATGCCGATGAAAATTCTCTGGGCGGCTCTCGACGTGCTGACCATTGTGGTGCTCGGCAGCGGACTCTACCTGTGGTGGGTGCGCCGCCGAGCGGCCAGGGAGAGCGCACGATGAGGCCCCGTCAGTCGAACTTCTGGAAAGTGTTTTCCATCCCGCTGGCGATTGGCCTGGTCAGCGTGATGGGCTTGTTCAGTGCGCTATTGGGTGACGAGGCGTGGGATGTATTGAGCTGGATTGGCTTGGGTATTCCTGTGTGGATCAGTGTGCGCGGGTTGCTCAAGTGACCCTCACCCTAGCCCTCTCCCGGAGGGAGAGGGCTGCAACTGACACCCACAAAAAAGCCCGCATCGCTGCGGGCTTTTTAGTACGCGCCGGTCTTAGTTGACCTTGGCGTTCAGCTCACCTTTGAGGTAACGCTGGTACATGGCTTCGAGGGAGATCGGCTTGATCTTCGAAGCATTACCGGCAGTACCGAAGGCTTCGTAACGGGCAATACACACGTCACGCATGGCCGTTACAGTGGCGCCGAAGAACTTGCGCGGGTCAAACTCGCTCGGGTTGGTTGCCATCAGGCGACGCATCGCGCCAGTCGATGCCAGACGCAGGTCGGTGTCGATGTTGACCTTGCGCACGCCGTGCTTGATGCCTTCAACGATTTCTTCTACCGGCACACCGTAGGTTTCTTTGATGTCGCCGCCGAACTCGTTGATGATCGCCAGCCACTCTTGTGGAACAGAGGACGAACCGTGCATCACCAGGTGAGTGTTCGGAATGCGCTTGTGGATCTCTTTGATACGGTCGATTGCCAGTACGTCGCCAGTCGGTGGCTTGGTGAACTTGTAAGCGCCGTGGGAAGTACCGATGGCAATTGCCAGGGCATCTACCTGGGTGCGCTTGACGAAGTCAGCCGCTTCTTCCGGGTCGGTCAGCATCTGGCTGTGATCCAGAACGCCTTCTGCACCGATGCCGTCTTCTTCGCCAGCCATACCGGTTTCCAGCGAACCCAGGCAGCCCAGCTCGCCTTCAACCGATACGCCGCAAGCGTGCGCCAGGGCAACGGTTTGCTGAGTCACGCGAACGTTGTAGTCGTAGTCGGTCGGGGTCTTGCCGTCTTCACCCAGCGAGCCGTCCATCATCACCGAGCTGAAGCCCAGCTGGATCGAGCGCTGGCACACGTCAGGGCTGGTGCCGTGGTCCTGGTGCATGCACACCGGGATATGCGGAAATTCTTCGATTGCAGCCAGGATCAGGTGACGCAGGAAAGGAGCACCCGCGTACTTGCGCGCACCGGCCGAGGCCTGAACGATCACCGGGGAGTCGGTCTTGTCAGCGGCTTCCATAATGGCGCGCATCTGCTCAAGGTTGTTTACGTTGAAGGCTGGAACGCCGTAGCCGAATTCGGCGGCGTGGTCCAACATCTGGCGCATGCTGATAAGTGCCATTGTGTGTGTCTCTCCCGGACAAGGGTCGTTAATCGTGCAAGCCTGCCGTAGCGGCGGCTGCTATTCAAGTTATTGCAGATCGGGGGTTTGCCCCGATATGGCCAATGCGATTTAGCTGAAACGTTACAGCTTCAGCTATAGCTATGCGGCCCATTGGGTGGGCCGCATTTCAAATCATGGGCACCCGCGCTCTTGTGAAGGCTTGGGCGACTCGTATTTTTCCAGCGCCTCGGGCCCTGAGCGTTTATTGACCAGCGGCACGCTTTGCGCCTGCCAGTCAGCCTGGTAACAACCACTCTCTTCAGGGGTTGCAGCCTCGGGCACCGACTCGCTCGAGCCGGCGCAACCGGCCAAAAAGCCCGCGATCATCAACAGCGGTAACAACTTGACCATGTCCATGCTTCCTTTCAGGGCCTGAAACACCTTCAGGCTTTGGCGCGGCTTTCCAGGATTTCAACGGCAGGCAGTACCTTGCCTTCGACGAACTCCAGGAATGCACCACCGCCGGTGGAGATGTAGGAGATTTGATCAGCAATGCCGTATTTGTCGATCGCCGCCAGAGTGTCGCCGCCACCCGCAATCGAGAACGCTGCGCTGTCGGCAATGGCCCGGGCCAGAACCTTGGTGCCGTTGCCGAACTGGTCGAACTCGAACACGCCAACCGGACCGTTCCACAGGATAGTCTTCGAAGACTTGAGCAGCTCGGCGAAATGCGCAGCAGTTTGCGGGCCGATATCCAGGATCATGTCGTCAGCAGCCACGTCGGCAATCAGCTTGACGGTGGCAGCGGCACTTTCAGCGAACTCTTTGGCCACGACTACGTCGGTAGGCAGGGGCACGTTGACCTTGGCAGCAATGGCGCGGGCAGTTTCCAGCAGGTCGGGCTCGTACAGCGACTTGCCCACCGGGTGACCGGCAGCGGCCAGGAAAGTGTTGGCGATACCGCCACCCACGATCAGCAGATCGCAGATCTGGCTCAGGCTGTTGAGCACTTCAAGCTTGGTCGACACCTTGGAGCCGGCAACAATGGCCGCCATTGGCTTGGCCGGGGCGCCCAGGGCCTTGCCCAGTGCTTCCAGTTCAGCAGCCAGCAGAGGGCCTGCCGCAGCAACCTTGGCAAACTTGGCCACGCCGTGGGTCGAACCTTCGGCGCGGTGAGCGGTGCCGAAAGCGTCCATCACAAACACGTCGCACAGTGCTGCGTATTGCTTGGCCAGTTCGTCGGCGTTTTTCTTTTCGCCCTTGTTGAAGCGCACGTTCTCGAACAGCACGATGTCGCCGGCTTTGACGTCGACACCATTGAGGTAATCGCTGACCAGCGGCACTTCACGGCCCAGGGCCTTGCTCAGGTACTCGGCTACAGGCTTGAGGCTGTTTTCAGCCGAGAACTCGCCTTCAGTCGGACGTCCCAGGTGCGAGCAGACCATAACCGCCGCGCCTTTTTCCAACGCCAGCTTGATGGTCGGCAGCGAAGCGAGGATACGCGCATCGCTGGTGACTACACCGTCCTTGACTGGGACGTTGAGGTCTTCGCGGATCAGTACGCGTTTACCTTGCAGATCGAGGTCGGTCATCTTCAACACGGTCATGGGTCGCAATTCCTGAGTTTCTAATGTTAGAGAACGGATTTTGGGTGGGTAACGTGCAAGTAGTGCTCTGCCACATCGATCATTCGATTGGCAAAACCCCATTCGTTATCGAACCAGGCCAGCAGGTTCACCAGCCGGGGGCCGGAAACGCGGGTTTGGCTGGCATCGACAATGGCCGAATGAGGGTCATGATTGAAATCACAGCTGGCGTGCGGCAGCTCGGTGTAGGCCAGCAAGCCTTTGAGCGGGCCGCTGGTGGCAGCCTCGCGCAGCAGGCGGTTCACTTCTGCGGCATCGGTATCCCGGGCCGTGGTCAGGGTGATGTCCAGGCACGACACGTTCAAGGTCGGCACCCGTACTGCTTTGGCCTGAATTCGGCCGGCAAGTTCCGGCAACAGGCGCTCAATGCCTTTGGCCAGGCCGGTCGATACCGGAATCACCGACTGAAAGGCCGAGCGAGTACGTCGCAGGTCTTCATGATGGTAGGCATCGATGACCGGCTGATCGTTCATCGCCGAGTGAATCGTGGTGATCGACACGTACTCCAGGCCAAGCGCCTGATCCAGCAGACGCAACAGCGGTACGCCGCAATTGGTGGTGCAGGAAGCGTTGGACACCAGGCGCTCTTCGCCCGTCAGGCTGTGCTGGTTGACGCCGTAGACAATGGTGGCGTCGACATCGGCGTCGCTGGCCATCGGTTGCGAAAAAAGTACGCCGGGAGCCCCGGCATCCAGAAAGCGCTGGCCGTCGGCACGGGTGTTGTAGACACCGGAGCATTCCAGCACCAGGTCAATGCCCAGCGCGGCCCAGTCGATCCCTTCGGGGGTGGCACTGCGGAACACTTTCACGCAGTCGCCATTGATATGCAGGCAGTCGCCTTCGATCCGTATCTCGCCGGGAAACCGGCCATGGGTGGAGTCGAAGCGCGTCAAATATTCGAGACTGGCCATATCGGCCAAATCATTGAGTGCAACAATTTCAAACCCGGCAGAAGCCCCTCGCTCGAACAACGCACGCAAGACACAACGACCAATCCGGCCGTAGCCGTTGAGTGCAACTTTGTAGGGACGCGGTTGAGGCATGGGGTTCTCGATTACCAAGGTGAATCCTTCACCACTACTATTTCGCGAGCAGGCTCGCTGCCACAGGGATCTACATAGCCCATGTGGGAGCGAGCCTGCTCGCGAATAAGGCAGCCACTTTGTTACTTAGTCTTCCAGCAGCTCGTCAGCCTGACCCAGGATGTTTTCCAGGGTGAAGCCGAACTCCTCGAACAAGGCAGGCGCAGGCGCCGACTCGCCGTAGGTGGTCATGCCGATCACGCGGCCTTCCAGGCCCACGTACTTGTACCAGTAGTCAGCGTGGGAGGCTTCAATGGCGATACGGGCGCTCACCTGCAGCGGCAGAACCGACTGCTTGTAGCCCGCATCTTGAGCTTCGTACACGCTGGTGCATGGCATCGACACCACACGAACCTTGCGGCCCTGTTCGGTCAGTTTTTCCCAGGCCTGAACAGCCAGGCCCACTTCGGAACCGGCCGAGATCAGGATCAGCTCAGGCTCGCCTGCGCAGTCCTTGAGCACGTAGCCACCACGGTTGATATCGGCAATCTGGCCGGCATCACGGTTCTGGTGGTTGAGGTTCTGACGCGAGAAGATCAACGCGGACGGGCCGTCGTTGCGCTCCAGGGCGTATTTCCAGGCAGCTGCGGATTCCACCGCATCAGCAGGGCGCCAGGTGTCCAGGTTCGGCGTGGTACGCAGGCTGGTCAGCTGTTCGATCGGCTGGTGAGTCGGGCCGTCTTCGCCCAGACCGATGGAGTCGTGGGTGAACACATAGATCACGCGCTGTTTCATCAGGGCCGACATGCGGATGGCGTTGCGGGCGTATTCCATGAACATCAGGAAGGTTGCACCGTAAGGCACCAGGCCGCCGTGCAGGGCAACGCCGTTCATGATGGCGCTCATGCCGAACTCACGTACACCGTAGTACACGTAGTTGCCGCTGGCGTCTTCAGCCGAAACACCTTTGCAACCTTTCCACAGGGTCAGGTTGGAGCCGGCCAGGTCAGCGGAGCCGCCCAGCAATTCAGGCAGCAACGGGCCGAAGGCATTCAGCGCGTTCTGGCTGGCTTTACGGCTGGCGATGGTTTCGCCTTTGGCCGCGACTTCAGCGATGTAGGCGTTGGCCTTGGCATCGAAATCAGCTGGCAGCTTGCCGCTCAGGCGACGGGACAGCTCGGCGGCCAGCTCAGGGAACTCGGCAGCGTAGGCAGCGAAGCGCTTGTCCCACTCGGACTCAACCGCAGCACCGACTTCCTTGGCATCCCATTCGGCGTAGATATCAGCCGGGATTTCAAATGGACCGTGGTTCCAGTTCAGGGCCTTGCGGGTCAGGGCGATTTCATCGTTGCCCAGTGGAGCACCGTGGCAGTCTTCCTTGCCCTGCTTGTTCGGCGAACCGAAACCGATGGTGGTCTTGCAGCAGATCAGCGTTGGCTGGTCGCTTTTGCGTGCGGTTTCGATCGCGGTCTTGATTTCTTCCGGGTCGTGACCGTCAACGTTACGGATCACTTGCCAGTTGTAGGCTTCGAAACGCTTTGGCGTGTCGTCGGTAAACCAGCCTTCAACTTCGCCATCGATGGAGATGCCGTTGTCATCGTAGAAAGCGATCAGTTTGCTCAGGCCCAGGGTGCCGGCCAGCGAGCCAACTTCGTGGGAAATGCCTTCCATCATGCAGCCATCACCCAGGAACACGTAGGTGTGGTGATCGACAACGTTATGGCCAGGACGGTTGAACTGCGCGCCCATGACTTTTTCGGCCAGGGCAAAGCCCACAGCGTTGGCCAGGCCCTGACCCAACGGGCCAGTGGTGGTTTCAACGCCCGGCGTGTAGCCCAGCTCCGGGTGGCCCGGGGTGCGGCTGTGCAGCTGGCGGAAGTTTTTCAGGTCGTCGATCGACAGGTCATAGCCGGTCAGGTGCAACAACGAGTAGATCAGCATCGAACCGTGGCCGTTGGACAGCACGAAGCGGTCACGGTCAGCGAACGAAGGATTGCTCGGGTTGTGCTTCAGATAATCGCGCCACAGTACTTCGGCGATATCCGCCATACCCATAGGGGCACCTGGATGACCGCTGTTGGCTTTTTGCACGGCATCCATGCTGAGTGCACGAATGGCGTTGGCACGCTCACGACGGCTGGGCATCGCTGTTCTCCTGGGTATTGGAAGTTAAATCGAAACGGAAAAAAGGCGAGCATTTTCCCTCACCCACCCCCTCGGGGCAATGACAGATAGTCAGCTGAAACGTTTTTCCTTTGTTCAGGCAGGCAATCTGTTAAGGATCGGACATTTCATTTCGTTAATAAGCACATTCCACCCGACAAACGTGCCATTTATCGACCAATATCAAAAAGTTTTGATATTGAACTTGCGGGGGCTTGAGCGGGTAACTAGACTGCGGCCCCATGAACTTACGCGTGCCTTCAATCCGCCATGACGATTGCGACGAGCTCTCCGCCCTGTGCAAGGCTGGAGGCGATCCGCTGCGACTCAATGTGCTGCGCGCGTTGGCCAATGATTCGTTTGGTGTGCTGGAACTGACACAGATTTTCGCCACCGGGCAGTCCGGCATGAGCCACCACCTCAAGGTGCTGTCCCAGGCACGGCTGGTTGCAACCCGGCGTGAAGGCAACGCGATTTTTTATCGCCGCGCCCTGCCCCATACCGAACAACTGGGCGGCAAATTGCATGCAGCACTGCTGGAAGAGGTCGATAACCTGGCCTTGCCCGCCGATGTACAGGCGCGCATCAGCGCCGTACACGGCCAACGTGCAGCCGCCAGTCAGGACTTTTTCTCACGCATAGCCGAGAAATTTCGCGCTCAACAGGATTTGATCGCCGGCTTGCCGCAATACCGTGACAGTGTTTTAACCCTGCTCGACAAACTGAGCTTCGGCCCGGGGGCCACAGCCCTGGAAGTCGGCCCCGGCGATGGCAGCTTCTTGCCCGACCTGGCCCGTCGTTTCCATCAGGTCACGGCGCTGGACAACAGCCCGGTGATGCTGGAGCTGGCCCGCCAGTTGTGTGAACGCGAGTCACTGAACAACGTCAGCCTGATCCTGGCCGACGCGCTGCATGAAGCACCGATCCAGGTCGATTGCGTGGTCGTGAACATGGTCTTGCACCATTTCGCTGCACCGGCCGAAGCACTCAGGCAACTGGCGACCTTGCTGCAACCGGGCGGTAGCCTGCTGGTAACAGAGTTGTGCAGCCATAATCAGGCGTGGGCCCGCGAGGCCTGCGGTGATTTATGGCTGGGTTTTGAACAAGATGATCTGGCCCGTTGGGCCACCGCTGCGGGACTCGTTCCCGGGGAAAGCCTCTATGTAGGCTTACGTAATGGTTTCCAGCTTCAGGTCCGCCACTTTCAGCGGCCAGCTGGCGACACTCACCATCGGTAAATATTAGGAAACCGTCGAGATGAGCGAATACTCCCTTTTCACCTCCGAGTCCGTGTCTGAAGGGCATCCGGACAAAATCGCCGACCAGATTTCTGACGCGGTGCTGGACGCCATCATTGCTGAAGACAAGTTCGCCCGTGTGGCGTGCGAGACTCTGGTGAAAACCGGCGTAGCAATCATCGCCGGCGAAGTCACCACTTCGGCCTGGGTTGACCTGGAGCAGATCGTTCGTGACGTGATCACCGACATCGGTTACACCAGCTCCGACGTCGGCTTCGACGGTGCTACCTGCGGCGTGATGAACATCATCGGCAAGCAGTCTCCTGACATCAACCAGGGTGTAGACCGCGCCAAGCCTGAAGATCAGGGCGCCGGCGACCAGGGCCTGATGTTCGGCTACGCCAGCAACGAAACCGACGTGCTGATGCCGGCACCGATCACCTTCTCTCACCAGTTGGTACAGCGCCAGGCAGAAGCCCGCAAATCCGGCCTGCTGCCGTGGCTGCGCCCGGACGCCAAGTCCCAGGTCACTTGCCGTTACGAAGGCGGCAAGGTTGTGGCCATCGACGCCATCGTGCTGTCGACCCAGCACAACCCGGAAGTGTCGAACAAAGACCTGCGCGAAGGCGTCATGGAGCTGATCGTCAAGCACGTGCTGCCTGCTGATCTGTTGCACAAAGACACCCAGTTCCACATCAACCCTACTGGCCAGTTCATCATCGGTGGCCCGGTTGGCGACTGCGGCCTGACCGGTCGCAAGATCATCGTTGACACCTACGGCGGCATGGCCCGTCACGGCGGCGGCGCGTTCTCGGGTAAAGATCCATCCAAGGTTGACCGTTCGGCGGCCTACGCCGGTCGTTACGTGGCCAAGAACATCGTGGCTGCCGGCCTGGCTGAGCGTTGCGAGATCCAGGTTTCCTACGCAATCGGCGTCGCTCAACCGACTTCGATTTCGTTGAATACTTTCGGCACTGGCAAAATTTCCGACGACAAGATCATCAAGCTGGTGCGTGAGGTGTTCGACTTGCGTCCATACGCCATCACCAAGATGCTTGATCTGCTGCACCCGATGTACCAGGAAACTGCAGCATACGGTCACTTCGGCCGTATCCCGCAGACCAAAACGGTTGGCGACGATACCTTCACCACGTTCACGTGGGAGCGTACCGACCGCGCTGAAGAACTGCGTACTGCCGCTGGTTTGTAAGTAAGCCTGCTGCACCAAAAGCCCCGGACAGGCGACTGTTCGGGGCTTTTTGCTGCTGGCGGGCATCGCGCAACGGATTGCTTGCGTACGGATGCTGCTAACATCCACGGTTTCGAACCGCCGAACGACGCTTGTGCAGCGTTCTTTCGACCTTATTTAATTGTCATCTTTGGTCATGGAGCTATTTATGAAATTACTTTCACCGCTCGCCCTGTTTACTGTCTGCGGCCTGTTGGCTGCCCCGCTGATGGCCGCCGACACAGCGCCTGAACTGACCGGCTGTGCTGCCAAGAAGCAGGCCATCACCCTGCAACTTGAGCAAGCGCGTGCCCACGGCAACAGCAACCAGGTAGCAGGCCTGGAAAAAGCCCTGAGCGAAGTTGAAGCCCATTGCACCGACGCGGGCCTGCGCAAGGAACGCGAAAACAAGGTGCTGGAAGCCAAGCACGAAGTCAGCAAGCGCCAGGCAGATCTGGACAAGGCCATGAAGAAAGGCGATCCGGAAAAAATCGACAAGCGCAAAAACAAGCTGGCCGAATCGCGCAAGGAACTGCAGGAAGCGCTGGATCAGCTGGACAAGTAATTCGCCCTGTGGGAGCGGGCTTGCTCGCGATGGGATCGCTGCGGTCTGCCTGACAGATCGCGTCGCCTGCATCGCGAGCAAGCCCGCTCCCACAGCAGGTGGGTACCGGCTCAACTTTACTCAGTGATTCCTGAATGCCTTGTGGCACGCACTGCAGGTGTCTTCGACCTTCTGCACCGCAGGCATCAGGTTACTGGCCTTGTAGGGTTGCACCTGGCTGGCGATAACCAGCTCACCCGTAGCAGCCTCCAACTGCCGCGCCAACTCCTGAAAACGTGCCTGCTTTTGCCAGACGTCATCAGTAGCGCTGGTTTGATCGCTCTCCTTTACTTGAGGGAAATGCTTCCACGGCTCGTAAGCCAACGCATCCAACTTGATAGCGCCTTCGGTAAAGCGCGGACCATCGAACGGAATTCGACCCCGCAACATGCCGCCCAGATCTTCACTGGTCTTTAGCATTTGCTTGAAAATCGCTTTACGCTGGCCCAGCGGCGAATCGGGATCAACCCCGCCACACGCCGTCAGCGTCAGGCAGGCCAGCACTACAACAGTCAATCGTTTAAGAATCATGGTGGCTTCAGGTCACGGAAATCGGCCGCCAGTATCCTCGTGTCACCCGCAAAGACCAATACCCTTATTAAATATACGGGTTGCCTTGAAGGCCATCAGACCTCGGCAGCCGTTAAGGAACAGCGTCAATGAACATATTTTTCAAACCACTGGCCTGGGCGCTGCCCGTTGTCATGCTCCTGGCCGGGTGCAACGGCACCGACAAGGACGCGGACAAAAATGCCGCAAAACCTGAACCTCACACGACCTACAGCAAAACCGACTGGAGTGCGCTGCCTGAAGTGACAGGCAATGACCTGCAAAGCGGCTTCGCTTCATGGCGCAGCGCCTGCACCCGTCTCAAGGCCGACGCCAACTGGGGGCCGGTATGCAGCGACGCTGCGGCCCTGCCTGCCAGCCCCAGCGTGGCTGAAATCAGCAACTTCCTGCAAACCCACCTCGACGTCTACAGCTTGCGTTCGGCCGAAGGCAGCAGCGACGGCCTGATCACCGGTTACTACGAACCCGTTTACCCGGGCAGCCTCAAGCCCACCCAGGCGGCCAATGTGCCGATCTACGGCGTACCGTCTGATCTTATCGTGGTCAACCTGGACAGCATTTACCCCGAGCTCAAAGGCAAGCGCCTGCGCGGTCGCCTCGATGGCCGTGTACTCAAACCTTACGACACCGCTGAAACCATCAACAGCAAAGGCCTGAATGCTCCGGTGCTGGCGTGGCTGACCGACCCGATGGACCTGCAATTCCTGCAAATCCAGGGCTCTGGCCGGGTCCAGCTCGACAATGGCCGTCAACTGCGCATTGGCTATGCCGACCAGAACGGCCACCCGTACAAACCGATTGGCCGCTGGCTGGTCGAGCAAGGCGAATTGAAGAAAGAAGACGTGACCATGGGCACCATTCACGCCTGGGCCATGGCCAACCCGCAACGCGTCCACGAGATGCTGGCCAGCAACCCGAGCTACGTGTTCTTCACTCAGAACCCCGACAGCAACGAAGGCCCGCGCGGCTCGCTGAACGTGCCGCTGACGGCCGGTTACAGCGTGGCCGTGGACCGCAAGGTAATCCCGCTGGGCAGCCTGTTGTGGTTATCGACCACCCAGGCCGACGGCCAGCCCATCGTGCGCCCGGTTGCCGCCCAGGACACCGGCGGCGCCATTGCCGGCGAAGTGCGGGCCGACTTCTTTGTCGGTACGGGCCCCGAGGCAGGGCAAATTGCAGGTGACATGAAACAGAAGGGCAATATCTGGCTGCTGTGGCCTAAAGGGGCGGCGTTGCCGTTGTAACTGCCCTTGTGGGAGCGAGCCTGCTCGCGATGGCATCACTGCGGCGCATCAGGTAAACCGCATCGCCGACATCGCGAGCAAGCCCGCTCCCACAGGCAGCGTGGTGATTGCGTTACATCGACACAAAAAAGAAGCTGACCACCAGCCCCATGCCGATAAACCACACGATGGAACGCAGCATCGCCCAGTCAGCCAGGTAGCAGATGATGTAGAGCATGCGACTGGTAATAAACAGCACCGCCAGCACGTCAATGGTCACCGGCTGGGCGTTGCCGACGATATCGGCAATGATCACCGCCGCGGCAAACGCCGGGGTCACTTCAAAGCTGTTGAGCTGGGCACTGTGGGCACGCTTGGCAAACCCTTGCAGGCCGTCAAGAAACGTACGCGGATCATGGTTTTGCCTGGGCCCGAACTTGCCGTCACTGAACTTGGCAAAGGCGGTACACACATAGGTCAAACAGAAGGCAATCAGCACACACCAGAAAGCAACCGTCATTGGAATTTCCTTTTTAGAGTTTCATCACGAGCATGCCGATCAGCACCAGCCCACAGGCTAAGAGCCTCGGTCCGCCGAAAGGTTCTTTGAGGTAACGCATACCGAACAGCACCACCAGAATCACACTGACTTCACGCAGCGCCGCCGCCTCGGCAATCGAGCCCAGTTGCATGGCCCACAGCACCAGCGCATAGCTGGCCAGCACGCAAACCCCCACCGCCACGCCCAATCGCCATTGTGTACGCCAGAACAGCGCAAACGCGGCACGCTTGCGGGTAACCGCCAGCAACGGAAACGGCCAGGCGCTGAGCAGCGTGACCCACACCAGGTAATCCAGCGGGTGCGACCAGCGGCGGATTGCCTGGCCATCCAGGAAGGTATAGCAACCGATACACAGGCCGATCAGCGCCACGACCGGCAGCATCGACCAGGGCAGACGATCACCGCCACCGCCCTGCCACAACAGGCAGGCCATGCCGCACGGGATCAGCAAAATACCGATAATCTGCTGCCCGGTCAGCACTTCTCCGGCAAAGGTCAGGGTCAGCGCCAGCACCACCAATGGCGACAGCCCACGCATCAGCGGGTACACCAGACCCAGATCCCCCACCCGATAGGCGCGGATCAGCAGCACCCGATACACCAGCTCGAAAAATACCGACGCCAGGATCCACGGCCAGATATCCGCCGGTGGCCATTGCGCAAACCCCACCAGCACCGCCACCACCACCAGCGCCACCGTGTCCATGCAGGCGATCACCAGCAAACGCTCACCGCTGAACTTGATCAGGGTGTTCCAGATCGCGTGCAATACCGCCGCGACCAACACCAACACCGTTGCCAGCACCGCAGACTCCTTATTGTTATCAACCTGCGACTGCCGCAAGCGCCACCATGCAACCTCAGTGCAGCATTGTGGTCAATGACCTCGCACTTCGCGTCCGTTTGCCACACCCCCGGGATGTGCCCCTGACGCCCGTTTTTGCATCCAAACATGACCCGAACCCATCGGATTTCCATTCACTCTCGCCACCACAGGATCCCGGATGCTTGAGCTTGTTGCTGCGTTTATCTGCCTGACCTCACTACTGACTTATGTGAACTTCCGCTTTATCGGCCTGCCGCCGACGATTGGCGTGATGGTCACCGCCCTGATGTTTTCCCTGCTGTTGCAAGGCTTGAGCTTTCTCGGTTACCCCGGGCTGGAAGAGCGCGTGCAAGAGCTGATCGGCCAGATCGACTTCGGCGACCTGCTGATGAACTGGATGCTGTCGTTCCTGCTGTTTGCCGGCGCCCTGCATGTGAATTTCAACGACGTGCGCAGCTATCGCTGGCCCATTGGCTTGCTGGCCACGGTCGGCGTATTGATCGCCACTACGGTGATCGGCAGCCTCGCGTACTGGATTTTCGGCCTGTTCGGCTGGCATATCAGCTTCCTGTACTGCCTGCTGTTCGGTGCACTGATCTCCCCCACCGACCCGATTGCCGTGCTCGGCGTGCTGCGTACAGCCAATGCCTCCAAGCCACTGAAAACCACCATCGTCGGTGAGTCGCTGTTCAATGACGGCACCGCCGTTGTGGTGTTCACCGTGCTGTTGGGCATCGTGCAACTGGGCGAAACACCTAGCCTGAGCGCCACGGCCATGCTGTTCGCCCACGAAGCCATTGGCGGCGTGGTGTTCGGCGGCCTGATCGGTTACCTGGTGTACTGCATGATCAAGAGCATCGAGCAATACCAGATCGAAGTGATGCTGACCCTGGCCCTGGTGATTGGCGGCTCGGCCATGGCCAGTGAGCTGCATGTATCGGCACCGATTGCGATGGTGGTCGCCGGTTTGATCATCGGCAACCTGGGCCGCAACAAGGCCATGAACGAGATGACCCGTCGCTACATGGACGGTTTTTGGGAGCTGCTGGATGACATGCTCAATGCGCTGCTGTTTGCGCTGATCGGCATGGAACTCTTGCTGCTGCCGTTCTCGTGGCTGCATCTGCTGGCTGCCAGTGGTTTGGCCGTGGCCATTTTGCTGTCGCGCCTGCTGACTGTGGCCCCGGCCATTGTCTTGCTGCGCCGCTGGCGCACCGTGCCGCGCGGCACTATCCGTATCCTCACCTGGGGCGGCTTGCGCGGTGGTGTTTCGGTGGCGCTGGCCCTGGCCTTACCGCTGGGCCCGGAGCGCGACCTGATCCTGAGTATCACTTATATCGTGGTGCTGTCCTCGATCCTGTTCCAGGGCCTGACCATCGGCAAACTGGTCAAGCATGTGACCAAGGATGCGCCGGTGGAGGCTGAGCAGGCGCACTGACACTCACATTTCCTGTGGGAGCGGGCTTGCCCGCGATGGCATCTACTCGGTCTGTCAAAGAGACCGAGCCGCCTGTATCGCGAGCAAGCCCGCTCCCACAAAGATTGCTGCCGCTTGCATCCTCCCGGCGATTTCCTCCGCCTTGGCTACACTCACTTTCCGTGATGCCCTCGGGCATGAATCGCTAAGGAGAAAGGGATGAGTACTTCTGCAGCCTACGCACCGCCCAGGCGCCAACTGGGTGCCCATATCATGATCATCGCGGCTCTGGCTGCCCTGGCCATTACGGCAGGGCGGTTCTTTATGCCATTGTCCGGTGTGACGGGTTCCGGCGGGGCAATGACCACTATGTTTGCCGAACTGGTGCTGTTTGTCCTGGGCGTACTGCTGCTCAAGACCGGGGCAGGAGGCTTGCGCAACTTCGTCCTGTTTCTGGGCTGGGCCGGTGCGATAGGCACCATTTTTGCCGCCAGCCTGCTGCATGGTTGGTGGACAGTGATTGCCCTGCTGGTCTACGCCGTGGGTGTTGTCATTGAAACCTTTGGCCCCAAGCCAGCAAGGAGCGCGATATGAACGGGATCAAGAAGCACATTTTGACAGCACCGGCGCTGTGCCTGCTCGCCGGGGTATCCAACGCTTACGCCCAGGACACCTACACCGTACCGCCACCGTTGCTGGCACCGTCGAGCGTCTCTGCCGAAGACGCCAGAATCCCGATCCCCAGCGGCAAGGAATGGGACAGCTTCCACGGCCAGCTCAGCTCGCAGAAGTACTCGCCCCTCACCCAGATCAACAAGGACAACGTCGGTAAACTGACCAAAGTCTGGCAGTACTTCACCGGCGACATGTCCACCGGCACCGGCAAAATTCCGCCATCGGTATGGTCCGCCACGCCCATTTTCGCCAATGACACACTCTACGTCGGCACGCCGTTCTACCGGATCATTGCCCTTGAGCCCGAGACCGGCAAAGAGAAGTGGACCTACGACACCAAATCGCCCCTGGTGGCCGAAACCCAGCCCGCGCTTAAATCACGCGGTGTGGCCTACTGGCAGGAAAAAAACCCGCAAGCGGGCGTGGCCTGCCAGAAGGTCGTGTACCTGGGCAATATGACCGCACAGCTGTACGCGGTGGATGCCGATACCGGTAAACCCTGCGAAGGCTTCGGTAAAAATGGCGTGGTGGACGTCAACCAGTGGAACAAGGTCAACGCCAAGTGGCCACTTTCCCAGCTGCAACCCCCCACCGTTATTGGCGACAAGCTGATCGTGGGCTGGGCCGGCAAAGACTGGGAATACGAAGTTGAATCACCGGGCTCGCTGTTTGCCCTCAATGCCCGCACCGGTGAGCTGGAATGGGAATTCAAGCCGATCCCGGATGAAGAAGCTGGCAAAACCGGTACCGCTAACATCTGGACCGCGATGTCTTATGACCCGGCTCTGGGCTTGCTGTACATCCCCGTGTCCTCACCGTCACCCAACTACTGGGGCGGCAACCGGACCAAACCGATTCCTCTGGGAACCTCCACCACTGCGCTGGATATCAATACCGGCAAGGTCGTCTGGTCTCGTCAGTGGGTTCACCATGACTTGTGGGACTACGACATCAACTCGGCGCCAACGCTGATGGATATCACCGTCGATGGCAAGCCTGTAGCGGCATTGGTACAAGCGACCAAAATGGGCTTCCTGTTTACCGTCGACCGCCGTACCGGTGAAGACGTGTGGCCGATCGAAGAGCGCCCCGTACCCAAAGGCGACGCCGACGGCGAAGTCTACTCACCGACCCAACCGTTCCCGACCAAACCTGCGCCGCTGCTGGATCAGTCGAAAAAACCAGCCATCTGGAAAATCGCCGATATCGTCGGTTTCGGCCAGTGCAGCAAAATGTGGGATGGCCTGGAATACAACGGCATGTACTCACCGCCTTCGACCAAAGGCAACGGCGTCCTGGCTTACCCGGACAGCGCCGGTGGGGTGCAATGGGGCGGTGTCGCGTTTGACCCGGTGAGCCAGGTGGCCATTGTGAACACCTCGCACATCGTGCAGATGATCAAGCTGTGGGATCGCGCTTCCTACGACAAGCAGCCTAAAGACTCCGGCAACGAAAACGGCTTCTACCCACAGATCGGCGCGCCTTACGGCATGAGTTTGCTGAACGCGCAAAACTGGGCAGGCATGCCGTGCTGGGCACCGCCTTTCGGTGAAATCGTGGCAATCAACATGAACACCGGTGACGTGAAATGGCGCCGGCCGATGGGTGCCGTGCAGCAATGGGGCTGGTACATGCCTGAAAGCATGGGCTCACCGACCATTGGTGGCCCGGCAGTAACGGCCGGTGGCGTGGTGTTTATCGGTGCCTCGATGGATGCCAAGGTGCGCGCCTACTCCCTGGATGACGGCAAGGAATTGTGGTCGGACATCGTCATGGCCCCTGCCGTGGCCAACCCCGCGATCTATGAATACAAGGGCCGTCAGTATGTGGCGTTTGTAGCGGGGGGCAACTCGATCTTGAAAGATCAGGTAGGTGATCAGGTGGTGGTGTACGCCTTGCCGAAGTAACCCCCACCCTGTGGGAGCGGGCTTGCTCGCGATGGTAGCGCCGTGGTCACTCAGACAAATCGCGCGGCCATTATCGCGAGCAAGCCCGCTCCCACACTGTTAAATCGCGTTATCAACCCGCCAACCGCTGCAACTGTTCGCTGGCACGCTCTGCGAACAGTTGCAGCAACCCTTCCAGCGTATGTACCGGGGCCTCATCGGCCCGGGTCAGCGCATACAGCGTAATCGGTAGTGCGGGGCTCAGAGGCCGGATCACGGTACTCGCCCGCGACGCTCCCAGCGCCGTAAACGGATCGATCACCGCCAACCCGGCCCCCGCCTCCACCATCGCCCGCGCCAGTGAATAGGTTTGTACCGCAATGCTGATACGTGGCGGCGGCTCAACCGATTGCAGGTAGCTGTCCAGCCGTGCAAACAACGGATCGGCACTGCTCAGGCCGATCAAAGGCGCATCCGCCAGTTCATCCAGCGCCAGTGGCACACCTTCACTTGCATCAGGCCAGAACCCCCGCGGAGCCAGTGCCACCAATACGCCGTGGGCCAACGCCTGGGCCTTGAGGCCCGGGTGGTCGGGCAGTTTGAAGGTCAGGGCTACGTCCAGTTCGCGCATCAACAGGTTCTGGATCAATTCACGTGTATGAGCACTGACCAGTTCACAGTTGATGTCCGGATATCGGTGCTTCCACTCGCTGATCACGGGCGGCAGTAGCGCCAATGCCAAGGCTGGCGTACTGCCAATGCGCAAACGATGCCCCGGCGTACGCCGCAGGCTTTGCGCCAGACGCTGCACCCCTTGCAGGCTCTCGGTCACCTTGTCGACTTCGCGCTCGAGCAATAGCGCTTCCGGGGTGGGCTGCAATTTGCCGCGTACCCGCAGAAACAACGGGAACCCCAGCCGCTGCTCAGCGTGTTGCAGCACCTTGCTCACCGCAGGCTGCGACACATGCAGCAACTGCGCCGCCGCACTGACAGAACCGGTTTGGCGAATCGCCTGAAACACTTCGATATGACGCAAGCGCATGGCAGTAGTCCATAACCTTTGTTTATGGGATGACCATCTTTATTCATTGTTCGCCGCCTGTCACCTGCCCCTAATCTGAAGCCCGAACAGCAAGGGTGAGGACTGACATGGCACAGCGAGTTTGCATCATCGGCGGGGGCGTAATCGGGCTGGCTACAGCGTATGCCCTGGTGCGCGACGGCTTTGAAGTGACGGTGATCGAGGCCCGCCCGACTTTGGGCAGCCAGACCAGCTTTGCCAATGGTGGCCAGCTCTCCTACCGCTATGTAGCACCGCTGGCCGATGCCGGCGTGCCGTGGCAAGCGATGGGCTGGATGTTGCGCGGCGACTCGCCCCTCAAGCTGCGCCCGCGCATGGACCCGGCCCAATGGCGCTGGCTGGCCTCGTTTGTGGCTGCCTGCCGTGGCTCGGTGAACCAGCGCAATGGCGCGCATTTGCTGCGCCTGGCATTGCTCAGCCAGGCCACGCTGCAGCAGTGGCGCGAAGAAGATCAGCTCGACGGCTTCGCCTGGCAGCGCAACGGCAAGCTGGTGGCGTTCCGTGAGCGCGGCAACTTTGAAAAGGCCCGGAAAAAAGTTATCCACAGCTCATTTCAACAAGCACTGACTGCCGGCGAGTGCGCCAGCCTGGAACCCGGGCTGCAAGGCTCGGCATTCGTCGGCGGTATTTATACCCCCAGCGAAGAGGTCGGGGATTGCCACGGATTCTGTCAGCAACTGGCCGCCCGCTTGCAGGCCAGTGGCCGTTGCACCTTTATGCTGGGCAAGACCGTCACCCGGCTTCGCCACGCCAACGGGGCGGTACAGGCAGTGGAAATGGGCGACGAGGTTCTGGCCGTGGACCAACTGGTGCTCGCCGCCGGGCACAACAGCCCGGCCCTGCGCCTGCCGGGGCTACACCTGCCGTTGTACCCGCTCAAGGGTTACAGCCTTACGCTGGCCCTGACCGACCCGCAAAAGGCACCACAAGTGAGCATTACCGACTACGACCGCAAAATTGTCTACGCGCGTATCGGCGAGCAACTGCGCATCGCCGCGATGGTCGATATCGTCGGCTTCGACCCTGCCCCGGACCCCAAGCGCCTGGCGCAAATGCGTCAACTGGCCAGCAGCACTTTCCCGGATGCGGGCAACTATCAAACCGCCATCGAATGGGCTGGCATGCGCCCTGCAACCCCCAGCGGCGTACCCATCCTGGGTGCCAGCGGTTATCGCAACCTGTGGCTCAACCTGGGCCACGGCGCCCTGGGCTTCACCCTGGCCTGCGGCAGCGGGCGCTTGCTCAGCGAACTGATTGCACAACGCAAAACCTCCATTGACATGCAAGGCCTGGCCGCCTGAGTGCGCCATCCCGTCCACAAGGAAAGCCCTATGACCATTCAACGCATCAACAGCAATGACCGTTTGAGCGCCGCCGCGACGTTTGAAGCCCTGGTGTTTCTGTCGGGACAGGTGCCTACGCAAAGCGAGGACATTACCGCGCAAACGCAAGAAGTGTTGAGCAAGATCGACGCCCTGTTGGCCGAAGCTGGCAGCGATAAAGACCACATCGTTAACGCCACCCTTTACCTGCAAAACATCCAGCGCGACTTTGCGGCCATGAATGCCGTGTGGTCAGCCTGGCTGTCGGCAGGCAAGGCGCCCACCCGCACCACCCTGCAGGCGGAGCTGGCACGGCCTGAGGTATTGGTGGAAATCAGCGTGATTGCAGTTCGTCATTAATCTGTGTGAGGGGAAAACAACAATGAAAAAATTTGCCTTGATCAGTTGCACGCTGGGCCTGTTAATCAGCCATGCCGTACAAGCCAACGAAGCCCCGTTGCAGGGCACACTGAAAAAAATCGCCGACTCGGGAAGTATTACCCTGGGTTATCGCGATGCATCGGTGCCGTTCTCCTATGTCGGCGATAACAGCGGCAAGCCCATGGGCTATTCGGTGGAGCTGGCCAATAAAATCGTCGAGCGCATCCAGCAGCAAGTGGGCAGCAAACCGCTGAAGGTCAAATACAACCTGGTGACCTCGCAAACCCGCATCCCGCTGGTGCAGAACGGCACCGTAGACCTGGAATGCGGCTCAACCGGCGTGACCGCCGAACGGCAAAAACAGGTGGCATTTTCCTATGGGTTTATTTACGTCAAAGGCCAACTGCTGACCGCCAAGGACAGCGGCATCAAGGGCTTTGATGATTTGCGCGACAAAAACGTGGTGACAACGGCAGGCACCACCAACGAACGCTTTATCAAAAGCTACAGCGCCGACCACAAAATGGGCATGAACGTGATCAGTGCCAAAGATCATGGTGAAGCCTTCAAGATGCTCGAAACCGGCCGCGCCGTTGCGTTTTATATGGACGATGCGCTGCTCTACGGCGAACGTGCCAAAGCTCGTGATCCGCACAAATGGGTGGTTGTAGGGGATGAGCAATCCCGTGAAATCTACAGCTGCATGGTGCGCAAGGACGACCCGCAGTTCCTGGCGGTGGTGAACAAGACCCTGGCCGACCTGTATCAGTCCGGGGAAATCACCAGCATTTACCAGCGCTGGTTCGAACAACCGATCCCGCCCAACGGCCTGAACCTGGAGTTCCCGATGACCGCCGAGCTAAAACAGATCATCGCCAAGCCGGTGAGTGACCCGGTGGAGTAAGGGCGTCAAAAAAAGTCTTCCGTTACACCCTCACCTTCAAACCAGCTGCCCCAAAACGCGCCTGCTGCACTCAGGCGCGTGCTGCTTCAGTGCGTTGCCAGCGTATCCAGCGACTTGTCGACATAACCCTTGGCCAGCTCCACCAAGTGCATGACCGACAACACCAAAACGAACGGGTGGCAGCCGTACGCAGGTTAGTAGACCGGTGAGCTCGGAAACCGGCGCGCCCGAGGGCGCCCTGCGCACGGCCACCATAAAGCGGGGCCGAAAAAAAGCGCCTCACTAAGGTGGCGCCTTGCGCCTTGCTCATCTACCAGGCTACTAAACCCGACCGCTGATTTGCAGCGATGGGCCGAGACTATTCCCCGATTTGAACAGGCGCAAGCGAGCGGAATCTTCTCGGATGATTCACGAGAATGAAAGCGAAACGTCGTACGAAACGACTGAAATTGAAGGCCACGCCTTTGTGGGAGCGGGCTTGCTCGCGATGCAGGCGCCGCGGTAGGTCTAGATAATCGCGTCGATCCCATCGCGCGCAAGCCAGCTCCCACAAAAGCAAAAAAGCAGGCCCTGACTTAGAAATCACCCCACAACTGCTGCGCCACGGCCAGGGCTACAACCGGCGCAGTTTCGGTACGCAGCACCCGTGGGCCAAGGCGTGCAGGCTGGTAGCCGGCGGCCTGGGCCAGGTCGATTTCGTTATCGGTCAGGCCGCCTTCGGGGCCGATCAAAAACGCCAGGCGCGAAGGTTTCGCGTGGCTGGCCAAGGGTTCTGACACCGGGTGCAGCACCAGCTTGAGGTCGGCTTCAGTGGTTTTGATCCAGTCGCTGAGCAACACCGGCGGATGGATAACGGGCACCCGCGAACGGCCGCATTGCTCACAGGCGCTGATCGCCACCTGCCGCCAGTGGGCCAGACGTTTGTCGGCGCGTTCGTCCTTGAGCCGCACTTCGCAGCGCTCGCTCATGATCGGGGTGATTTCAGTCACGCCCAGCTCGGTGGCCTTTTGAATAGCCCAGTCCATACGCTCGCCACGGGACAGGCCCTGACCGAGGTGAATGGCCAATGGCGATTCAACTTGCCCTGCGAAGGTTTCGTCCAGCAGCACGCGTACGCGCTTTTTGCCGACTTCCAGCAAGCGTCCCAGAAACTCCTGGCCCGAGCCGTCGAACACTTGCAAGGCATCGCCCTCGGCCATACGCAGCACGCGGCCAATGTAATGCGCCTGAGCCTCAGGCAATTCATGCTCACCAAGGCTCAAAGGAGCGTCGATAAAAAAGCGGGACAATCTCATTTAAATTCTCTGAAAATTCGGGTGCTAATGTGGGAGCAGGCCCGCTCCCACAGGAGATACAGTACGGCCCGGTTTAACCCGGGTCACGGAAGTCCGGGTGAAAATTCGATGGCACGGCCACGCTGATGTCGCTGCGGGTCGCGATATCGATCCCTTCACTGGCCACTTCAGCCAAAAAGTCGATCTGCTCGGGGGTGATCACGTAAGGCGGCAAGAAATACACCACGCTACCCAGTGGGCGCAACAACGCACCCCGCTCCAGGGCGTGTTGGAAGACTTTAAGCCCCCGACGCTCCTGCCACGGGTAAGCGGTTTTGCTGGCCTTGTCCTGAACCATTTCAATGGCCAGCACCATACCGGTCTGACGCACTTCCGAGACATGAGGATGATCAACCAGATGGGCAGTCGCCAGGGCCATACGTTGAGCCAGGGCCTTGTTGTTCTCGATAACGTTGTCTTCTTCGAAGATATCCAGCGTCGCCAACGCTGCGGCACAGGCCAGCGGATTACCCGTATAGCTGTGGGAATGCAGGAAGGCGCGCAGGGTCGGGTAATCGTCGTAGAACGCGCTGTACACCTCATCCGTGGTCATGCAGGCCGCCAACGGCAAATAGCCACCGGTCAACGCTTTGGACAGACACAGGAAGTCCGGCGTGATGCCCGCCTGTTCGCAGGCGAACATGGTACCGGTGCGGCCAAAGCCCACGGCAATTTCATCAAGGATCAAGTGCACGCCGTAACGGTCACAGGCCTCGCGCAGCAGTGTGAGGTACACCGGGTGGTACATGCGCATGCCACCCGCGCCCTGAATCAGCGGCTCGACGATAACCGCAGCCACGGTTTGATGATTTTCGGCGAGAGTCTGCTCCATCGCCAAAAACATCGTGCGCGAATGCGCTTCCCAGCTCACGCCTTCAGGGCGCAGGTAGCAGTCGGGGCTCGGCACCTTGATGGTGTCGAGCAGCAACGCCTTGTAGGTTTCAGTGAACAACGGCACATCGCCCACGGCCATCGCGGCCATGGTTTCACCGTGATAGCTGTTGGTCAGGGTAACGAAGCGTTTTTTGTCTGGCTGTTCACGGTTGAGCCAGTAGTGAAAGCTCATCTTCAGCGCAACTTCGATGCACGACGAGCCGTTATCGGCATAGAAGCAACGGGTCAGGCCTTCAGGTGTCATCTTGACCAGCCGCTCGGACAGTTCGATCACCGGCTGATGGCTGAAGCCTGCAAGGATCACGTGCTCCAACTGATCGACCTGATCCTTGATGCGCTGGTTGATTCGCGGGTTGCAGTGGCCAAACACATTGACCCACCAGGAACTCACGGCATCGAGGTAGCGCTTGCCTTCAAAGTCTTCCAGCCACACGCCTTCGCCGCGCTTGATAGGGATCAAGGGCAGTTGTTCATGGTCTTTCATTTGGGTGCAGGGATGCCACAACACGGCAAGGTCGCGTTGCATCCACTGGTTATTCAGGCCCATTTTCACTCTCCTGGCGCTGGCTCCCGGCGTGTGCGGGCAAACAAGAGTGCAAGCCTATGCAATGCGCAGGCGTGTAACAACCTATTACGTTTACTCCGTATTCAAAGACGGCCTTGGACACCCACAGGCAACACAAATATTGTTAACGTTTGCTTAACGTTTGACTCTCAGGCTTCAGATCGTATTTATCGATAGCTTGCAGCAATAAAATGCGCTTTCAATCGATAGGTAAACCATTAGTCTTAGACCCAAGTTCCTACAGGATGTTGGTCATGCAGCTACGTAACTCTTCTTCTCGCTATGGTGCCGTCAGCATCTTCATGCACTGGTCTGTTGCGTTGGTGGTGTTCGGGTTGTTCGCTCTGGGGTTGTGGATGGTCGGTCTGGACTATTACAGCCCTTGGCGCAAAGAGGCGCCTGACCTGCATAAAAGCATTGGTCTGACGCTATTCGCTGTAATGCTGCTACGCGTTGTATGGATCTGGTTCAGCCCGGCACCACCGGCACTGGCCAGTTACAGCCGTGCAACACGAATCGGTGCCAAACTCGGGCATGGTTTTTTGTATCTGGGTTTGTTTGCCGTGATGATCGCCGGCTACCTGATTTCCACCTCTGAGGGCGTGGGTATTCCGGTTTTCGGCCTGTTTGAAGTCCCTGCACTGATTTCCAACCTGCCTGACCAGGCTGATGTAGCGGGTGTCGTGCATCTTTACCTGGCATGGGCCGTGGTCATTTTTGCAGGGCTTCATGGTCTGGTTGCTTTGAAACACCACTTTATCGATCGTGATGCGACCCTGAACCGTATGCTGGGGCGCAAAGCCTGATGCTCAACCTCAACTCAAAAGGAATAGAACGCATGTTGAAAAAGACCCTCGCTGCGCTGGCTCTCGGAACCGCAATGCTGACCGCAGGTCAGGCCATGGCGGCTGACTACACCATCGACAAAGAAGGCCAGCACGCCTTCATCGACTGGAAAGTCAGCCACCTGGGCTTCAGCTTCATTCACGGTACTTTCAAGGACTGGAGCGGTACGTTCTCGTGGGACGCAGCCAAACCTGCCGACAGCAAGATTGACGTGACCCTGAAAACCGCCAGCCTGTTTTCCAACCACGCCGAACGTGACAAGCATATCGCCAGCAAAGATTTCCTGGACGTGAGCAAGTACCCGGAAGCGACCTTCAAGTCGACCAAGGTTGTGCCGACTGGCGACAACACAGCTGACGTAACCGGTGACCTGACCCTGCACGGTGTGACCAAGCCTGTAACCTTCAAGGCAACGTTCAACGGCGAAGGCAAGGATCCGTGGGGCGGCGAACGTGCTGGTTTCAACGCGACCACCACCATCAACCTGCAGGATTTCGGCATCAAGTCCCCAAGCAAGGACCAGACCCTGAGCCTGGATATCTCGCTGGAAGGCGTAAAGGCCAAGTAATAGCGCTTTTAAACGGCTAAAAAAAACGCCCCGGCTTGTGAGAGCCGGGGCGTTTTTTTGTGTGCTGTCGTAGGAGCGGGCTTGCTCGCGATTGGATTGCCTCGGTGCAGCCGTTAACCCGAAGTACCTGAATCGCGAGCAAGCCCGCTGCCACAATTTTTAGCGGTTACGCGTCAGCAGCGCTGGCTTCTCGCCACGCGGGCGGTTCGGCAATTGATCGAGCTGCTCAGGCGTCGGGAAGCGATCGCTTTTCGACTCTTTGTGCATGATCTTCGGCTGGTTCTCGCGTGGGCCTTTAACCGCTGGCTCTTGACGGGCATCGTCACGGGCCGGGCGGTTTTCGCGACGGGCCTGGCCGTCACGCGGAGCGCCACTGCGTGGACCGCTGCGCTTGGCAGGCGGAGTGCCAGTGCTGGCACCGCTACCGGTACGCGGACCGTTCTGACGGCCACCGGTACGACCCGCTGGCGCAGCGCCAGTGCCTGCGCCCTGGGCCGGAGCCCCCGGACGACGGCCACGGCTCTGGTTGTTCTTGTTCTGGTACGGGCTGACGTAATCAGCGCGGTTACCAAAGTTATCCACATCGTCATCACGGAACTCGTCCGGCGCACGATTGGCGTCGGCACGCGGGGTTGGCTGACGCTGTTCACGGGCAGGCTGAGCTTCGCGCGGCTTTTGCTCACGAGCTGGACGCTCGCTGCGAGCAGCTGCCGGCTTTTCTTTGCTCTTTTCCTTGCCCTTGTCTTTACGACCGCCGCCACCGCCCGGGTTACCCGGACCGTCGCCACGCGGGCCGCGCGGCGGGTTGCGCGGGTTACGCACATCCGGACGCTCGCGTACTTCAGGCTTTTCAGCTTCAACCGTGCTCGAGTCAAAACCCATCAGGTCGCCATCGGCGATTTTCTGTTTGGTCATGCGCTCGATGCTTTTCAGCAGTTTTTCTTCGTCCGGCGCTACCAGCGAGATCGCCTCGCCCGAACGACCGGCACGGCCAGTACGGCCGATACGGTGAACGTAATCTTCGTCGACGTTTGGCAGCTCGAAGTTGACCACATGCGGCAGCTGGTCGATGTCCAGGCCACGAGCGGCAATGTCGGTCGCTACCAGAATGCGTACGGTACCGGCCTTGAAGTCGGCCAGGGCTTTGGTGCGCGCGTTCTGGCTCTTGTTACCGTGGATGGCCACAGCGCTGAGGCCGTGCTTGTCCAGGTACTCGGCCAGGCGGTTTGCACCGTGCTTGGTACGGGTGAAGACCAGAACCTGTTCCCAGGCGCCAGCGGTGATCAGGTGCGCCAGCAAGGCACGCTTGTGCGTGGCAGGCAGACGGAACACGCGTTGCTCGATACGCTCGACCGTGGTGTTCGGTGGCGTTACTTCGATGCGTTCCGGGTTGCGCAGCAGCTTGCCGGCCAGATCGGTGATGTCCTTGGAGAACGTCGCCGAAAACAGCAGGTTTTGACGCTTGGCCGGCAGACGAGCGAGGACTTTTTTCACGTCATGGACAAAGCCCATGTCGAGCATACGGTCGGCTTCGTCGAGTACCAGGATTTCAACGTGGGACAGGTCAACACTGCCTTGACCGGCCAGGTCGAGCAAACGACCGGGGCAGGCAACCAGTACGTCAACACCACGGGCCAGGGCCTGAACCTGCGGGTTGGTGCCCACACCGCCAAAAACACAGGCGCTCACGAACTTCAGGTCGCGGGCATAGAGCTTGAAGCTCTCATGCACCTGGGCGGCGAGTTCGCGGGTAGGCGTCAGGACCAGCACGCGTGGTTGGCGTGGGCCGTGGCGCTGGGATTTGTCCGGGTGGCCATTGGGAAACAGCTTTTCCAGAATCGGAAGAGCGAAGCCACCGGTTTTACCAGTACCTGTCTGTGCCGCAACCATCAGGTCGCGACCTTGCAACACGGCGGGAATGGCCCGCTGTTGCACCGGAGTAGGCTCGGTATAGCCCGCAGCTTCAATGGCGCGGACTAAAGCCTCGGAGAGACCGAGGGAAGCAAAGGACATGAGAAATCCTGTTCTAGTTAGGGCTTGGCCCAAAGGGATAGTCTTGCCTGGCGTGAATGGCGTTTAAGATGACGCAATCCCGTCCGGTCCTGCTCCAGTCCTGAAGGCCCATTCATGCCGCTCGCGCTGGCTGAGAGCTGCGCCGTAACGGGAGGTTGAATGCCTTGTACAAGGACGAGCGGCCGGGCGTAAGCCTGGCGGAAAAACCGGAGTATAACAGAGCAATCACGACGCGCCGATTTCATGCTGCCCAACGGCTTTAAACCCATGTGGGAGCGGGCTTGCTCGCGATGCATACGACGCGCATCCCTTGACGGACCGCAGCGATGCCATCGCGGGCAAGCCCGCTCCCACAAAGGCAGATCAGCGCGGCAGCTTGAGGTTGTTCCAGATCGCCAGGCTCGGATCAGCCTGGTTCAGGGTGTAGAAGTGCAACCCCGGGGCGCCGCCGTCGAGCAGGCGTTCGCACATTTCGCTGATGACCTGCTCACCAAATGCCTGGATGCTCTGCGTGTCGTCGCCGTAGGCTTCAAGTTGCTTGCGGATCCAGCGCGGGATTTCAGCGCCACAGGCGTCAGAGAACCGCGCCAGCTTGCTGTAATTGGTGATCGGCATGATGCCCGGCACCACAGGAATCATCACTCCCGCTGCTTGTACGCGCTCGACAAAACGGAAGTAACTGTCGGCGTTGAAGAAGTACTGGGTGATGGCACTGTCAGCGCCAGCATGGGCCTTGCGCACGAAGTTGTTGATATCGTCTTCGAAGTTGCGCGCTTGCGGGTGCATTTCCGGGTAAGCCGCCACTTCGATATGGAAGTGGTCACCGGTTTCTTCACGAATGAAGCTCACCAGGTCATTGGCATAGCGCAGTTCGCCGCTGGCCATGCCCATGCCCGAAGGCAGGTCGCCACGCAGCGCAACGATGCGCTTGATCCCCGCGGCCTTGTACTGGGCCAGCAGGCCGCGCAAATCGGCCTTGCTGTCACCCACGCACGACAGGTGCGGAGCAGCAGGTACTTTTACTTCGCTCTCCAGTTGCAGCACGGTATTGATCGTGCGGTCACGGGTCGAGCCACCGGCACCGTAGGTGCAGGAAAAGAAATCCGGGTTGTAGGTCGCCAGCTGGCGAGCCGTGTTCATCAGTTTTTCATGTCCAGCATCGGTCTTGGTCGGGAAGAACTCGAAGCTGTAACGACGGTCTTGAGACATGGGAATACCCTGGCGTGCGCGAGGGGGGCATGGACAACCCCTGACGCTGAACTTTCACACAAAAAAAAGGCGGTCAGTGCAAGCCTGACCGCCTTTCTTTAATCAGTAACGGTAGGTTTCTGGCTTGAACGGGCCTTCGACGGTGACGCCGATGTAGTCAGCCTGTTGCTTGGTCAGTTGCGTTACAACGCCACCAAAACCACGAACCATTTCCAGGGCCACTTCTTCGTCCAGCTTCTTCGGCAGCACTTCTACGGTCAGACGCTCGGCTTGAAGCTCGGCTGGCAGGTCAGCGTACTTCTGGGCGAACAGGAAGATCTGCGCCAGCACCTGGTTGGCGAACGAACCGTCCATGATGCGGCTTGGGTGACCTGTGGCGTTGCCCAGGTTAACCAGACGGCCTTCAGCCAGCAGGATCAGGTAGTCATCGTTCTGTGGGTCGAATTCGCCCAGGCCAGTACGGTGAACCTTGTGAACCTGTGGCTTCACTTCTTCCCATGCCCAGTTTTTGCGCATGAAAGCGGTGTCGATTTCGTTGTCGAAGTGACCGATGTTGCACACCACAGCGCGTTTTTTCAGCGCGGCCAGCATGTTCTTGTCGCACACGTTGACGTTACCGGTGGTGGTCACGATCAGGTCGATCTTGCCCAGCAGCGCAGCGTCGATGCTGGCAGCGGTGCCATCGTTCTGGCCGTTGATGAACGGCGAAACCACTTCAAAACCGTCCATGCAGGCTTGCATGGCGCAGATCGGGTCAACTTCGGACACTTTAACGATCATGCCTTCCTGACGCAGGGACTGGGACGAACCCTTGCCCACGTCACCGTAGCCGATAACCAGCGCCTGCTTGCCGGACAGCAGGTGGTCAGTACCACGCTTGATGGCATCGTTCAGGCTGTGACGGCAGCCGTACTTGTTGTCGTTTTTGCTTTTGGTGACCGAGTCGTTCACGTTGATCGCAGGGATCATCAGCTCGCCTTTGGCCAGCATGTCCAGCAGACGGTGAACACCGGTGGTGGTTTCTTCAGTCACGCCGTGGATCTTTTTCAGCATGGCCGGGTATTTCTTGTGCAGCAGCTCGGTCAGGTCGCCGCCGTCGTCGAGGATCATGTTGGCATCCCATGGCTCGCCATCTTTAAGGATGGTTTGCTCCAGGCACCACTCGTACTCTTCTTCGGTTTCGCCTTTCCAGGCGAAAACCGGGATACCGGCAGCAGCGATAGCGGCAGCAGCCTGATCCTGAGTCGAGAAGATGTTGCACGACGACCAACGCACTTCGGCACCCAGGGCAACCAGGGTTTCGATCAGTACGGCAGTCTGGATGGTCATGTGGATGCAACCCAGAATCTTCGCGCCCTTGAGCGGTTGTTCTGCTGCATAACGGCGACGCAGGCCCATCAGGGCAGGCATTTCGGACTCGGCGATAAAGGTTTCGCGGCGGCCCCATTGGGCGAGGGACATATCGGCGACTTTAAAGTCGTTAAAACCTGCAGGCGTGTTTACAGCGCTCATCAAGAGCCTCCATTCGTTTAATCGCGAATGGGCGCCGTTGTGCGTTTAGTGCCTGCCCAGGGAGCCCTGAACAAACAACGCCCCATCCGAGCCTGACAGGTTGAACCTGCTGCAGCGCCCCTCGGACAGGTGGCGGGAACGGTACCGGGTAAAAATGACCGTTTTGAAGCGAGGGGCATTATAGCCATCCGCGCCGATGTTCCCAAGGATTTATCCACGGCATTTTGATTTGCCTAATCGAGACCATAGTCGAAGCTTAATAGAGCTGAGTGCCGTGGTCTGACATCATGGTCGGCATCTAAGGCAAGACGGTCAGGAGCGAATATGAATTTTCACACCCGCAAATGGGTTAAACCCGAAGACCTCAACCCCAACGGCACCCTGTTCGGTGGCAGCCTGCTGCGCTGGATCGACGAAGAAGCCGCGATTTACGCCATCGTCCAGCTGGGCAACCAGCGTGTGGTGACCAAGTACATCTCCGAAATCAACTTCGTCAGTGCCTCGCGCCAGGGCGACATCATCGAACTGGGCATCACCGCCACCGAGTTTGGTCGCACCTCGATCACCCTGACCTGCGAAGTGCGCAACAAGATCACCCGCAAAAGCATCCTGACTGTGGACAAGATGGTTTTCGTCAACCTGGGTGAAGACGGCCTGCCGGCGCCGCACGGGCGTACCGAGATCAAATACGTCAAGGACCAGTTCCAGGATGACAGCCAGGCTTGATGCCTGGCTCCCGTAGCAGCTGCCGAAGGTCTGAAGGGAATTTTAACTGTGGGAGCGAGCCTGCTCGCGAACGACTTTCGCGAGCAGGCTCGCTCCCACAGGGAGGGTTGACCGGCAACAGAGTATCTACAGGTCAAGAGTGAACAGCTACAGTCCATGCGTGTCGTACCTTCACACGCCTTCGGTTCTGGAGCCTTATGGACACTCAAAATTCAGGCAAAACCCCCAACCTGACGGCTGAAGAAAAGCACGAGGTCAGCAAAAACCAGCCACCGCGCGCCGCGGTGCTGCACGAAATCATCCGCCAGCAGGGCGATCTGGAACTGGAGCGCAGCATCGCCGCCCTGTTCTGGTCGGCACTGGCCGCCGGGCTGACCATGGGCCTGTCCCTTATGGCCATGGGCCTGCTCAACTCACGCCTGCCCGACGGCGACGGGTTCAAGGTCATCGCCAGCTTCGGTTATTGCGCAGGTTTTCTGGCGGTCATTCTCTCTCGCCAGCAACTGTTCACCGAAAACACCCTGACTGCCGTTCTGCCGATCATGAGCAAACCCACACTCAACAATTTCGGGCGGCTGCTGCGGCTGTGGGCGGTGGTGCTGGTGGGCAACCTGATGGGCACCCTGCTGGTGGCCTATGTGATGCTGCATTTGCCGATTTTCGACACGCAGACCGACAAGGCCTTTCTGGAAATCGGCCGCAAGGTCATGGAAAACGACGCCAGCCAGATGTTCGCCAAAGGCATTATCTCGGGCTGGATGATTGCCACCATGGTGTGGATGATCCCGTCCATGGAAAGCGCCAAGATGTGGATCATCATCCTCATCACCTACCTGATGGCCCTGGGTGACTTCACCCATATCGTGGTCGGTACGGCCGAGGTGTCGTATCTGGTGTTTGCTGGCGAGTTGCCCTGGAAGGACTTCTGGCTGATCTTTGCCGGCCCCACCCTGGCCGGCAATATCATTGGTGGCAGTTTTATCTTCGCCCTGATCAGCCACGCGCAGATCCGCAGCGACACCCAGAAGCCCAAGCAGGAGGTTCAGTAGCCCCGAGTCAGATCACATAATGGGCGATGGCCACAAAGTGCAGCAGGCTGCCGGCGATCACAAACAGGTGCCAGATGCCGTGGGCATGGCGCAGACGGTGGTCGAGGGCAAAAAAGATGATCCCCACGGTGTACATCACCCCGCCGGTGGCCAGCCATACAAAGCCTGCGGTACCCAGCGCTGCCAGCAAGGGCTTGACGGCCACCAGTACAATCCAGCCCATGACCGCGTAGATAACGATGGACAGGATGCGGGCTTCGGAGCGCGGTTTGATCTCTTGCAGCATGCCGATCACCGCCATTCCCCACACGATGCCAAACAACGACCAGCCCCAGGGGCCGTGCAGCGTGACCAGGCAAAACGGCGTGTAACTGCCGGCGATCAGCAGGTAAATGGAGAGATGATCGAACTTCTGCATGATCACCTTGGAGCGCCCGCGCACGCTGTGGTACACGGTGGATACGCTGTACAACAGCACCAGCGTGACACCATAAATGGCCACACTGACAATCTTCTGCGGGCTACCGTCCAGGCAGGCCATTACCAACAACCAGATACTGCCTATTGCTGCCGCCACGGCACCCACCAGATGGGTCCAGGCGTTGAGTTTTTCCCCGTGATACATGTGCAAGATCCTCAAGAGCCGATAGTGCGACTGTGTCACCTGGTTATGAGATAAGGGTCAGGGTTGCGAGGTTAAAGGGCAATGCGGCGTTCGTCGAGCAGGGCAACCTGCACCCCCGCTGTGGGAGCGGGCTTGCTCGCGATAGCAGCACCGTGGTTTAACTGACTGAGCGCATCGCCTGCTCGCGAGCAAGCCAGCTCCCACACGTGCTGCTTAATCCGCGCTGCCCCGCACCAACCGTTCCAGCGCCAGCAAGTCCGGGATTTTCGCCACATGATCGCCCACCTGTACCGCCGCGCGCTCCAGCGGGCACAGCGGCACGTCGACAAAGCTCAACTGGCTGTCGACCTTGTAGGAGCGCGGGATGCCCTGAATCACCATGGCCATGAATTTGAAATCCGGGTCACCACCCAGCGTGTTGAGGATGACGATCCGCGCCCGCTCACCGATCACCAGTGGCCCGCCGCATGCCGCTTCAAAGCTGATCAACGGCAGTTGGTGGTCGCGCCAGGTAATCTGGCGCAGGTGCCAGGGCGGGGAGTCGCTGCTGGGCTCGCCGCGCTGCCAGCCGATAAGCTCGGCAATGGCCACATTGGGCAGCAACAGATAGCGATCTGCTAGCGGCAGCAGCAAGCCGGTCAAGCTGCCCACGCGATGGTCAAGCATGGAAGTTGCTCCAGTAGGCAATGCGCTCCAGCAGCACGGACTCTTGATAAGGTTTGCCCAGGTAGTCGTTGACGCCAATGGCCATCGCCCGGTTCTGGTGTTTTTGCCCGGTGCGCGAAGTGATCATGATGATCGGCAGGTCCTTGAGGCGCGGGTCGTTACGCACGCGGGTAGCCACTTCGAAGCCGTCCATGCGCGGCATTTCAATGTCCAGCAGCATCAGGTCAGGGGTGTGCTCTTCCAGTACGCTCATGGCGTCGACCCCGTCCTTGGCCGTGATGACGTTCATGCCGTTGCGCTCCAGCAGGCGGCTGGTGACTTTGCGCACGGTGACCGAGTCGTCCACCACCAGTACCAGCGGCGGGCGCACGGCCGGGGTGAATTCCAGGGCGCCCACCGCCTCGTGCTGCGCCCGCTGCAACGGCTGACGCGCCTGATGGGCACGGATATAGGCCGGCAGGTCGAGGATCAGCACCACCCGCCCGTCCCCCAGAATGGTCGCGCCCGACAGGCCCTGTACCCCGGTAAATTGCGGGCCGAGGCTCTTGACCACAATCTCCCGCGAACCCAACAGCGCATCCACCTGCAACGCCACGCGCTGGTCCTGGCAATGCACCAGCAGCACCGGCAGCGAATGGCTTTCGCCCACCAGCTTGGGTTTGCCCACGGTTTGCAGCAACTCGCCCAGGTAACGCAGCTCGTAGGTTTGCCCACCGTAGTGATAAAGCGGCGGGTTGAGCTGGTAGTAGCCTTCCAGCTCGTTGGGCATGACGCGCACCACACCTTCAACGGTGTCGAGGGCAATGGCGTATTGTTCGTCTGCGCACTGCACCATCAGGGCCCGGTTGAGCGACACGCTGAAGGGCAGGCGAATCTGAAAATGCACGCCCTGGCCCGCCACCGAATCGATGGTCATGCTGCCGCCCAACTGGCGCACCTCTTCATGTACCACGTCCATGCCGACGCCACGCCCGGAAATCTGGGTGATTTTTTCGGCCGTGGAAAACCCGGGCTGCAGGATGAACTGCAGCACCTCACGGTCGCTGATGCTTGCTTCAGGGTTCAGCAAGCCACGCAGGATGGCTTTGCGGCGCACGGCTTCCAGCGGCACTCCCGCGCCATCGTCGTGCATGTCGAATACTACGTCGCCGCCTTCATAGGACAGTTCCAGGCTGATCAGCCCCTGCTCCGGCTTGCCGCTGGCATGGCGCACGTCGGCCGGTTCCAGGCCATGGTCGACGGCATTGCGCAGCATATGCTCCAGGGGCGCAACCATGCGTTCCAGAACGTTGCGATCGATCTCGGCTTCGGCATTGATCACGCTGAATTCAACCTGCTTGCCCAGCTCGCTGGCAACCTGGCGCACCACCCGCTTGAGGCGCGGCAATACGCGCTCGAACGGCACCATGCGCGTGCCCATCAGGCCCTCTTGCAATTGCGTGTTCACCCGCGCCTGTTTTTGCAGCAGCCCGTGGGCGTCCTGGTAGCGGGCCGTCAGGGTCGCCTTGAGGTCGAGCAGATCGGAAGCTGATTCGAACAGGGCTCGGGACAGCTGCTGCAGCAGGGAATGGCGGTCCATTTCCAGCGGGTCGAATTCGTCGTAGGCCACGCCATCGGCTTCGGTGTGCGCGCGGTTGTGCAGGCGACCCTGGGTTTCGATGTCGAGGCGCCGCAGTTGATCCTGCATCCGCTCAAGGGTGGTCTGCATCTCGTTGAGGGCGACCTGACCGTCGTTGACCTGCTGTTCCACACGCCCCCGAATGATCGAGGCTTCACCCGCCAGGTTAACCAGGTCTTCGAGCAGCTCGGCCGGAACCTTGAGGGTGTCCAGCCCGGTGCGCTCACCTTCGGGCACCGGTGCAGGCGCAGGCTCGGGCTTGACCGGGGTGGCAGGTGTCGGCCGGGCGTTACGCTCAATCTGGCGGATTTTCTCGATCAGCACCTGGGGCGAAGGCAGCGCCTGACCACTGCGCAGCGCGTCAAGCATTTGCGCAAGCTGGTCGTGGCAACGCTGCAGCAACACAAAGAGCCCATCACTGGGCGTGATGGCACCTACCGAAATATCCTCGAAAAGGGTTTCAAGCTCATGGGAAAAATCGCCAATCGCGGCGACCTCCACCATCCGCGCCCCGCCCTTGAGGGTATGCAGGTCGCGCAGCAGGTTTTCCACTTCAAGGTGGCTTTGCGGCTCGGCTTGCCAACGCGCCAGGGCCGCACCCGAGCTTTCGAGAATATCGAAGGCTTCTTCGAGGAAGATTTCCTGTAACTGCGGATCTTCATTGCTCGGTGGCGCTTGCGGGGCAACGCTGCCAGCATCAGGCAGGGCTGCACTGTAAAGACGAAAGCCGCGAATGGCCTCGATCAGTTCATAAGGCTCGCTCAACGTTTGCTTGTGCAGCAATTTTTCAAGCATCAGCGCCAGTTGCTCGTGGCTGCGCTCCAGCAGGCGAGCCAGTGCCGGACTGTCACTCAGGCGCCGGTCCAGCAAGCCTTCATACAAGTGTTCAAGCTCATGGGCCAGTTCAGCGATCGGTTCAATACCGGCCATGCGCGCCCCACCCTTGAGGGTGTGCAAATCGCGCTGCAAGGACGACAGCGACGCCAGGCTGTCGGGTGCACTGAGCCAGCGCTGCAAGGCCTGCGCGGCACTCTCGAGGATGTCCACCGCCTCTTCGAGAAAAATCTCGACGATTTCATCATCGATGTCCTCGTCCTGGCCTCCACCCAATTGCCTGGTGGCGGCCCCCAGCTCGGTAACCCGCCCGCCATCACCGCGAATCAGCCCTGTGGCGTCAGGCGCGAGCCCTTCGTGCAGCAGCGCGTGCAGGGTCTGGACCAACTGCGGCTGCGGGGTGATTTCCTGCCCTGCCGCCAACTGGTCGAGCATGTTGATCAGGGCTTCCTGGGCATCATCGGCCGCTTCGAAAAAACGCTCGCTGGGTGCCAGGCTGCTTTCTTCGACCGCGCCATAGAGGTCAAGCAGGGCTTCGCACAGCGCATCCATGGGCTGCAAGTCCAGCAGGTGGGCAGACTCACCCAGGGTGGTCAGCTGATCCAGCAGGCTGTCCAGGCCATCGCGTTCATGGGGGTTCTGGTGCCAGGTTTTAAGCAGCTCCTGGGCATCGAACAGAATGTCCATGCTCTCGGCCAGAAACTCGGCAATGCGCTGCGGGTCACGCCTGGCCACCCAACTGCTTGCAGGGCTATTGAGCAGGGTATCCAGGCGGCTGGCGATCAGTTGCTCGGTGCGCTCGATCAGTGAGCGCGCACCCTGGATCTCGGCCAGCGGGTCGCTATCCAGTTGCTTGAGCCCCGCATGCAGCAGGGTGTCAGCTTCCAGCAGCAGGTCGATTTCATCCTCCCCCAGGGCAAGCGTGTGCGCCTTGTATTCACGCACCAGATGGTCCAACGGCGCGGCCAGTTCAGCCATGGGCATCACGCCTGCCATATGTGCGCTGCCTTTGAGGGTGTGCACGGCCAGTTGCAAATCGTCACTGGCCTGCAGCGGCATGTGTGCACGGGCCTGGTTCAGAAAACGGTCAAGGCGCTCAAGGTGGGCTTGTGCTTCCTGACGGAAGATATCCAGCAACTGTGGATCGAAACTGCCGGCGTCCTGGGTAATCAACAGTGGTTGCGGCTCGCCTTGGGCCAGGTGCTGCGCGCGTGCGGCCAGTTGGTCGACGTCTTCGCGTTGACGCTGGCTTTGTTCGGCAAAGGCCTGAATCAGTTCGGGCAGCATGGCCATAACGTCTTCAAGCAGTTGGAAGATCTGCGCAGACGGCGCCACGCTACGCTCAATCACCCGGTTGAGCAGGTTTTCGACCGCCCACGCCAGCTCTGCCAGCACCAGCGCACGCACCATGCGCCCGCTGCCCTTGAGGGTATGGAAGCCGCGCCGCAACTCGGCCAGCGCAACACTGTCCGCCGGGTTGGCGACCCATTGCGGCAGGCTGTCGTGCAGGCTGATCAGGACTTCGTCCGTTTCTTCGAGAAAGACTTCCAGCAGTTCTTCGTCCAGCGGCGCTTCATCCACGGGTGGCGGTAGCAAACTGGCAGGCATGTGTTGCGCCGGAGGATTGAGCGCCGACAGCGGGCTGGCCAGTACATCGGCCAGGCCAGGCGCCTGCAGGTCCGGCATCAGCGATTGCTCTTGGCCGCCAGGCCTATCATCGGACAATGGCACGGGATGCGTCGCCGGCGCGTAACCCAGTGCAGCCAGGCTGTTTTCGGCCCGATCCAGCACCTGCTCGCTCGAAGCACCAGGGTCCTGGGCCAGGCGTTCCAGGTAATACTCAATGCTGATCAACGCATCGGCCAAGTGATCAAGTTGCTCGTGCGCGGGGTGATCAGACCCTTGCAGCACGCGCTCACGCAAATATTCATTGCAGGCTTGCAGCAAACTGGCCGCGCGATTCAGGGGAATCATCGCCAGCGCCCCGCGGATTTGCGTCAACAGCGCAGGCACGGACTGCAAGTGCTGGCGGTCGTACTCGGCCGCCAGATAATCGCCGATCAGGTCTTTGACTTCTTCAAGGCCGATGCGGGCTTCCTTGATCACCAACTGGTGAATCTGCATCAGGTCAGTGGTGGGCAACCGGCTTTCTTCACGCAGCGAGGGCTCGACGCTGCCGACCATACCGGCCAGGGTGGCCTCGACATAAAGCAGGGCCGAAGCCACATCCATCAACACCGCATCGGTGGGTTCGCGCTGGCCCTGGGCCAGGCTTTGCAACACCGCCAGTTGATCAATGATGACTTTACGCGGTTGCCCGAACCCCAGTACGGCCAGGGTGTCAGCGATCTGACGCAGTGGCGCCATCAGGCTGCTCAGTTCCGAGACATGCAGGCGATCACTGCGCACAAACAGGTCGAGGCGTTCCTTGACCCGCACCAGTTCTTCGCACAACGCCGCCACCACCGAGCGCATGGCATCCCGGTCAGGGCCGGCCAACCGCGCCCGCTCCTCGTCGACCATCGCCGCATCGGGCATGGCCTGATCCAGTTCGTAGTGGTTTTTCAGCGCGAGCATTTTCGTGGTCGGATGCTCGGCCTTGGCAATATAAAACAGCAGGCTGGTCAGCAGGTCTTCGGGGGCAGGATGGTTGATGGCCTCGATGCCCTGTGCCAGCAGGCGCTTGAGTTCCTTGTCGGATTTTTTCAGCAGGCTGCGCAGGGCCGGGCTGTTGGGCACCCGACCTTTAAGCATGCCGTCGACCAGTGCAGCGGCAATTTTCCACAAGGCGTTGAGCGGTGCTCCCTGGCAAATGCCTTGCAGTTGCGCGAACACCGCGGCCATTTTTTCCAGGTTGGCCTGCACCGCTTCACCGCGGCGCAAAGCCAGGAACGCGGCCTGCAGGGTGTGGCGCATCACGCGCAGCTGGCTCGGCAAGTCAGCAGGTGCCAGCCGGGCCAGGGCGGCCTCATCCAGGGCGGGCAACACCTGCAAGGGCGGGCTGAACAGGCTGGTTTCCGAGAGCAGGGCCTGGCCACGGGCGCTGCGCAAATCGTTGAGCAACGGCAACACCACCAGGGGCCAGTCGCGCCGGGCACTGTGGACGCGGTCCAGATACAACGGCAATTGGCTGAACGCTTGCTGCAGCAGGCGCAGGGCTTCATCGAGCTGGCTGACGCGGCCCTCCTGCAGGGCAATCACCAGTTGCTCCATCTCTTCGGCCAGCAAAGCCGCGCCATAGAATTCCACCATCAGCAAACTGCCATGCACCTGATGAATGCAATCCAGGCACTGTTCCAGCACGTCGGCGGCTGGCCGCTGGGCATAGGCGTCCAGCGCCACTCGGGCCTGTTTCAGGGTATGGGCAATTTCGCCTTTGACCCATTCAAGGGCCACATAGTCGTGCCGGTCAACCATAACGACTCCAGTCAGAATTGCAGCGCATTACTGTGGCTCATGGTCTTTGGACGGAGCAGGCAAAGTAAAACCGGACACCGAGCGCCGCAGCTGGCTGGCCATTTTGGCCAGATTGCCGATGCTTTCGGCGGTCGCCGTGGAGCCGGACGAGGTCTGATTGGTGATTTGCTGAATGACACTCATGGTCAGGGAAATCTGCGCCGCCGAAGTGGTCTGCTTTTGTGCGGCATTGGAGATACTTTGAATCAGGTCTGCCAGGTTTTGCGACACCCCTTCGATCTCTTCCAGCGCCACGCCAGCGTCATGGGCCAGACGGGCACCGCGCACCACTTCGGTAGTGGTTTGCTCCATCGAAATCACGGCCTCGTTGGTATCGGCCTGAATGGCCCGCACCAGGGTTTCGATTTGCCGCGTCGCCGCCGATGAGCGCTCGGCCAGGCGCTGCACTTCGTCGGCCACCACGGCAAAGCCGCGCCCGGCATCACCGGCCATCGAGGCCTGAATGGCCGCATTGAGCGCCAAAATATTGGTCTGATCGGCAATATCATCAATCAGGCTGACGATATCGCCGATTTCCTGTGAAGACTCGCCAAGGCGCTTGATTCGCTTGGCGGTGTCCTGGATCTGATCGCGAATATTGTCCATGCCGCGAATGGTGTTATGAACCACTTCATTGCCCTTGTTGGCAATCGCTACGGAACGCTCGGCAACCGCCGAAGATTCGGAAGCGTTGGCCGATACCTCGTCGATCGAATGGGCCATTTCCTGGATCGCCCCGGAGGCCTCGGCAATCTGCTGGGCCTGATGCTCGGAAGCTTCGGCAAGCTGCATGGCGGTGGCCTGGGTTTCCTGTACCGCTGCCGCCACCTGGCCTGCTGTCAGGTTGATGGTGGCCACCAGTTCACGCAGCTGGTCGATGGAGTAATTGATCGAGTCGGCGATGGCACCGGTGAAATCTTCGGTCACCGAGGCGGTCACCGTCAGGTCGCCGTCCGCCAGATCGGCAATCTCGTCAAGCAAGCGCATGATCGCGTTCTGGTTTCGCTCGTTCTTTTCCGCCGTCTCGCGCAATTGGCGATTGGTTTCGCGCACCATCACCAGGCCGATCAAGATAATCGATGCCAGTGCCAGCAAGCCCAGAACATAACCGCCGATGATATCCAGCGAGCGCCCGCTGGCGAGGTTTTCAAAACCATTGGCCAGGGTCGAGGCTTCATCGAGGAGGGTTTGCGACAGGCTGAAAATGTTGTTTGCCGCTTCGCGCACATGGAACAGTTGCGGCGAGGTTTCAAGGATTTCATCCACCGTACCGGACACAAACTGGAACAGCTCGGAAATCTCCTGCAAGCGGGCGCGGGCATCCTTGTCTTCAACCTGGGTAATTCTCATCCCTTCATTGCCTTCGAGCATGCCGTTGAGCACCAGCCCGAAGCGGTTGGCATCACGGCCAAAGGCACCGGCGGCCTGGGCAGCGTTTTCGTCACCGGCCAGCACGGTATTGACCGCACCCAGAATACGCTCGGCCAACAAGGACTGGCGCTGGGCCAGGGCTACCTGGCTGGCAGGGGCGCCTCGCTGCAAAAGGATTTCGACGACTTTTTCGTATTCAACCTGCAACTGCGGCACGGTCTCGGCCAGGGTTGCAGCCACCTGATGCAGCGACAGCACGGTTTGTTCGCTGGCCAGAATGGCGTTGACGTTGTTGAGCAGCAGCTCCCAGTCACGTTGCACCGCCTGCATTTCTTTATGTACGGCTGCAGGAGCAGGAGGCAGGCCGGTGGCCGGGTCGCCTTTTCTCAGATAACCCCAGCGCTGGCTGAAATCATTGCGCGCATCAATCAGCAACTTGAATGCGGCGGCTTTGCCGGCAGCGGCCTCGGTGGCGTTTTTGGCGATACGCTGGGACAGCACCCGCAACTCACCTGCGTGGCTGATGTACTGCTTGTCGTAGTTGGACTGGGTATTGAGGTAAGCAAAGTTGGCGAATAACAGCATGATGAACACGATCAGGGCGATAAAAAGCACGATGATCTGCGAACGACTGCGCGACCCTTCCAGTGGTTTAGCGGTATTGGCTGTGGTCATCGATCAGGTCCCGAAATCCCGTTTTAAAGCTGAAAGCCTGCTCATACGGCCACCGCCCAGAACTGTGGCGCCCGGGCCAGGGCAAACGGGCTGAACACCCACCACAGGTGCTCAGCGGCAAAGTGCCCTTGCACATAAGGTGCAAATACCGGGTGGGGCAAGGTTTGCGTATCCGTATTGAGGTCGGCATGGGCGAAGTGCTGCATGCCCTGCACTTCATCGACCTGCAAGCCGACAAACACGTCTTTGTATTCCAGCACCAATACACGGCGCTGTTTACGCAAGGGTGACAGCTCGACCCCGAAAAAACCGCACAAATCCATGATCGGCAGCAGTTGCCCACGCAAATTGGCCACGCCCTTGACCCAGGGTTTTACCCCGGGCAGCAGGGTGAACCGTGGTTCATGCAGGATCTCGGCAATTTCGCCCATCGGCGCCACAAAACAATGCTCGCCGATGCGAAAACCAATACCGCTCCAGGTGTCGAGCTGCGCCTGTGCAGGCGCCAGACCCGCCGCCAGCGAGCGACAACGCTGGTCGATCTCAAGCAGCAGTTCGAAGGCTGTCAGTGCGCCGGGCATAGGATGACCGTCATTTAGGAGGGTTTTCTTCCAGGATTTGTTTCACCTTGAGGATCAGTTGCTCTTCATCCACCGGTTTGGTCAGGTAGCCCTTGGCACCCTGGCGCTGGGCCCAGACCATGTCGGTTTCCTGATCCTTGGTCGTCACGACGATCACCGGGATGTTGCCGGTTTCCGGATCTTTTGTGAGCTGACGCGTCGCCTGAAAGCCGTTGAGGCCCGGCATCACAATGTCCATCAAGACCACATCGGGCTTTTCCTGACGCGCCAGGGCAACACCGTCTGCGCCGTTTTCGGCCTTGAGCACTACATGGCCGTGCTTTTCGAGCATGCCGGTCAATTTGTACATTTCAGTCGGCGAATCATCGACGATCAGAATGCGAGCCATGGTGTTCCCCATTTATCAGGTGGTTGGCCGGCTGGCCGGTGTTATTGGGCACTTTGGGTGATAGTGAAGGCTGGCACATGTGCCTTGATTGCGCTCAGCAGTTCGTCGCGACTGAAGGGCTTGGTCAAAAATTGATCAGAGCCAACAATCCGCCCCTTGGCCTTGTCGAACAGACCGTCCTTGGACGACAACATGATCACCGGGATCGACTTGAAAGCCCGGTTGCTCTTGATCAGGGCGCAGGTCTGATAGCCATCCAGGCGCGGCATCATGATGTCGACAAAGATAATGTGCGGGTGGTGGTCGACAATCTTGGCCAGCGCATCAAAGCCATCGATGGCGGTAATCACCTCGCAGCCCACGTTTTTCAAGAGTGTTTCGGCGGTGCGGCGAATGGTTTTCGAATCGTCGATCACCATCACCTTCAAGGCGCTGGAATGCTTTTCCATATCTGCTCTACCATCGCCAAGGCGACCCGTTTTGTTACAACTGTACGGCCTGAAACCCCAACTCCTTGATGGACAAGGGCTGCAAGCACTGTGCGAGCCTTTTTAGCACAGTCACGACCTTCAATCTATCGAAGGGCTGCGGGCTGACTGGAGCAGGCGGTTTTTCCTTGACCGGGGCCACACTCAGCGCCACTCTGGCGCCACTTTTCAAAGCCTTTGCGCCCACTATTTATTTGAGGAATTTGCCATGAGCGTTCGAGTCGGGATTGTCATGGACCCCATTGCGGGCATCTCCTATAAAAAGGACAGCTCGCTGGCCATGTTGCTGGCAGCCCAGGACCGTGGCTGGACCCTGTTCTACATGGAGCAGCAAGACCTTTACCTGAATGAAGGCAAGGCCCGGGCCCGCATGAAGCCGCTGAAGGTGTTCGCCAACCCGCAAAAGTGGTTTGAGCTGGACGCCGAGACCGACACGGCCCTGAGCGATCTGGACGTGATCCTGATGCGCAAGGACCCGCCCTTCGACATGGAGTTTGTGTACTCCACCTACCTGCTGGAACAGGCCGAGCGCGATGGCGTACTGATCGTCAACAAACCGCAGAGCCTGCGCGACTGTAACGAAAAACTGTTCGCCACCCAGTTCACCCAATGCACGCCGCCAACCGTGGTCAGCCGCCGCGCCGACGTGCTGCGTGAATTTGCTGCCTTGCACGGTGACGTGATCCTCAAACCGCTGGACGGCATGGGCGGCACCTCGATTTTCCGCCACCGAGTGGGCGACCCGAACCTGTCGGTGATTCTCGAAACCCTGACCAACAACGGCACTCAGCAGATCATGGCGCAGGGCTATTTGCCGGCGATCAAGGATGGCGACAAACGCATCCTGATGATTGACGGCGAGCCGGTAGATTACTGCCTGGCGCGTATTCCGGCGCAAGGTGAGACCCGCGGCAACCTCGCCGCAGGCGGTCGTGGCGAAGCCCGCCCGTTGAGCGAAAAGGACCGCTGGATTGCAGCTCAGGTCGGCCCGACGCTGCGTGAAAAGGGTCTGCTATTTGTAGGTCTGGACGTAATCGGTGAGCACCTGACTGAAATCAACGTTACCAGCCCGACCTGCATCCGCGAGATCGATAATGCGTTCGGCACCAATATCGGCGCCCTGTTGATGGATGCGATAGAGCGCAAGCTCGCTGCACGCTGATCTGCAAGCCCTATAAAAGACCAACATTGCGCTATCATGGGCACCCCGTGAAACCCGCGATGTTGGTCTTTTTGCCATGACACCTCCCAACGACCTGCCCCCCGAACTCGGCCATAAAGGCGTGCGTGCGGCCGATCGCCTCGGATTTACCCTGTTTGTCGCGGCACTGCTGCATATTGCAGTGATCGTCGGCGTGGGGTTCAACATGGAAGCGCCCAAACAGATCAGCAAAACCCTGGAAATCACCCTGTCCACGTTCAAAAGCGAAAAAGCGCCGGAAAAAGCCGACTTTTTAGCCCAGGACAACCAGCAGGGCAGCGGCACGCTGGACAAGAAAGCCGTGCCCAAGACGACGGAAATCGCCCCTTTCCAGGACAACAGCGTCAAGAAGGTCACCCCGCCGCCTGCCGCCAAACCCGAACAGACCCAGGCCGCACCCAAGGCCGCCGTGACTACCGTGGCGCCCACGGCAAAAAAAGCCCCGAGCCAGCCGCAGAAGGTCAAGACCGAAGCGGCACCCAAGGCCAGCATTCCAACGTTCGACAGTTCCCAGCTGTCCAGCGAGATTTCCAGCCTCGAAGCCGAACTGGCCAACGAGCAGCAGCTGTACGCCAAGCGCCCGAAGATCTACCGCATGAGCGCGGCTTCGACCATGCGCGACAAGGGCGCCTGGTATAAAGAAGACTGGCGCAAGAAGATTGAACGCATCGGCAACCTCAACTACCCCGAGCAGGCACGCCGGGAAAAGATCTACGGCAAACTGCGCCTGCTGGTGTCGATCAACCGCGACGGTTCGCTGCATGAAGTGCTGGTGCTTGAATCGTCGGGCCAGCCGCTGCTGGACCAGGCGGCACAACGCATCGTGCGCCTGGCGGCACCTTTTGCCCCCTTTACCGGTGATCTGGCGGACATCGACCGGCTGGAGATCATCCGCACCTGGAAATTCGCCGAAGGCGACCGCCTGTCCAGCAACTGAAGCACTGTGGGAGCGGGCTTGCTCGCGATTGGATCGCTGCGTTTTAACGTTAAACCGCGCCGCCTGTATCGCGAGCAAGCCCGCTCCCACAAAGACCCAGGAATCTTGAGCTGCAAACTTGTCAGTTCACGCTGCCAGCGCCACACTAAGACTCATGAAAAAACACGCGCCGACTTACCTCAAGCATCAATTCCTGATCGCCATGCCCCATATGGCCGACCCGAACTTTGCCCACTCCTTGACCTACATCGTCGAGCACACGGCCAATGGTGCCATGGGGTTGATGATCAACCGTCCGCTGGAACTGAACCTGGCGGATGTTCTTGAGCAGTTGCGCCCGGAAAAACTTTCTTCACCCCTGTGCCAGCACGTGCCGGTCTTCGGTGGCGGGCCTGTCATGATCGACCGTGGCTTTGTCCTGCATCCGGCCAGCATGAACTTTGACGCTACAGTCGAACTCGACGACGGGCTGGCCCTGAGTACCTCTGCCGATGTGTTGTTCAGCATTGCCGACGGCCGCGGCCCGAACCGCAGCCTGATCTGCCTGGGCTATGCCGGCTGGGATGCTGGCCAGCTGGAGGCCGAATTGGCCGACAACGCCTGGCTGACCTGCCCCTATTCTGCTCATATCCTGTTTGATACCCCAAGCGAGCTGCGCCTCGACGCAGCCGCCAAACACCTCGGAGTGAACCTCAATTTGTTAAGCACCCAAGCAGGCCATTGCTGATGGCCAGCCTTCGTTTACTGCTGGGCTTCGACTACGGCACCCGCTCCATCGGCGTGGCTGTGGGCCAGATGATTACTGGCCAGGCCCGCGAACTGTGCAACCTGAAAGCCGAGAATGGCATCCCCAAGTGGGAAGAAATCGAAAAGCTGATCAAGGAGTGGCAGCCCGACGCAATGGTGGTCGGCATGCCCCTGAACATGGACGGCACCCCGAGCGACTTCTGCGCCCGGGCGCAGAAATTTGCCAATCGTCTGAATGGCCGCTTCAATTTGCCGGTTTTTACCCATGATGAACGCCTGACCACCTTCGAGGCCAAGGGCGAGCGCCGGGCCCAGGGCGGCCAGCGCGGCAGCTACCGCGACAACCCCGTTGATGCCATCGCCGCCAAACTGGTGCTGCAAGGCTGGCTCGACGAAAACCCGGCGCACTCTCAAGACTGACCCGGCGCTTGTACAATTGACCCGCCTCATTGTTTGCGCCCGCCGCCGCACGTTCTGCTGCGCGGGCCTTTTAAGGAGCCACCATGATCCTGCCTGTTCCCGCTGAACTGATCTCCCAGATGGCCCTTGATCTCAAGGCCCACCTGGCCCGTCGCGGTATCACCGAACCACGTTACATCGGTATCCGCACCGGCGGCATCTGGGTTGCCCAGGCGCTGCTCAAGGCGCTGAACAGCGACGCCCCGCTGGGCACGCTGGACGTGTCGTTCTACCGCGATGATTTCAGCCAGAACGGCCTGCACCCGCAAGTGCGGCCTTCCGAATTGCCATTCGAAATTGAAGGCCAGCACCTGGTGCTGATCGACGATGTGCTGATGAGCGGTCGGACCATTCGCGCAGCGCTGAACGAGCTGTTCGACTATGGTCGTCCGGCCAGCGTGACCCTAGTCAGCCTGCTGGACCTGGACGCCGCCGAGCTGCCGATCCGTCCGGATGTGGTGGGCGCGACCTTGTCGCTCAAGCCGAGCGAGCGGGTAAAATTGTCCGGCCCCGCGCCACTGACACTCGAACTTCAAGACCTAGCCCTCTAAGAGACCATTGCGATGACGCCTACAGACGCCAAGCGCCCGCTGCAGCTCAATGATCAGGGCCAGCTGCGCCACTTTCTGTCGCTCGACGGTTTGCCCCGTGAACTGCTGACAGAAATCCTCGACACCGCCGACTCGTTCCTTGAAGTCGGCGCCCGAGCCGTGAAAAAAGTCCCGTTGTTGCGCGGCAAGACCGTGTGCAACGTGTTCTTCGAAAACTCCACCCGCACCCGCACCACCTTTGAAATGGCCGCCCAGCGCCTGTCGGCCGACGTGATCACGCTGAACGTGTCGACCTCGTCGGCGAGCAAGGGCGAAACCCTGCTCGACACCCTGCGCAACCTAGAAGCCATGGCCGCCGACATGTTTGTGGTGCGCCACGGTGACTCCGGCGCCGCGCACTTCATTGCCGAGCACGTGTGCCCGCAGGTGGCAATCATCAACGGCGGCGACGGCCGCCATGCCCACCCGACCCAGGGCATGCTCGACATGCTGACCATCCGTCGGCACAAGGGCGGCTTCGAAAACCTGTCGGTGGCCATCGTCGGTGACATCCTGCACTCGCGGGTGGCACGTTCGAACATGATCGCCCTCAAGACCCTGGGTTGTAAGGACATTCGCGTTATCGCGCCGAAGACCCTGTTGCCGATCGGCATCGAGCAGTACGGCGTGAAGGTCTACACCGACATGACCGAAGGCCTGAAAGACGTGGATGTGGTGATCATGCTGCGCCTGCAGCGCGAGCGCATGTCCGGTGGCCTGCTGCCGAGCGAAGGCGAGTTCTACCGCCTGTTCGGCCTGACCACCGCCCGCCTGGCCGGGGCCAAGCCTGATTGCATCGTGATGCACCCGGGGCCGATCAACCGGGGGGTCGAGATTGAATCCGCGGTGGCCGATGGCCCGCACTCGGTGATCCTCAACCAGGTGACCTACGGCATTGCCGTGCGCATGGCGGTGTTGTCCATGACCATGAGCGGGCAAACCGCCCAGCGCCAATTCGAACAGGAGAACGCCCAGTGAAGCTCAGCATTCTCGGCGCCCGTGTAATTGATCCGACCAGCCAGCTGGATCAAGTGACTGACCTGCACCTGGAGGCCGGCAAGATCGTTGCCATTGGCGCAGCGCCAGCCGGTTTCACCCCGACGCAAACCATCGAAGCCAAAGGCCTGGTGGCCGCCCCCGGGCTGGTTGACCTCAACGTTGCCCTGCGTGAACCGGGCTACAGCCGCAAAGGCACCATCGCCAGCGAGACCCGCGCGGCTGCGGCCGGTGGCGTCACCAGCCTGTGCTGCCCACCGCACACCAAGCCGGTGCTGGACACCTCGGCCGTTGCCGAGCTGATCCTTGACCGCGCCCGCGAAGCCGGTAACTGCAAGGTGTTCCCGATCGGTGCATTGAGCAAAGGCCTGGACGGCGAGCAACTGGCCGAACTGATCGCCCTGCGCGACGCGGGCTGTGTGGCATTTGGCAACGGCCTCAACAGTTTCAGCAACACCCGCACCCTGTGCCGGGCACTGGAGTACGCCGCCACGTTCGACCTGACGGTGATCTTCCACTCCCAGGATCGTGATCTGGCCGAAGGCGGGATTGCCCACGACGGTGCAATGGCTGCGTTCCGAGGCTTGCCGGGCATTCCGGAAACCGCCGAAACCGTAGCCCTGGCCCGCGACCTGCTGCTGGTTGAACAAAGTGGCGTGCGCGCACACTTCAGCCAGCTGACCAGCGCCCGTGGCGTGGCCCTGATCGCTCAGGCCCAGGCTCGTGGCCTGAAAGTCACTGCGGATGTAGCCTTGTATCAGTTGATTCTGACTGACGAAGCGCTGGTGGATTTTTCCAGCGTTTACCATGTGCAACCGCCACTGCGCACCCGCGCCGACCGTGACGGCCTGCGCGAAGCTGTGAAGTCGGGCGTGGTGCAAGCCATCTCCAGCCATCACCAGCCCCACGAACGCGATGCCAAACTGGCACCATTCGGCGCGACCGAACCGGGCATGAGCAGTGTTGAAGTGCTTCTGCCGCTGGCGATGACATTGGTGGAAGACGGCTTGCTCGACCTGCCGACGCTGCTCAACCGCCTGAGCGCTGGCCCGGCTGACGCCTTGCGCCTGCCAGCCGGCAAGCTGGCAGTGGGTTCGGCGGCAGACCTGGTGCTGTTTGACACGGCGGCCTCGACCCTGGTCGGTGAACAATGGCACTCCAAAGGCGACAACTGCCCGTTCCTCGGCCATTGCCTACCGAGTGCCGTGCGTTACACGCTGGTAGATGGGCGGATCAGTTACGAAGGCTAACGCGCTACCAATAACCTGTAGTCGTGGGAGCGAGCCTGCTCGCGAAGATCATTCGCGAGCAGGCTCGCTCCCACATAGGCAGGATTTGTGTCTTAACGACGCTCTGCGTTCTTGATCGAAATCTGATCGTTCAGAGTCCAGAAGTCATACAGGACGCCGATCAGGAAAAAACCGCCGGTGAACAGGTAAATGATCCCTGTGATCCATTTGCCCATGTACATCCGATGTACGCCCAAGACGCCCAGAAACGTCAGCAGAATCCAGGCCACGCTGTAGTCAGTATTACCTGCGGTAAACCGCAAGTCGGCTTCACGGTCCATGCTCGGGATCAGGAACAAGTCGATCAACCAGCCAATACCCAACAAGCCCAGGGTGAAAAACCAGATCGTCCCGGTTACCGGCTTGCCGTAATAAAAGCGGTGCGCGCCCAGGAAACCAAAAATCCACAGCAAATAGCCCAGCACTTTGCTGTGAGTATCGCGCTGAACATCGTCTCGATAGCCGCTCATAAATGCCCTCTTTGCTGCTGATAGAAAAATATTGTGAAGTTTTTTGTGACTTTTTTACTGTCGTGCAAAAGGTAAAAGTGTCTTACAGAAATTGGCGCAAAGCCTTGTGTTACCTGACCTGCACCCTCGCCATGCGACAATTTGCCATCATCGTTACGGAAATTGACCCTACAGTCCACCTGACAAATGGCCTGAGAAAGGACAAAAAAGCTGTTATAAAGTTTCGCGTTTATAACCATTGAGCCCTGCCGAATGCGTCCTATATTCAAGACATGGCTAACCATTTGCCTATTATTGCCACTGGCCGCCCACGCCACCAATCGTGAGCAACACCTTCCTTCGGGCTTCACCGGCTACACCGCAAAGTCATCTGCGAGTGCGCCTTATGTTGCCTCTACCAGCAAGACCGTAGCACGTCCTGCCTCCAGTAAAGCCCACCGCAAGGCCCCGGGCAAAATTGCGGCCGCTTCCCTGGCCGCCGCCAACAAGCAGAGCAGCACGGTGCTGAGCCGCGCCGTCAACGTGCTGGGCACCCCTTATCGTTGGGGCGGCAGCAGCCCAAGTAAAGGGTTCGACTGCAGCGGGCTGGTCAAATACGCCTTTAATGACGTGGCCGCCGTTGATTTGCCACGCACCTCCAGCGAAATGGCCAGCGGCCATGGCCAAAAGGTCGAGCGCAAGGACTTGAAGCCTGGCGACTTGCTGTTTTTCAACATCAAGAGCCGCAAGGTCAACCACGTTGCCATCTACCTGGGCAACGACCGCTTTATCCACGCTCCGCGTCGCGGCAAGTCGGTGACTATCGACACGCTGCAAAAGCCTTACTGGCAGAACCACTATGTGGTTGCCAAGCGTGTGCTGCCTAAAGAGAAAGGCGCGCTGCAGGTTGTGCAACGCTAAGCGCAGGCAAATCATGCAGCCGCTTCCAGCGGCTGCATGCCAACCAGGTCAGCGATATCCATCCCCCCTCCCAATTCCAGTAGAATGCCGCTGACTTTCACAACAGCGGGCTTACACGAATGTCCACGATAGCAGGCAACATTGCCCGGGTTGAGGCGCGCATCCGTGCAGCCGCACTGGCTGTGCAACGTGATGTAACGAGCATTCATCTACTCGCTGTCAGCAAGACCAAACCTGCTGGCGCGCTGCGTGAAGCCCATGCCGCGGGCATTCGCGACTTTGGCGAAAACTACCTGCAGGAAGCCCGCGCCAAACAGCTCGAATTAGCCGACCTGCCCTTGTGTTGGCACTTCATCGGCCCCATTCAATCGAACAAGACGCGCGACATCGCCGAGCATTTTGCGTGGGTGCATTCCGTTGACCGGCTCAAAATTGCCCAGCGCCTGTCTGAACAGCGCCCGGCAAACCTGCCGCCGCTCAATATCTGCATTCAGGTCAATGTCAGCGGTGAGGCCAGCAAGTCGGGCTGTACCCCGGCAGACCTTCCTGCGCTGGCGGCCGCCATCAGCGCCCTGCCACGCTTGAAACTGCGCGGCCTGATGGCGATACCCGAGCCCACGGAGGACCGCGCCGAGCAGGACGCAGCCTTTGCGACAGTACGCACATTGCAAGAAAGCCTGAACATGGGCCTTGATACGCTTTCAATGGGCATGAGCCATGACCTGGAGTCTGCGATTGCCCAAGGCGCCACCTGGGTACGCATCGGCACTGCATTATTTGGCGCCCGCGACTACGGCCAGGCCTGAAACGGCCTGTCTCATTTTTTATAAGGATCGGTTATGAGCAAAATGCGTATTGCCTTTATCGGCGCCGGCAACATGGCTTCCAGCTTGATCGGCGGCCTGTTGGCCAAAGGCCTGGATGCAGCACAGATCCGCGCCAGCGATCCGGGTGCCGAGACGCGGGCCAAAGTGGCCGCCGAGCATGGCATCGAACTGTTTGCCGATAACGCGCAAGCCATTCAGGACGCCGATGTGATCGTGATCGCGGTCAAGCCACAGGCCATGAAAGCCGTGTGCCAGGACCTGCGCCCGCACCTCAAGCCCCATCAATTGCTGGTATCCATTGCCGCCGGCATTACCTGCGCCAGCCTGCTTGACTGGCTGGGCAACCAGCCGCTGGTACGCTGCATGCCCAACACCCCGGCCCTGCTGGGCAAGGGCGTAAGTGGCCTGTTTGCCACCGCCGATGTTACCGCCGAGCAACGCCAGCAAGCTGAACAACTGCTAAGTGCCGTGGGCATTGTGGTGTGGGTGGACAGCGAAGCGCAGATCGATGCCGTGACTGCCGTGTCCGGCAGCGGCCCGGCGTACTTCTTCCTGTTGATCGAAGCCATGACCGATGCCGGCGTCAAGCTCGGCCTGCCCCGTGACGTGGCCAAGCAGCTTGCCGAGCAGACTGCACTGGGTGCCGCGCACATGGCCGTGGCCAGCGATGTCGATGCTGCCGAGCTGCGCCGCCGCGTGACCTCGCCTGCCGGTACTACTGAAGCAGCGATCAAGTCATTCCAGGCCGACGGCTTTGCCGCCACGGTCGAAAAAGCATTGAGTGCCGCCGCGCACCGCTCGGCCGAAATGGCCGAACAACTGGGTCAATAAAGGAGCACATGATGTCCGGACTTAATGGCGCTGCCATTTTCGTGATTCAAACCCTGGGTAGCCTCTACCTGCTGATCGTACTGCTGCGGTTTATCCTGCAACTGGTGCGGGCGAACTTCTACAACCCGCTGTGCCAGTTCATCGTCAAGGCCACCCAGCCGCTGCTCAAGCCGCTGCGCCGGGTGATCCCGAGCCTGTTCGGCCTGGACATGTCATCGCTGGTACTGGCGATCATCGTGCAGATGGTGATCTTCGCCGTGGTCCTGACGCTCAGCTACATGTCGTTCAACGTCTTTGGCCTGCTGCTCTGGGCGATCATTGGCGTGACTGCGCTGTTTTTGAAAGTGTTCTTCTTCGCCATGATCATCAGCGTGATCCTGTCGTGGGTGGCACCCGGCAGCACCAGCCCTGGCGCTGAACTGGTCAACCAGATCACCGAACCTGCCCTGGCCCCGTTCCGCCGCTTCCTGCCAAGCATGGGCGGCCTGGATATCTCGCCCATCCTGGCGTTTATGGTGATCCAGCTGATCCAGAGCTTCGTGATCCCGCCATTGGCCATGTACGTCGGCATGCCGGTCATCTTGTTCGGCCTGATCTGATGAGCTACTACCGTTGGGACGGCGAGGACCTGATTCTCGACTGTCACCTGCAACCCAAGGCCAGCAGCGACGAGTTCGCCGGCCTGCACGGTGACCGCCTGAAAATCCGTCTCACCGCCCCACCGGTAGAGGGCAAGGCCAACGCCCACCTGATGGCCTTTCTGGCCAAGGCGTTCGGCATAGCCAAAAGTCAGGTCAGCCTGGTGAGCGGCGAGCTTAACCGGCAGAAACGCGTGCGCTTGCATGCACCCAAAAAACTGCCGGACTTGCCGGGGCTGGCCAGGCCCTGAACCTGTGGGAGCGGGCTTGCTCGCGATACTGGCACCGCGCTCGGTCGACAAACTGCGGTGATGCAATCGCGAGCAAGCCCGCTCCCACAGAGTTTGGCTACAGGTCATAAAATCAGCCCAGACCATTGCTTGCTGCTACGCCCCCCGCTCATTAGACTTACGCCTCATTTAAATGAGAGCAGGGTCGATGCCAGCTGCCTTTCCCCCCGATTCCGTTGGTCTGGTCGTGCCGCAAACAGCGCACTTCAACGAGCCCCTGGCGCTAGCCTGCGGTCGCTCACTGCCTGCCTATGATCTGATCTACGAAACCTACGGCCAGCTCAATGCCTCGGCCAGCAACGCCGTACTCATCTGTCACGCACTGTCAGGGCACCATCACGCGGCGGGCTACCACAGCGCCGATGATCGCAAGCCCGGCTGGTGGGACAGTTGCATCGGTCCCGGCAAGCCAATCGACACCAACAAGTTCTTCGTCGTCAGCCTCAACAACCTGGGCGGCTGCAACGGTTCTACCGGCCCAAGCAGCATGAACCCTGAAACCGGCCGGCCGTTTGGCGCCGAGTTCCCGGTGTTGACCGTTGAAGATTGGGTCCACAGTCAGGCTCGCCTGGCGGACCGGCTGGGCATCAGCCAATGGGCCGCCGTGATCGGCGGCAGCCTGGGTGGCATGCAGGCGCTGCAGTGGAGCATCAGTTACCCTGATCGCCTGCGCCATTGCCTGGCGATTGCCTCGGCGCCCAAATTGTCCGCGCAAAATATCGCGTTCAACGAAGTCGCTCGTCAGGCCATCCTTACCGACCCCGAGTTCCACGGCGGTTCGTTCCAGGAAAAAGGCGTGATTCCCAAGCGCGGCCTGATGCTGGCACGCATGGTCGGGCATATCACCTACCTGTCCGATGACTCGATGGGCGAAAAATTCGGCCGTGGCCTGAAGAACGAAAACCTCAACTACGACTTCCACAGCGTCGAGTTCCAGGTCGAGAGCTACCTGCGTTATCAGGGCGAAGAGTTCTCCGGGCGTTTCGACGCCAACACTTACCTGTTGATGACCAAGGCGCTGGACTACTTCGACCCGGCGGCCAACTTTGACGACGACCTGGCCAAAACCTTTGCCGGGGCCAAGGCACGCTTCTGCGTGATGTCGTTCACCACCGACTGGCGCTTCTCGCCGGCCCGCTCGCGGGAGCTGGTGGATGCATTGATGGCCGCGAAAAAAGACGTCTGCTACCTGGAAATCGACGCTCCGCAAGGCCATGACGCCTTTCTGATCCCGATTCCGCGCTACCTGCAAGCCTTCAGCAATTACATGAACCGCATAGAACTGTGAGAACGCCATGAGAGCCGACCTGGAAATCATCCAAGACTGGATCCCCGCCGGCAGCCGCGTGCTCGACCTTGGTTGTGGTGATGGCGAACTGCTGAGCTGGCTGCGCGACAACAAGCAAGTCACCGGTTACGGCCTGGAAAACGACCCGGACAACATTGCCGAATGTGTGGCCAAGGGCATCAACGTCATCGAGCAAGACCTCGACAAGGGCCTGGGCAACTTCGCCAGCAACAGCTTTGATATCGTGGTCATGACCCAGGCGCTGCAAGCCGTGCACTACCCCGACCGGATCCTCGATGAAATGCTGCGCGTCGGTCGCCAGTGCATCATCACCTTTCCGAACTTCGGCCACTGGCGTTGCCGCTGGTACCTGGCCAGCAAGGGGCGGATGCCGGTCTCCGAATTCCTGCCTTACACCTGGTACAACACGCCGAACATTCACTTCTGTACTTTCGAAGACTTCGAGGCGCTGTGCCGCGAGCGCGAAGCACAAGTGATCAACCGCCTTGCCGTAGATCAACAACACCGACACGGGTGGGCGAGCAAGATATGGCCTAACCTGTTGGGCGAGATTGGCATTTATCGTGTCAGCAGTCCCGGCCTTCAGGATCATCAGGTCGCGGTCTAAACCAGCAAGTTCTAAGGAGAGTGACAATGGGTCGTATTGGATTACTACTGCTTTCGATGTGTTTTGGCATGCAGGCTTTTGCCGGTGACGGCACATCTGCCCAGCGTCAACAGACGTTTGGCGACACAACGGTGTATTACAACGCGTTCCCGTCGACTTTCCTGACGCCGGAAATCGCCAACGAATTTGAAGTCACCCGCAGCAAAACCAATGCGGTGCTCAACATCACCCTGAACAAGGGCGGCAAGAACATTGCCGCCAACGTTCAAGGCACGGTCCGGACGGGCGATGCCAAGCCGATACCCTTGACCTTCCGTCAGGTGGGCAAGAACGGCGAAATCAATTATCTGGCCCAGTTCCCGGTGGCCGGGCCGCAGACCTTCACCTTCAAAGTGGATGTGAAGGCAGGCGGCGCTACCTCTGAAACCATCCAATTTTCTCAAATGGTCGCTCCAATCGAATGATGAACCTCACGCAACTGGTACTGGCTAGCCACAACGCCGGCAAACTCAAAGAACTTCAGGCCATGCTCGGCGAGTCGGTGCAGTTGCGCTCGATTGGAGAATTCAGCAGCGTTGAGCCGGAAGAAACCGGCTTGTCGTTTGTTGAGAACGCAATTCTTAAAGCCCGCAATGCCGCACGCCTCTCGGGCTTGCCGGCACTGGCCGACGACTCGGGGCTGGCCGTGGACTTTCTCGGCGGCGCGCCGGGCATTTATTCGGCACGTTATGCAGACGGCAAAGGCGACGCGGCCAACAACGCCAAGCTGCTCGACGCCCTCAAAGACGTGCCCGAGGCAGAGCGCGGTGCACAGTTTGTCTGCGTGCTGGCACTGGTACGCCACGCCGACGACCCGCTGCCGATCATCTGTGAAGGCCTGTGGCACGGGCGCATCCTGCCTGCAGCCAGCGGCGAACACGGTTTCGGCTATGACCCGCTGTTCTGGGTACCGGAGCGCAACTGCTCCAGCGCCGAACTCAGCCCCACGGAGAAAAACCAGCTGAGCCACCGTGCGCGCGCCATGGTTTTGCTGCGTCAGCGTTTGGGCCTGAAATGACCCACGACACACCTCCACAGCCGCTCTATCTGGGCGCGGCTGGCTTTACCCAGCAGGCGCCGCGCGCGCCGCTGAGCCAATTGCCCCCTCTGTCGCTGTATATCCATATTCCGTGGTGCGTGCGCAAATGCCCGTATTGCGACTTCAACTCCCACACCGCCAGCCCGGTGCTGCCCGAAGACGAATACGTCGACGCGCTGCTGGCCGACCTCGATCAGGACCTGCACGCTGTTTATGGTCGCGAGCTCAGCTCGATCTTCTTCGGCGGCGGCACACCGAGCCTGTTCAGCGCACACGCTCTGGGGCGCCTGCTAAAAGGCGTTGAAGCGCGCATCCCGTTTGCCAGTGATATCGAAATCACCCTGGAAGCCAACCCGGGCACATTCGAGCAGGAAAAGTTCGTGGCTTACCGCAAGCTGGGCATCAATCGCCTGTCGATCGGTATCCAGAGCTTCCAGCAAGAGAAGCTGCAGGCCCTGGGTCGCATCCACAACGGCGATGAAGCTGTGCGTGCAGCCTCAATGGCGCGACTGGCGGGCTTTGACAACTTCAACCTGGACCTGATGCACGGCTTGCCCGATCAGTCCCTGGAGGACGCCCTGAGCGACCTGCGCCAGGCTATTGCGCTCAAGCCGACGCATCTGTCGTGGTATCAGCTGACCCTGGAGCCCAACACGGTGTTCTGGAACCAGCCCCCCGTGCTGCCGGAAGACGACACCCTGTGGGACATTCAGGAAGCCGGTCAAGCGCTGCTCGCCGAGCACGGCTACACCCAGTACGAAGTGTCGGCCTACGCCCAGCCCGGCCGGCCGGCGCGGCACAATCTCAATTACTGGAGTTTCGGCGACTTTATCGGCATCGGCGCTGGCGCCCACGGCAAACTGAGCCATCCTGATGGCCGTATCGTGCGCACCTGGAAAACTCGTCTGCCAAAGGACTACCTGAATCCAGCGAAATCCTTTCAAGCAGGAGAGAAAGCTCTTACAGCAGAAGAGCTGCCATTTGAGTTTCTAATGAACGCCTTGCGCCTGACCGACGGCGTTGACTCGGCGCTCTACCCTCAGCGCACGGGGTTACCACTGGACAGCTTGAGCACTGGACGCAAAGCAGCCGAACAAAGTGGCTTATTGCAGGTCGAACCGTCACGCCTGGCGGCAACTGCCCGGGGCCAGCTGTTTCTCAATGACCTGTTGCAGCACTTTTTGACCTAAGGAAATCGAATGGACTTGGTACTCGACCTGCTTGCCAACGTATCGCGCTGGAGCCGCAGTCACCTCTCGGAGATCGCTCTGGCCTTGATTGGCTGTGTACTGGTGCTGTTCGGTGCCGACTTCAAGGGCTGGGTCGAACAACGTCTGGGCAGCATTGCGGGCGCCCTGCGCGTGCCGCTGATGGCCCTGCTTTGCCTGATCGGCAGCGGTGCGGCCCTGATCTACGCCACGCCCTGGGTCGAACGCGGGTTGAGCCAGTTCAACAACTACAGCCTGGCACCGGTGCTGTTGGTGGTGCTGGTATTGATCGGGGTGGTGGCGGATCGGCGCTGAAGAACACCCAGGATATCGTGTGGGAGCGGGCTTGCTCGCGATACAGGCTACGCGGTGCATCTGATTCACCGCTGTGATGCCATCGCGAGCAAGCCCGCTCCCACAGATTTCGTACGAACTTCACCGACCCCAAAGCAGGGTGGGGCCGGTGATTGAAAAACCGCTTAAGCCAGTTTTTCGAACTTCAAATCCCACACGCCGTGCCCAAGACGTTCGCCGCGGCGTTCGAACTTGGTCACCGGGCGCTCAGGCGGACGTGGCACGCACTTGCCGTCTTCAGCCAGGTTGCGGTAACCCGGGGCGACGTTCATCACTTCCAGCATGTATTCAGCATACGGTTCCCAGTCGGTAGCCATGTGCAACACGCCGCCAACCTTGAGCTTGGAGCGCACCAGTTCGGCGAAGGACGCTTGCACGATCCGGCGCTTGTGGTGACGGCTCTTGTGCCAAGGGTCCGGGAAGAACAGCAGCAGGCGATCAAGGCTGTTGTCTGCCACGCAGCGGGTCAGGACTTCGATTGCATCGCAATCGTATACCCGCAAGTTGGTCAGGCCCTGGGTCAACACGCCGTTAAGCAGCGCGCCCACACCCGGACGGTGAACCTCTACGCCGATAAAGTCCTGTTCAGGCGAAGCCGCTGCCATTTCCAGCAGGGAATGGCCCATGCCAAAACCGATCTCCAGGGTGCGCGGCGCAGAGCGACCAAACACCTGGTCGAAATCGACCGGCGCGTCAGCCAGTGGCAGTACATACAGCGGCGTGCCTTGGTCGAGGCCGCGTTGCTGGCCTTCGGTCATGCGCCCGGCGCGCATCACAAAACTCTTGATGCGACGGTGTTGGCGATCGTCGCCTTCTTCCGGGATTGGGGTGTCTAGTGATTCAGTCATCAGTGGCTCTTACTTGATCAGACCATCCAGCGGCGAAGAGGCGCTGGCATAGAGTTTTTTCGGCATGCGCCCGGCCAGGTACGCCAGGCGGCCCGCCACAATGGCGTGTTTCATGGCTTCGGCCATGATGATCGGATGCTGGGCATTGGCGATGGCCGAGTTCATCAGCACCGCTTCGCAGCCCATTTCCATGGCGATGGTCGCGTCGGAGGCAGTGCCCACACCCGCATCGACCAGTACCGGAATTTTCGCTTCTTCAAGAATGATGCGCAGGTTATAGGGATTGCAGATCCCCAGACCGGTGCCAATCAGGCCAGCCAACGGCATCACGGCAATACAGCCCATGGCTTCCAGCTCGCGGGCAATGATCGGATCATCGCTGGTGTATACCATTACGTCGAAACCGTCCTTGACCAGAATCTCGGCGGCCTTGAGGGTTTCGATCACGTTGGGGAACAGGGTTTTCTGGTCGGCCAGCACTTCAAGCTTGACCAGCTTGTGGCCATCGAGCAGTTCACGGGCCAGGCGGCAGGTACGTACGGCTTCAACCGCGTCATAGCAGCCTGCAGTGTTGGGCAGGATGGTGTAGCGATCCGGCGGCAACACATCGAGCAGGTTCGGCTCGCCCGGGTTCTGACCGATGTTGGTGCGGCGTACGGCGACGGTGACGATCTCGGCACCCGAGGCTTCAATGGCCAGGCGGGTTTCTTCAAGGTCACGGTACTTGCCGGTGCCCACCAGCAGGCGCGACTGGTAGGTACGGCCGGCCAGGGTAAAAGGCTTGTCGCTGCGAACGTTGCTCATCGGGAATCCTCTTTAATTATGTGCACTTGCGGGTCGAGCATGATGGGCAGGGCAAAAACCTAGCCGCCACCGATGGCATGCACCACTTCGACCTGGTCACCGGCTTTGAGTACCGTCTCGGCATGCTGGCTGCGCGGGACAATGTCCAGGTTCAGCTCGACCGCAACCCTGCGGCCGGTCAGTTCCTGACGGGCCAGCAAGTCGGCGACGGTCTCGCCGTCGGGTAGTTCAAAGGATTCACCGTTCAACTGAATGAGCATGCGCGACGCTGCCTTCATTTTAAGGGGCCAGCATTCTAGCCCGATCAGTCAGGCCGACCCAAGCCATTCATCTTGCAGGCTCAGCTCAGGCGCCAGGCGGCCAGCCCTAAACACAGCCAGCCGGCCAGAAATGCCAGGCCGCCGAAGGGCGTGATGATCCCCAGCTTGCTGATGCCGGTCATGGTCAGCACATACAGGCTGCCGGAAAACAGCACAATGCCGACAGCAAAACAGACACCTGCCCAGGTCACCAGGCGCCCGGGCAGATGAGTGGCCAGCAAGGCCACGCCAAACAGGGCCAGGGTGTGGACCAACTGGTAGGTCACGCCTGTATGAAAAATAGCCAGATACTGTTCAGTCAGGCGGCCTTTAAGGCCATGGGCCGCGAAAGCACCCAAAGCAACACCGGTAAAGCCGAAGAATGCGGCCAGCATCAAAAAAACGCGCAGCATGGGGTTACTCCAGTCAGGATCATGGAATGGCGCAGGGTCTGTATAATGGCCCGCTCAACGGGTTCGGCCAAGTCATCCATGCTGCGTTTTCTTGTTCATCGCTTTCTCAAGGTCCTGCTCTGGTTCGCAGTGGGCAGCGCATTGCTGGTGCTGGTTTTTCGCTGGGTGCCGCTTCCCGGCACGGCGCTGATGGTCGAACGCAAGGTCGAGTCATGGCTTGACGGCCAGCCGATTGACCTGCAGCGCAGTTGGCGGCCGTGGGATGAAATATCCGACGAACTGAAAGTTGCGGTCATGGCAGGTGAGGATCAGAAATTCCCCGAGCACTGGGGTTTTGACTTCGGCGCGATCAGGGCTGCGCTGATCCACAACGAACAAGGCGGAACGCTGCGCGGTGCCAGTACGCTGAGCCAGCAAGTGTCGAAGAACCTGTTTTTGTGGTCCGGTCGCAGCTGGCTGCGCAAAGGCCTGGAAGCCTGGTTTACCGCGTTGATCGAGGTGTTGTGGCCCAAGCAGCGGATTCTTGAGGTGTACCTCAATAGTGCGGAGTGGGATGAAGGCGTGTTCGGCGCCGAGGCCGCAGCGCAGCATCACTTTGGCGTGAGTGCCAAAAACCTTACGCGCCAGCAGGCCAGTTATCTGGCGGCCGTACTGCCCAGCCCGCTGAACTGGAGTGCAAGCCACCCCAGCACCTATGTCAGCCGCCGCGCCGGGTGGATTCGTCAGCAGATGAGCCAGTTGGGGGGCGACAGCTATCTCACCACACTGAACAACTCACGCAAGGCGCCTTGGGCGGGCTAACCTGAAAATCTGCAAGCCCCTCACCCCAGCCCTCTCCCAAAGGGAGAGGGGGCCGATCTCCAGCGAATTCAAAATCCACGTCAACCCCGATCAAGCGGCTGGGGTAAGGGCCAAGCACTCACTCAGCAATCCGGTTTGTCCGCTGTATAGCGCCGCGCCGGGTTTACCGCCGCACCAAACTCACGCAGTGCCTTGGCGCCAATCAACAGCGGGTAGTTGAAGCTGCTCCGGTCGGTGAGGTTGACCTCCACCGTGCGTTTGACATCACCCAGGCACATTTCCAGATCGACCACCGGGCGCTTGGCGCTTTCGGGGGTTTCTCGGTCTTCATCTTCATCGGCGCGGCTTTTGATCTTGCTGATGCGCGCCACCTTATGTTCATACACTTTGCTGCTGGCACCTTCGGTGGCCAGCTGGAAGCGCACCCACTCTTCACCGTCACGGGTAAAGGTCTGGATATTTTTGGCCGATAGCGACGCGGTCAAGGCACCCGTGTCCATCTTGGCTTTAAGAGTCTCGCCGATTTCTGGCAACTTGATGTACTCGTAACGCCCGTAAAGGGTCGGCTCGGCGGCCATCACCGGCAGCGCCAATACAGACAGCAACGCAAGAACAGACTTCATGCAGGCATTTCCTTTGAAAAAGTAAGAGTTAGACCACTTATCCACAGTAGGTTCACACTGGGTGTGTGGGAGCGAGCAGGCTCGCTCCCACAAGGTCCATGGATTTGGCGTTCAGCACCAGTCTGCTTATCATGGCCAGTCCTTAAACGTTCAAGAGTTGCTTATGCGCCGCCTGCTCACCGGCTGTCTGGTTACCCTGCTGTTGCTGTGCAACACCCTGATCCTGTTCGGGCCGTTGATGCTGTTTGCCCTGCTCAAACTGGCATCATCGGGGCGCCTGCGCGATTACAATTCGCGGGCGGTGATGTGGATTGCCGAAACCTGGTCCGAAATCGACAAACGCATTTTTGCCCTGTGCCTGCCCACCCAATGGGATATTCGCGGCGCCGAAGGTCTGAGCCGCGATACCTCGTATCTGGTGATCAGCAACCACCAGTCGTGGGTCGATATCCCCGCGTTAATGCAGGGCCTGAACCGGCGCACGCCATTCTTCAAATTCTTCCTGAAAAAAGAACTGATCTGGGTCCCCTTTCTGGGCCTGGCATGGTGGGCGCTCGACTACCCGTTCATGAAGCGCTATTCCAAGGCCTTTCTGGCCAAACATCCGCAGCTCAAAGGCGAAGACCTGAAGATCACCCGGGCTGCCTGCGAACTGTTCAAGCGCCAGCCGGTGACGATCGTCAATTACCTCGAGGGCACGCGCTTTACCCCGGCCAAACACGCGCAACAACATTCACCCTATACCTGGCTGCTCAAGCCCAAGGCAGGCGGGGTGGCGTTTGTGCTGGCGGCGATGGGCGAACAGCTGGATGCCGTGCTCGACGTGACCGTGGTGTATCCACAGGCAAAGATTCCGGGCTTTTGGCAGTTGATCAGCGGGCAGGTGCCCAAGGTGATTGTCGATATACAGACCCGCGAACTGGATCCGGCATTGTGGCAGGGGGATTACGAAAACGACCCGGTGTTTCGTGAGCAGGTCCAGAGCTGGGTCAACCAGCTCTGGACCCTGAAAGACCAGCGTATCAGCACCTTGCGTGCCGAGCGCGGCTAGCCTTTAAACGCCCCAGGCGCTGCCCAGCTTGCTCAGCAGCGAAGTGCTGACGTTCTGGCCCTTGAAGTAGTCCAGCAGTACCGGAGCAAACTTGGCAACCATACCGTCCTGCATGCCCAGCGCCGTGAATGCGGCGTTCAGCTGGTCAGTGTTGGCCACGTTGCTGACAGCGCTGGTCGCGGTCTCGGAAACACCGCTGGATTTGCCCAGCAGGCCGCCCAACTGGCTCAACTGACCCAGGGCACCGGCGCCAGCCAGCTTGTTCACGCCCGGCACTTGCTGGGTCAGTTCGGAGTAGTCGCTGGAGGTCAGCTGGTTTTTCGCCAGGCTCAACATCGCGCCAATACCGCCCGCTGCCTGCTCAGGCTTGACGCCCAGCTCGTTGACCTTGGTCAGCATCTGCACGGCCTGGGCCGATTTGTCCGTGGTGGCGCCATTACCGTTGCCACCCTGAACCTGCGCGGCCACGTTGGCTACGTCGCTCAGGCTGAAACCTGCGAACACCGGGCTCGCTGCCACGGTCATCAATGTTGCCAGTGCCACGCCGCTCAACTTTTTCATCGCTTCAACCTCTAGAACCAAAAAGCCGCCCGCCAGGGAGCGGTAAAACTATGGGTAAGACCCAAAAACCGGGCAGATGTTCCCAAGTGCCACTATCGGGTCGAACAGTCTGTAATCTTAATTGAAAACGAGTGCATCCGCTGAGCCCTTGCCTGCGTATACAGAGCAGCGAGGTAACTCACATGATTGGAACAACCCTATACCCTGAACTACCCTCAACCGACAACTGGTCTGAAGTCCTGGCTTTTTTTGAGGGGAGAACAGCTATTTTAACCGCCAATACCGATTACCTTGAAAAGCTGTTGGCCCAATGTTCATTGGGTAATCGACGCGCCTTTGAAACCCTCTACCGCAGCGTGGCCCCGCGCTTGTACAGCGTGGCCTTGCGCTGCATGGGCCGACGCGACCTGGCAGAGGATGTGGTGCAGGAAAGTTTTGTGCGTATCTGGCACAGCGCCTCACGTTACGAAGCCCATTTGTCGGCACCGCTGACCTGGATGATCACCATCACCCGCAACCAGGCCATCGACCAGTTGCGCAAACACCGTGAATTGCCCTTGAGTGACCAGCAGCAAGACAACGTGGCCGATGACAGTCCCAGCGCCCTCGACCAACTGGGCAGCGCCCGTGAAGCCTGCGCCCTCAACCAGTGCCTGGAACAACTCGAAGGCATGCAACTCCAGAGCATCACCAGCGCCTACTTCCATGGGCTGAGCGCCAGCGAGCTGGCACAGCAACTGGCTGCACCCCTCGGTTCGGTCAAATCCTGGATTCGCCGGGGTATGCAGCGACTGCGCAGGTGCCTCGAATCATGAACTATCAAACACCCGAGTTACGCCGTGCGCTGACCGCCGATTACGCCATCGGGCTGATGCCGCCCACGGCCCGCAGGCGTTTTGAGCACCTGCTGCAGGGCGACGCGCTCCTGCGCGCCGAACTGGCCCGCTGGCTGGAACACCTCAACCTGCTGACCGAGCCACTGATCGAGCAACCCGTACCGGATCGCGTGTGGCGGGCCATCGTGGCCCGTATCGAGCCGCAAACCCTGCATGTGCCGGCAAAGCGTCCGTTCTGGAACTGGCTGCGTTTGAGTGCACTTGCCTGCTCAATGCTGATCGTCGTGACTGCCGGCCTGCTCTACAACCGCGACAGCGTGCAATACAAAGCCACCCTGCTCAGCGGCACTGCGCAGCCCGGCCTGAGCATCGAGGCCCACAGCGATTATCTGAAAGTAAAACCGCTGGAGCTGTCGGCGGTGGATGGGGGCAGCAGCCTGGAGCTGTGGGCGATACCGGTTGAAGGCAAACCGGTGTCCCTTGGACTGATCCCCCGCGATGGCGATGGCCGCATAACCCTTAGCCAAAGTCAGCAGCAACTCATCAGGGTGCCGGTGGTGCTCGCCGTGAGCCTGGAACCGCAAGGCGGCTCGCCAACCGGTCAGCCGACGGGCCCCGTGCTGTATCAGGGGCCGCTGGCCAGCCTGTAAAAACAATCCACGCAGTTGTGGGAGCGGGCTTGCTCGCGATGCAGACAACTCGGTACATCTCAATAACCGAGGTGCTGCAATCGCGGGCAAGCCCGCTCCCACAGGGTTGGCGCTGGTGTTTATGCCTTGCTGAACATCCGGTGCGGGTCGATCACGAACTTCTTCGGCACACCGGCATCGAACTCGCCATAGCCCCGCGGCGCGTCGTCCAGGCTGATCACTTCAACACCTACGATGTCAGCGATCTTGATTCGGTCCCACATGATCGCCTGCATCAGCTGGCGGTTGTATTTCATCACTGGCGTCTGCCCGGTGTGGAAGCTGTGGGACTTGGCCCAGCCCAACCCGAAGCGGATGCTCAGGCTGCCCTTCTTCGCCGCCGCGTCTACCGCACCCGGGTCTTCGGTCACATACAGGCCCGGAATGCCGATCTTGCCCGCCACCCGCACCACGCCCATCAGCGAGTTGAGCACCGTGGCCGGTGCTTCATGCTTGACCCCGTCATGGCCGTGCCCGCGAGCTTCAAAACCCACTGCATCCACCGCACAATCCACTTCCGGCTCGCCCAGCAGTTCGGCGATCTGTTCGTGCAGGGGCGTATCTTTGGACAGGTCGGCAATTTCAAAACCCTGCGCCTTGGCGTGGGCCAGACGAATCGGATTAACGTCACCGACAATCACCACCGCCGCACCCAGCAAGCGCGCCGAAGCCGCAGCCGCCAGCCCCACCGGGCCAGCACCGGCGATATACACCGTGCTGCCAGGGCCAACGCCAGCAGTGACGGCGCCGTGATAGCCGGTGGGCAGGATGTCGGAGAGGCAGGTCAGGTCGCGGATTTTTTCCATCGCTGCATCGCGATTCGGCAGCTTGAGCAGGTTGAAATCGGCGTAAGGCACCAATACATATTCAGCCTGACCGCCAACCCAGTCGCCCATGTCCACGTAACCATATGCGCCGCCGGGACGGGCCGGGTTGACGGTCAGGCACACGCCGGTGTTCTGTTCCTTGCAGCTGCGGCAGCGGCCGCACGCCACGTTGAACGGCACCGAAACCAGGTCGCCGACTTTCAGGTGTTCCACATCACGCCCGGCCTCGATCACCTCGCCGGTGATCTCATGACCCAGCACCAGCCCGGTTTGCGCCGTGGTGCGGCCACGCACCATATGCTGGTCGGAGCCGCAGATATTGGTCGACACTACCCGCAGGATTACGCCGTGGTGGATGGGCTTGCCCTGAGGGTTCTGCATCTTGGGGAAAGGAATGCTTTGCACTTCAACCTGGCCGTTGCCCAGGTACACCACACCGCGATTGTCAGCCATCGTATTCACCCTTAGTTGTTATTGGCGGGATTAACTTGCTGCTTGCAGCTTAGAAGGTGGCGCGGGCTCACAGCACCACGGTACGACCTCCATTTAGGAAAACGCGCCGCTCAATGTGATAGCCCACGCCTCGCGCCAGGGTTTGCGCTTCGATATCACGGCCCTTGGCGATCAGGTCTTCGGGGTAGTGGCTGTGGTCTACCACCTCGACGCCCTGGGCAATGATCGGGCCTTCGTCGAGGTCGTTGTTGATGTAATGGGCGGTAGCACCGACCAGTTTGACGCCCTTCTCGTAGGCCTGATGATAGGGCTTGGCGCCCTTGAAGCCGGGCAGCAGGGAGTGGTGAATATTGATCGCCTTGCCGTCGAGCTTGCGACACAGCTCGGGGGACAGCACTTGCATGTAGCGGGCGAGGATCACCAGCTCGGCGCCGGTGTCTTCGATCACCTGCCAAACCTTGGCCTCCTGCGCAGGCTTGTTGGCCGGGTCGAGGGCGAAGTGGTGGTAGGGGATGCCGTGCCACTGCGCCAGAGGCTCCAGATCGGGGTGATTGGAGACCACGGCCACCACGTCCATCGACAACTGGCCAATGCGCTGGCGATAGAGCAGGTCGTTGAGGCAGTGGTCAGCCTTGGACACCATAATCAGCACTTTGGGCCGATGGTGTGGCGGTGTCAGTTCGAACGTCATGCCAAAGGCCTGGCCGCGCTCGGCCAGGCCGGCGCGAAATTCGTGTTCATCGAAGCCGTCGGGCTGGCGGAACTCAACGCGGATAAAAAAACGCGCCGAACGCTGATCGTCGAAGGAATGGTGTTCGGTGACGTAGCAGCGGTGCTCAAACAGATAACGCGTCACCGCGTCGACGGTACCCAGCAGGCTCGGGCAGTCGGCGGTGAGGATCCAGGTGTCGGGGGCGCGGCTCATGGCGGGAGTCCTTGGTTGTTGTTGGAATGCGCACGTACAGGTGTGGGAGCGGGCTTGCCCGCGATGCAAACAACTCGGTGCATCCGGTTGACCGAGGGGCTGCCATCGCGAGCAAGCCCGCTCCCACAGGGGACAGCAGGCGGGTTTACGCCTCCACGCTCAACCCGTATTCAGCCGCCGCATCCTGCAACCATAACCACCAGTAATCCGAAAAACTGCGGCGGATCAGCAGTTCCCAGGTGTCTTCGCCGGTATGACGAATCACCAGCTGCGACTTGGCGAAGACCGTGCCCACCGCCTTGCCCACCGGGAAATTGTCGGGGTGTACGTCATAACTGGTGGACTTCATCAGCACCTCGCGCACCTTCGGCCCGCTAAGCTCCAGCAACTGCTGCCCGCCACTGACGTTGACCACCGAAATATGCAGCCCCGCCAGCGCCGCCCGCAGGGCTTGCTCCACGGCGAACTCCTGGCCACCGGGGACGATCAGCAGCCACTCATCCGGCCCCATCCATTGCAGCGAGGTATCAGCGTTGGCCACCAGGCTCAGGGCCACGGGCAGTTCCAGGCCCAGGGCCTTGTGCACGCCTTCGGCAAAGGCCGGGTCTTTGGCGTCACCGCGCAGGGTCAGGTGGCCCAGCAGTTTTTTCTCGCGTACGGTCACGCCAGGGTTTTTCCGGCCCTTGCCGATCAGGCCGGCCAGGCTGGCATGGTGCAGCGAGGATTCGGCTTTGGCGCCCGACTCCGGGCGCTGTTGGTATACGTTGGCTGTGGTCATGAGATCACCCATTCAAATATTCTGCCGGTCGCCTTTCGGGTCGAAGAACACCGAAGACACAATTTCAGCCTCGATCACGCTGCCGTCGACCTGGGGCGAGAACACCCGTTCGCCGATACGCTTCAAGCCGCCCTTGACCACACCCATGGCAAATGAATAACCCAGTGAGTTGTGGGCATAACTCGACGTCACGTGGCCGACCATGGTCATCGGGATCGACTGCTTGGCATCGAACACCAGTTGCGCGCCTTCGGGCAGCCATTGGGTCGGGTTGATGGGCTTGAGCCCCACCAGTTGCTTGCGCTGGTCACGTACGCAGTCTTCACGGTTCATGCCGCGCCAGCCGATCCACGAGAATGGTTTGGTGCGGCCCACGCACCAGCCCATGTTCAGGTCGTCGGGGGTCATGGAACCGTCAGTGTCCTGACCAACGATGATGAAGCCCTTCTCGGCCCGCAACACGTGCATGGTCTCGGTGCCATAAGGGGTGAGGTTGTACTGCTTGCCCGCCTCGACGATTTTTTCCAGCACGCCCATGGCGTAGTCAGCCTGGATATTGACCTCGTAGGACAGCTCGCCGGTAAACGAGATACGGAACACCCGCGCCGGTACACCGCCCACCAGGCCTTCTTTCCAGGTCATGAACGGGAACGCCTCGCGATCCAGATCAATGTCGGTCACTTCGCTCAGCAACTTGCGGCTATTGGGGCCGGACAAGGTCAGGGTCGCGTAGTGGTCGGTGACCGAGGTGAAGTAGACCTTCAGCTCGGGCCATTCGGTCTGCTGGTAAATTTCCAGCCACTGCAACACACGGGCCGCGCCGCCGGTAGTGGTGGTCATGACGAAATGATTGTCGGCCAGGCAGGCCGTCACGCCGTCGTCGAAGACCATGCCGTCTTCCTTGCACATCAGCCCGTAGCGGGCCTTGCCCTCATCAAGTTTGGTCCAGGCATTGGTGTAGATACGGTTGAGAAACTCGCGGGCATCCGGGCCCTGAATGTCGATCTTGCCCAGGGTAGAGGCATCGAGAATGCCGACGCTGTCACGCACCGCTTTGCATTCGCGCTTGACCGCCGCATGCATGTCTTCGCCGTTACGCGGGAAGTACCACGGCCGTTTCCACTGGCCGACGTCTTCAAATTCAGCGCCTTGCTTGACGTGCCAGGCTTGCAGCGCGGTGTAGCGCACCGGCTCGAAAATATGCCCGCAATGGCGCCCCGCCACCGCGCCGAAGGTCACCGGCGTGTAGTTGGGGCGGAACATGGTGGTGCCCATCTGCGGGATGGTCACGTTCAGCGAGCGGGCGGCAATGGCCAGGCCGTTGACGTTGCCCAACTTGCCTTGATCCGTGCCGAAGCCCAGCGCGGTATAGCGTTTGACGTGCTCAACCGACTCGAACCCTTCACGGGTCGCCAGTTCGATGGCCGCAGCAGTGACGTCGTTTTGCAGGTCGACAAATTGCTTCGGTGCCCGCGCCGTACCTTTTTCGTGGGGCACATGGAACAGCGCCAGGGTCGGTTCCTGCAGCTGATTCAGGGCTTTGGGCAACACCCCTTCCACGGCCTTGAAACCGGCTTCGCTGGCCGCACGTGCGCCGCCTTCAAAACCATCGGCCAGGCTGTCGCCCAGCGGGTAGACACCATTGATACCGCCCACACATACGCGCTTTTGCGGTGCTTCGCCGGGGACGAAACCGAGAATATCTTCACGCCAGGTCGGCTTGCCGCCCAGGTGCGAGGCCAAGTGAACCACCGGGCTGTAGCCGCCCGAAGTGGCCAGCAAATCGCACTCCAGCCACTCGCCGGGGCTGGCAACGCTGAGAGCCTTGACGTCGATCGCCGCCACTCGTGCACCCGTTACATGCTTGCTGCCACGGGCTTCGATCACCGCACTCCCGGTGAGGATGCGAATCCCTTTGGCCCGAGCTTCTTCGACCAGCGCACCACGGGGGTTGCTGCGTGCATCGGCAACAGCAACCACTTGCTGGCCGGCGTCGAGCCAGTCCAGGGCTACGCGGTAGGCATGATCGTTGTTGGTACTGAGCACCAGTTTTTTGCCCGGTGCCACGCCATAGCGGCGCACATAGGTGGACACGGCTCCGGCGAGCATATTGCCCGGTACGTCGTTGTTACCGTACACCAACGGCCGCTCGCAGGCACCGGTGGCCAATACCACGCGCTTGGCCCGGACCCGGTGAATACGCTGGCGTACCTGACCGATAGGGGCGCGATCGCCGAGGTGGTCGGTGATACGTTCGTGAATAGTCAGGAAGTTGTGGTCGTGATAGCCGTTCACCGTCGCGCGGGGCAACAGGATCACGTCGGGTAGCGTCTTGAGTTCGGCGATCACCTTGGCCACCCACTCCATGGCCGGTTTGCCGTCCAGGCTTTCGCGGCTGTCGAGCAGGCTGCCGCCGAATTCTTCCTGTTCATCGGCGATGATCACCCGCGCACCGCTGCGCGCTGCTGCCAGTGCCGCGGCCAGACCTGCAGGGCCTGCGCCGACAATCAGCACGTCGCAGTGGTGGTTCATATAGTCGTAGGTGTCGGGATCGTTCTGGGTCGGCGAGCGACCCAGGCCTGCGGCTTTGCGGATGTACTTCTCGTAAGTCATCCAGAACGACTGCGGGTACATAAAAGTTTTGTAGTAAAAGCCCGGCGGCATCAGCTTGCCGCCGACCTTGCCGAGGATGCCCATCACATCATTGTTGACGTTGGGCCAGCCGTTGGTGCTGGTGGCCACCAGGCCCTGGTACAAAGCCTGCTGCGTGGCGCGCACGTTGGGGATTTGCGTGGCCTCGGTGGCACCGATCTGCAACACCGCGTTGGGCTCTTCAGCACCGGCGGCGTAAATGCCTCGGGGCCGGGAATATTTGAAACTGCGGCCAATCACGTCAACGCCGTTGGCCAGCAAAGCGGCCGCCAGGCTGTCGCCCTCGTAGCCTTTGTATTGTTGACCGTTGAATGTGAAGCTCAGCACCTTGGTGCGGTCAACGCGGCCGCCATTGGGCAAGCGATGGGTCTGGCTCATACTTTTTCTCCCAGCTCGCGGGTGGCCGTGGTGGCCGCAGGTACTGCCTGCTCAGTGAACTGCGGCTTGCTGCCGATCAGGTAGGTTTCAAGAATTTCGTAGGTCACGGTATTGCGCGTGGCATTGAAAAACTGCCGGCAACCGGCGACGTGGTTCCACAGTTCGTGGTGCAGGCCACGGGGGTTGTCGCGAAAGAACAGGTAGTCGCCCCATTCTGCGTCGGTGCAACTGCCAGGGTCGAGCGGGCGCGGGATATGCGCCTGGCCGCTGGCGTGGAATTCCTCTTCGGAGCGAAGCTCGCCGCAATGGGGACAGAAGATATGCAACATGGGTATTTCTCCTGTTAGTGGGCGACAGCGGCAGCGCCGTGTTCGTCGATCAGGGCACCGGTGTGGAACCGGTCAATGGAAAACGGCGCGGCCAGCGGGTGCATCTCGCCCTTGGCCAGGCTGGCAGCAAACACGTTGCCCGAACCCGGCGTGGCCTTGAATCCACCCGTGCCCCAGCCGCAGTTAAAGAACAGATTGGGCACCGGGGTTTTCGAGATGATCGGGCAGGCGTCGGGTGTGGTGTCGACGATGCCGCCCCACTGACGGTTCATGCGCACGCGGGACAACACAGGGAACATTTCCACAATCGCCTGGATCGTGTGCTCGATCACCGGGTACGAACCGCGCTGGCCGTAGCCGACCCAGCCGTCGATACCCGCGCCGATCACCAGGTCGCCCTTGTCGGACTGGCTGATATAGCCGTGTACGGCGTTGGACATGATCACGCTGTCGATAATCGGCTTGATCGGCTCCGACACCAGCGCTTGCAGCGGGTGGGATTCGATCGGCAGGCGAAAGCCGGCCTGACGCGCCATATGCCCCGAGTTGCCAGCCGTGACCACACCGACGCGCTTGGCGCCGATAAAGCCCTTGCTGGTTTCGACGCCGATGCACACGCCGTTTTCCTTGCGAAAGCCGAGCACTTCGGTTTGCTGGATCAGGTCTACGCCCAGAGCATCGGCGGCACGGGCAAAGCCCCAGGCCACGGCATCATGGCGGGCCACGCCGCCACGCCGTTGTACGGTGGCGCCGATGATCGGGTAGCGGGTGTTCTTCGAGCAATCGAGGTAGGGAATCTCGTCCGCTACTTGTTTGCCGTTGAGCAGTTCACCGTCCACACCATTGAGGCGGTTGGCGCTGACCCGACGCTCGGAGTCACGCATGTCCTGCAGGGTGTGGCACAGGTTATAGACGCCGCGCTGGGAGAACATCACGTTGTAGTTCAAGTCCTGGGACAAACCTTCCCATAGCTTCATCGCGTGTTCGTACAGGTGTGCCGACTCGTCCCACAAATAGTTGGAGCGCACGATGGTGGTGTTGCGTGCCGTGTTACCGCCACCCAACCAGCCTTTTTCAACCACGGCCACGTTGGTGATGCCGTGTTCCTTGGCCAGATAGTAAGCAGTTGCCAGACCATGGCCGCCGCCGCCGACGATGACCACGTCATAGACCTTTTTCGGGGTCGGCGTGCGCCACATCTTCTGCCAGTTTTCGTGGTGGCTGAGGGAGTGCTTGAAGAGGCCGAAGCCTGAATACCGTTGCATAGGATCTACTCCAAAAACGCGCTCAGCGATAAACCGGGAAGTCTTGGCACAGCGAAGTCACCTGGCGGGCCACATCGGCCTCGATATCGGCATCGCCGAGGTGATCGAGAACGTCGCAGATCCAGCCTGCCAGCTCCGTGCATTGCGCCACTTTGAAACCACGGGTGGTCACCGCCGGGGTGCCGATACGCAGGCCCGAGGTCACAAACGGTGATTGCGGGTCGTTAGGCACGGCATTCTTGTTGACCGTGATATGGGCGCGGCCCAGGGCGGCGTCGGCGTCCTTGCCGGTCAATCCCTGGCGGATCAGGCTGAGCAGGAACAGATGATTGTCGGTACCACCCGAGACTACGTCATAGCCACGCTTGATAAACACCTCGGCCATGGCCTGGGCGTTGTCGATGACCTGCTTTTGATAGGTTTTGAAACCCGGTTCAAGCGCTTCCTTGAAGCACACTGCCTTGGCCGCGATCACGTGCATCAAGGGCCCGCCCTGACCGCCGGGGAACACCGCCGAATTGAGTTTCTTTTCCAGGGCTTCGTTGGCCTTGGCCAGAATCAGGCCGCCACGGGGGCCGCGCAGGGTTTTGTGGGTGGTGGTGGTCACCACATCGGCATACGGCAGCGGGTTGGGGTACAACCCGGCAGCGACCAGACCGGCAACGTGGGCCATGTCGACAAACAGGTAGGCTCCCACCTTGTCTGCAATCTGACGAAAGCGTGGGAAGTCGAGGAATTTTGAGTAGGCCGAGAACCCGGCAATGATCATTTTGGGTTGATGTTCAACAGCCAGACGCTCGACTTCGTCGTAGTCGATCAAGCCGGTGCTGGTGTCGATGCCGTACTGCACAGCGTTGTACAGCTTGCCCGAAAAGCTGACGCTGGCCCCATGGGTCAAGTGACCGCCATGGGCCAGGCTCATGCCCAGCACGGTGTCACCGGCGTTGAGCAATGCCAGGTAGACGGCTGCGTTGGCCTGGCTGCCGGAATGCGGCTGCACGTTGGCGTAATCGGCGCCGAACAACTGTTTGGCGCGGTCGATGGCCAACTGCTCAACTTTATCCACATGTTCGCAGCCGCCGTAATAGCGTTTGCCTGGGTAGCCTTCGGCGTACTTGTTGGTCAGACCGCTGCCCTGGGCTTCCATCACCCGCTGGCTGGTGTAGTTTTCGGAGGCGATCAGTTCGATGTGATCTTCCTGGCGCTGATCTTCAGCATTCATGGCCGCCAACAAGGCGTCATCGTAACCCTGGATCTGATCCTGCTTGCTGAACATCGCGTTCTCCCAGCGCCAGCGCGCCTTTTGGTCTCGGTGGGGCTAATGCCCTTTGAGCCAGATGGTAGAGCTGGCGCAGGCAGACCAAATGCCCATGGACGCCACGCAATGGTGCGTTTACGACATGGTTTCCCGTAACCCTGTGGGAGCGGGCTTGCTCGCGATACTGGCTGCGAGGTTTGTCTGGCGAAACCGGGAGATGCCATCGCGGGCAAGCCCGCTCCCACATTTTGTTACAGGCCTTTGGGTTATTCTTTTGTAGGGCATTTCCGCACTTTAAGTCGCGCCTGTGCACCTGCCAGATTCTTGGATAAAGTGCACAACACTATTCGACCATGGAACCGGGAAATGACTGACAAGAGCCAACAATTCGCCAGCGACAACTACTCCGGTATCTGCCCTGAAGTCTGGTCCGCCATGGAAAAAGCCAACCACGGCCACCAGCGCTCTTACGGCGACGACGAATGGACGCTGCGCGCCTCGAACGATTTTCGCAAACTGTTCGAAACCGACTGCGAAGTGTATTTCGCCTTTAACGGCACGGCGGCCAACTCCCTGGCGCTGTCGTCCCTGTGCCAGAGCTTTCACAGCGTGATCTGCTCCGAGACCGCCCACGTCGAGACGGACGAATGTGGCGCTCCGGAATTTTTTTCCAACGGCTCCAAGCTGCTGATCGCCCGCACTGAAAACGGCAAGATCACCCCCGAGTCAATCCGCGAGATCGCCCTCAAGCGCAAAGATATCCACTATCCAAAACCGCGGGTGGTCACCATCACCCAGGCCACTGAAGTCGGCAGCGTGTACCGCCCTGAAGAAATCCGCGCGATCAGCGACACCTGCAAGGAGTTGGGCCTGTTGTTGCACATGGACGGCGCGCGGTTCTCCAATGCCTGCGCATTTCTGGGCTGCACGCCCGCCGAACTGAGCTGGAAAGCCGGGGTGGATGTGCTGTGCTTTGGCGGCACCAAGAACGGTATGGCGGTGGGCGAGGCGATTCTGTTTTTCGACCACGCCTTGTCAGTGGATTTTGACTACCGCTGCAAACAGGCCGGGCAACTGGCTTCGAAAATGCGCTTTCTGTCTGCGCCCTGGGTCGGCCTGCTGGAAAACGACGCCTGGCTCAAACACTCGCGCCACGCCAACCACTGCGCGCAGTTGCTGAGCCAACTGGTGAGTGACATTCCGGGGGTCGAGCTGATGTTTCCGGTGGAAGCCAATGGCGTGTTCCTGCAACTGTCGGAACCGGCCGTAGCGGCACTGACCGCCAGGGGCTGGCGCTTCTATACCTTTATCGGCAAGGGCGGGGCACGCTTCATGTGCTCGTGGGATACCGAGGAAGCACGGGTGCGGGAACTTGCGGCGGATATTCGCGAAGTGATGTCCGCTTAAAGCGCACGTAACATCAATAACACTGTGGGAGCGGGCTTGCTCGCGATGGCATCAGCGCGGTCGTGCAGACAAACCGCGTTGCCTGAATCGCGAGCAAGCCCGCTCCCACAGGGGGTGATTGGTTTGCGAACCGTCAGGATTGCCCCAGGGTTCGCTCAATCACATCGACCGTGGCGCTGACTTGCTCTTGATAACGGTCGAGTTCCTGTTTGTGGCTCAGTTGCAACTCAATCTGTTTTGAACACAGATTCAGTGCTGCCAGCACCAGCAGCTTGTCCCCGATCAGGCTCGGGTACTTTCTTTTCGTTTCGGCCAGGGCGGCTTTCAACATGACCGTGGCCGCCATAAGGGTTTTCTGCTCCCCCTCCGGCGCCTTGATCGTGTAGTCGTTACCCAAAATCGAGACGACATTTACTCCGTCTCTGTCAAGGCTCATGCGCTGACAGGGCTCGCGCGCTCAACCAGTGCCTGGATGCGGGCTGCGGTCGCGCCTTGCTTTTCTTCCTGTTCCATCAGGGTCAGTTGCAGGCTTTCGTTCTCGTCACGGGCCTGGGCCAGTTCGGTGTTCAGTTGCTCGTTGGCATCCAGCAGTTCTTGTTTTTGCTGTACCAGGTCGCTGACCAGTTGTTCCAGTTTGCTAAGGGATGACTCAATCATGGTGATGTTCTCAAGCAGTTTCGAAGGGCGCGTACGATAAAGAAAAGTCAGCGGCTAAGCTAGCGGCAACCTTGCTTTCAGACCCCTAAAGACTGTGGTTTGCAACCTTTGTTCCCTGCCAGGGTTCTGGAGCCACGAAAGCCCGTCAAAACTCAATCCGCACATCCCCTTTCGGTACGCTGCAGCACGACAGGATATAACCCTCGGCCACATCTTCGTCGGTAATGCCGCCGTTGTGCTCCATGTCCACCTCCCCCCCCAGTTTCAACACCTTGCATGTCCCGCAAATGCCCATGCCGCAGGCCTTGGGGATCATCAGTCCGAGTTTGGCCGCTGCCGCATGCACGGTCTCGGCCGGTCCCACACGAATGCTCTTGCCGGACGCAGTGAATTCCACCTGGTTCAAATCCGCCAGGTCCGGCTCCGGTGCATCTGCCGCCTGCTCGGCCTGTTCTACCGCTTCAGCCCGCACTTCAGGCGGCGTCGCGCCAAAGGATTCTTCGTGGTAACGGCTCATGTCAAAACCGTTGCTTTCCAGCAGGCGCTTGACCGCGTTCATGTAAGGCGTCGGCCCGCAGCAAAACACCTCGCGCTCCATGAAGTCGGGGGCCATCAGGTCGAGCATCTTATGATTCAGATAACCGCGATACCCGGCCCAGGGTTCGCCCAGCCCGTGCTTCTCGCAGATCAGGTGCAGGCTGAAGTTGTCGATACGCGAGGCCATATGCTCCAGCTCGCGGTGATAAATGATGTCCTTGGGCGAGCGGGCGCTGTGGATAAACACCATGTCGACATTGGCGTTGGTGTCGTAAAACCAGCGTGCCATCGACATTACCGGGGTTATACCGACACCGCCGCTCAGATAGAGCACTTTGGGGCTCGGCGCGTCGATGGCGTTAAACAGTCCCACCGGCCCGTGCACGGCCAGCTCCTGGCCTTCGCTCAAGGTGTCGTGCAGCCAGTTGGAAACCCGGCCACCGGGCACCCGCTTGATGGTCACCGAAAAGCTGTACGGCACCGAGGGTGAGCTGGAAATAGTGTACGAGCGCATCACCGGGTCACCGTCGATTTCCAGCTCCAGGGTCACGAATTGCCCCGGTTTGAAAAAGAACAGGATCGGCTGGTCGGCCATAAAACAGAAGGTGCGCACATCCCAGGTTTCCTGAATCACTTTGACGCATCGCACGATGTGTCGGCCATTGGCCCAGGTCTGGGTGGTTACCGGGTTCAGAAAGCTATTGGACATGCGCTTCTCCACGGCCGACAGCCGGCCTCTTGCTGGCGATTCTGCGCATGCCCCGAAGCGGCCATTTATCCATTCGCGACATCCACATACTTATCGCGACCAGCCCCTGAAAACAGCACCTTCAGCGTCGGGAACAGATTGGGCCATGTCGCCCGTAGATATGGCTGCGGCGCACTTCGAACGCACACTCAGCGCCACTACCACTTGTATTGCTTTGCCTTGCGTCGAACCCCTGATCAGCCATTTTTAGGCCACATCCGATGGCCATGAGGACTACAACGATGGACGTCACCGCAAACTTGAGCCTGGGCGATCCACTGGAACCCGCACGCAAGGCCACCGCCGAGATGCTGCAGAACCGCGAGCGGACATTTTCGCTGCCACAGCCGTTTTACAACGACGAGCGCCTGTTCGAAATCGATATGCAGGAGATCTTCCAGAAGGAGTGGTTGATTGCAGGCATGACTTGCGAGATACCGACCAAGGGCAACTTCCTGACCCTGCAGGTGGGCAAGAACCCGATTATCGTGATTCGCGGCGCAGAAGGTCAGGTGCATGCCTTTCATAACGTGTGCCGCCATCGTGGTTCACGACTGTGCACCAGCGAAAAAGGCAAGGTCGCCAAACTGGTGTGTCATTACCACCAGTGGACCTATGAGCTGGACGGGCGCTTGCTGTTTGCCGGCACCGAGATGGGTGCGGACTTCGACATGAAGCAATACGGCCTCAAGCCGGTGAACGTCAAAACCGCGGGCGGCTATATCTTTATCAGCCTGGCCGAGAACCCTCCCGCCATCGATGAGTTCCTCGCCACACTGAACCACTATATGGAACCTTACGACATGGAAAACACCAAGGTGGCGATTCAAACCACCCTGGTGGAAAAGGCCAACTGGAAACTGGTGCTGGAAAACAACCGCGAGTGCTACCACTGCAACGCGTCACACCCCGAGTTGCTCAAGACCCTGCTCGAATGGGACGACGTCACCGACCCGCGCGCCGACCAGGCATTCAAGGATCACGTCGCCGCCTCAGCAGCCGCCTGGGACGCCGAGAAAATTCCTTATGCCCACGCCAGCTTCGGCCTGCGTAACCGCATCGTGCGCATGCCACTGCTCAAGGGCACGGTCTCGATGACCCTGGACGGCAAGCAAGGCTGTGCAAAACTGATGGGGCGCATCAAAAACCCGGACCTGGGCTCAATGCGCATCCTGCACTTGCCGCATTCGTGGAACCACTGCATGGGCGACCATATCATCGTATTTACCGTATGGCCGATCAGCGCGCAGGAAACCGTGGTCAGCACCAAATGGCTGGTGCACAAGGATGCGGTAGAAGGCGTGGACTACGACGTGGAGCGCATGCGCAAGGTCTGGGACGCCACCAACGACCAGGATCGCCGGCTGGCTGAAGAAAACCAGCGCGGCATCAACTCGGTCGCCTACCAGCCAGGGCCGTACTCGCAAACCTACGAGTTTGGCGTGGTCAACTTTGTCGACTGGTACAGCGAGCGGCTGCTGAACAACCTGGGGGCAGCGCCTGCGGCGTATCTCAAGGGTGTGGTTGCCCAGTAAACCTGCATCTGCGCAGGGGGCGTTTAACTGGGAAGTGGACAATGCATCAAATACGCCTCACCCGTTACGCGGATCAGCGGGTGGGGCGTTATCTGGCAGGTTTTGACGATCTCAAAACCATGGCGCTCATAAAATCGACGGGCACCTGTGTTCGCCGCATAGTCGATCAGGCTCAAACCGGTCAGCCCCAGTTCGCCGCAACGCGCCTTGGCATGCAGCAAGAACCTGGCGCCCAACCCGAGGTTTCGCCAGCCCTTATGCAAAGCCAGGCTTGAGATATACAGCGTGTCCGGGATTTCCATATCCGCATAAGGTGCCAGCACCGGGTCAGTCTCAGGCTGGGCATCCGGGTCGTCGCGCATCACAAAGCTGTGCATCATGCCGATCACCAGGCCCTCGGCCTCGGCAATCCAGCAGTTTTCATACGAAAATATGACCCCCGCACGGGCATAACGCATCTCCCCGACGTCCAGTAGTTGCTGACCCGGCTGCGCCATCTGACTCCAGATGTAATCGGCGCAGCCTTCGGACGATATCTGAAAAAGACGTGCAATTTCGCGTGCATCGGCACGCACTGCTGGACGAAATGAAACGCTCATTCGTTTTACTCCACGGGGGCACAGGACTCTTTTTAGCTCAAACCGATTCAACTCAACAACACGCAACCCTGGCCTCATTTATGTCGATGTATTGCATGCTAATGATCGTTTTTTAACCACTCCCCTCTAGCCCATGCAGTCAAAGGGCTACAGCCCTTCACCAACATCTTGTCCACAGGCACACCCACAGCAACTGTGGGGAAGTCATGGATCACTACCAGGGCAGACATCTGTACATTTTTTGTGCAAACCTGCACAAGCCACGGTTTTAAAGGCCTGCAGATAACCACACCCACCTTATCCACAGTTTGACCAACTGAATATGTGCGCAACTTTATCCACCCTGTTGAAAACTCCCTTAGCCCTTGTATTGGCTGGTTTTATCCCATCAAAAGACGATGCCAACGTGGATTGAACATTTTTTGATCATCACCTTGGAGCCCTTTAATATAAAGGCCTGCAGGATAGAGCGAACAACTTATCCACACCTTCACCAACAGAGTTTGTGGGTAAATAGAGCAAGCGCTGTGCAAGTGTGATTTCCTGGCAGCGATCATTTTTTGTACAAACCTGCAGGAGCCACGTCAGCCGGGCCCTGCAAGCAAATACAGACAGGTTACCCACAGGCAGGCACACAGAAACCCGGGGTAACTTTGCGCAGATGTCTGGCAGTACCTTGCCTACTAAAATGCTGTCCGCAAACTCGCTCGCGAAGGCAGTGATATCAGACGTTAAAAACACTGGATCGATCACCATCATCTGCCACGTTTCTTAGACTTTTTAGAGATTTGGCATCACGCCAAACATTATATCAATTTCAGCCTGCAAGCCCCCTCCCCCCTATTAAACAACTCTAAACACTCACAAAATGAACAACCCAACAAAAAGATAACCAACTCACTATTAGCCGGTTCATTTCAATGGATCCAATTTTGATTGCAGGATAATTGCCATCAATCGAATAAGTCCTATATTTATTTTTATGCAGCCTGTTCGCTACCCTGTTTATACAGGCACTCAACCACCTACAAAAACTGCAGGTAACACGCCCCTAAAACCCGCCAATACTTATAGTTTAAACGTGAAAATTTTGTGATCTTGCGCGCCACACTTAACACTGCGGATTCCTTATTAATTATCAATAAAACCGTGTAGATTCAACAGGATAAAACAATCTATCGATTAGATTGGCACCTCTGCTTTATCCGTTATCTGAAACGGCGAGGTCTTGATATGAAACATTCATTTTTGATTATACTTGTCATATGTGCCGGACTAACACCGACCTTCGCTCATGCCAATTGCTGGCAGGATGCAGGCAACCGCTATGACATTGATCCGTTGCTGTTACATGCCATTGCCCAAGTTGAATCGAAAATGAATCCGGCCGCACGCAACGTCAATAAAGACGGGACTTACGATATAGGTTTGATGCAAGTCAACAGTCGCCATTTGAAACACCTTGCCACTTTTGGCATTAGTGAATATCAACTACAGACTCAACCCTGCACCAGTGTCATGGCCGGTGCCTGGATCCTCGCCAAATTTGTCAAACAACTGGGTTACAGCTGGGACGCCGTGGGCGCCTATAACGCCGGAACAAAGCCAAATCGTGAACATCTGCGCAATCGCTACGCCCTTCGCGTCAAGGGGTACTACGGGCAGTTAGTCAGCCAGCGCGAGCAAAGACTTCAGGCTAGCGCCCGTAAATCTCAGGCCATATTTGCATCTGGCGGCGAGCGCAAATTCAAATGATGTCGCTGACTCAGGTTCCGGCCGCAAACGCTAGCGCACAACGCCTTCTTCGATCAGGAGCTTGAGAATCACCTCGGCTCCCGCTTGAGCACTGAGCCCTTTGTGAACTTGCCCGGAACCCCCAGCCGCCTTGGCGGTAGCTGCTTTCATGCGATCTGCGCCACTTTTGGCCCTTATCACCTTCAAGCGCTTGGGCCGTGGTCGGGCAGGTTGCAATACGCCGGTTGTGGATAACTCATCGGCAACGATTTCAACTACTTCGGCGTTAACCACACCCCGCGTGGCGGGGCCGTAGGCGCTTTGGCGCGCCTTGGGAGCAGCGTTATCCACAGTAACCATAAATGGCAGTCGCACTTGCAGCCTGCGCCGCTGCCCCCGGGGCAAGGCTTGCAGCACCTGGGCCACGCCATTGTGGATAGATTCGATCTGCGCCACACCTACCAGCAGTGGCCAGCCCAGCTCTTCGGCCAACAGGTACGGCAGCATGCCCGAACCCTCACCGGTTTCGGCCTGGCTGCCGGTGAGCACCAGTTGCACGCCCGCTTCACGGATGTAATCGCGCAACGCTGGCACGGCATCGGCGCCGTCGGGTTGCTCCAGCACATGCAACTCCTCCAGCCCCATGCCCAGATAGGCGCGCAAGGCCGGCTCCCGGGGGTTACCCGCGTGCAGCACGTGCAGGCTCTCTCCGGCAAGTTGCAGGCCCAGTTCGACGGCACGGGCGTCCTGTTCGGCGCGACGGGCGCGGCCTGAAGCAGGATGGGCGCCGATTGAAACCAGTGCAACGGTGGCGATGGTCATTTGCAAATCTCCAGACTGAACTCAATCCTGTGGGAGCGGGCTTGCTCGCGATGGAATCACTGCGGTATATCAGGCTGACCGGGTCGCCCGAATTGCGGGCAAGCCCGCTCCCACAGAGGTTGCGCTGCGCCAGTTATCCACAGCCTCGATCAGTGCCTCAAGCACCGCCGTACCGTCACCAATCACCGACACATCCGCGCGTTTGACCATGTCGCAGCCAGGGTCAAGGTTGATCGCCACCACCTTGTCACAGGCACCAATCCCTTGCAGATGCTGGATCGCCCCGCTGATCCCGACCGCCACATACACCCGCGCCGTGACCCATACCCCGCTGGCCCCCACCTGACGCTCGCGACCCATAAAGCCATCGTCCACCGCCACTCGTGATGCACCTTCGGTGGCGCCAAGGGCAGTGGCAGCCCTGTGGAAAAGTCCCCAGTCCTTGATCCCGTTACCACCGCTGAGGATAAATTCGGCTTCAGCCATGGGAATCGCAGCGGGGTCAACTTCAACCGCGCCCAGATCCTCAATACGCGGCAAACAGCTGGCAGCTGCTGTGGATAACTGCACCTCCAGCGCTTCATGCCGGGTTTCACTGACCGGCTCGGCACACTCGGCCGCTGCCAGAATCAACCGCCGCAACGGCTGGACGACATCTTGCTGACCTGCCCCGGCACGGCCGATGCAAACGCCATCCTTGAGTTGCCACACCCGCGTGGCCGGGCGTTCTCCCAGGCTGGCGGCAAAGCGCCGGCCCAATTCACCGCCACCACTGCGGCTGTCAGGCAATAGCCAGTGGCGTGGCGTGAACTGGTTATCCACAGCCCGTAAACCCAGCACCTGGTGCTCCGGTGCATAACCTTCACTGTCGAGCATCAACAGCCGATCAACCCCGGCCGTGGCAAAGGCGGTCTCCCTGGACTCGCCGAATACCACCGCCAGCACCGCTCCGTCGCTGCCCGCCAATTGGTGGGCCAGCCCCAGCAGATCGCGGTCGTGGCTGCTCAGGCGGCCCCCGACCATATCCGGCACCACGGCGATATAAAACGCCGGGGCCGCGACCTGATGCAGCGGTAATTGCACCTCGACGCTGGCCGCGCGCCTGCTGGTCCCGCCCTGCTGCGCGCCGCTGCGGTCTATGCGCTTGATGCCGTTGGGCCCGATAAAACCTGCACCATGGACATTTTTGCGCACTACGCCATTGGGCCCCATCCAGCTCTGCTGCACGGGTTGCATGGCCGCGTGCAACGGATGCAGACGGTTACGGGCGATCCACTCGGCCCGTGGGTCGCGGCGGATAATGTCACTCATGCGATCACCTCCGATTCTGGCCGTCGGACAGGTTTGGCCACGACGTCTTCAATCAGCGCATCGGCCACCAGTTCGGCAATGTCCTTGATTTGCGGACGGGGTTCGACCACCCCTTCGAGCATCGCCGTGCATTGCGGGCAACCCACCGCCACACGCTCGGCGCCCGTCTCACGGATATCGTCCATGCGCATGTCGGGGATCCTCTGCTTGCCGGGGATGTCGGTAATCGGCGCGCCGCCACCGCCACCACAGCAACGGGAACGAAAGCCCGAACGCTGCATCTCCTTGACCTCGATGCCCAAGGCGCGCAGTACCGCACGCGGCGCCTCGTATTCGCCGTTATAGCGGCCCAGGTAGCAGGGGTCGTGATAGGTCACGCTGCCGCCCGCATCCGCGGCAAGATTGAGCAGGCCGGCATCGATCAACTCGGCCATATAAGTGCTGTGATGTTGCACAAGGTAGTCGCCGCCAAAGGCGCCGTATTCGTTTTTCAGCACATGAAAACTGTGCGGATCGCAGGTGACGATGCGCTGGAAGCTGTACTGCGCCAGGGTCTGGATATTGCGCTTAGCCAGCGCCTGAAAGGTCGCTTCATCCCCCAGACGCCGGGCCACGTCGCCACTGTCGCGCTCTTCCAGGCCCAACACGGCAAAGTTGACCCGGGCGGCCTTGAGCACTTTGACAAAGGCACGCAAGGTGCGCTGGTTACGCATGTCGAAAGCCCCGTCACCGACCCAGAACAACACGTCCACGGCGGGCTTGTCGCGCATCAGGTCGAGGTTCAGGTCCGCTGCCCAGTTCATCCGCCCGCCGGGGGCAAAACCGCCGGGGTTATCGGTGGCGATCAGGTTGTCCAGCACCTGCGCGCCATTGTTCGGTGTCGCACCTTTTTCCAGGGTCAGGAAACGGCGCATATCGACGATGGCGTCCACATGCTCGATCATCATCGGGCACTCTTCAACGCAGGCGCGGCAAGTGGTGCAGGACCACAGCGTGTCGGCATCGACCAGCCCGTTGACGATCGGCTGATGCGGGTTGCCGCCATGCTCACCAATAGGTTTGCCGGGATAGGGACTGCCAGCAAAGTGAGCATCGGTGCCGCCCGCGAGGCCGACCACCATGTCCTGAATCAGTTTCTTTGGATTGAGCGGCTGGCCGGCGGCGAAAGCCGGGCAGGCGGCTTCGCATTTGCCGCATTGCACGCAGGCGTCAAACCCCAGCAATTGGTTCCAGGTGAAATCCTTGGGTTTTTCCACGCCCAGGGGCGCACTGCGATCGTTTAAATCCAGCGGTTTCAGCCCTGTTGAACGGCCGCCGCCAAAGCGCTCGGCGCGGCGGTGCCAGGCCAGATGCAATGCGCCCGCGAAGGCGTGCTTCATCGGCCCGCCCCAGGTCATGCCGAAAAATAATTCCGACACACCCCACGCCACGCCCACGCTTAAAACCGCCGCCAGCATCCAACCGCCGAAGCCTTCGGGCAACAGCCCTGCAACCGGCAAGGTGAGGATGAAAAAACTGGCGGAAAACACCAGCAAGCTTTTCGGCAGGCGCATCCACGGGCCTTTGGACAGGCGCGAGGGTGGGTTCAGGCGACGCTTGAACACGAACACAGCACCGATAAACATCAACGCGGTGGCGAACAGCAAGGCATAGCCGAGGATGCGGTTATGCAGGCCCAGGCCATGCACCAGGATCGCCAGCACGGCCGCCAGCACAAAGCCGCCAGCAGTGGCGACGTGGGTGTTGGCCATGTATTTGTCGCGGGCGACCACGTGGTGCAGATCGACCATGTAGCGCCGGGGCATGGCCAGCAGCCCGCCAAGCAGATCGACCTTGGCCGGGCGACCACGGCGCCACATGTTCATGCGCCGAATGGCGCCCGCAATCGCCAGGACGAGGGCGGCGAACAGCAGGATGGGAAGAACGATATTGAGCATGGTGAAGCTCCCAAAGACCACGCAGGTCTGATGTGAGAGCGGGCTTGCTCGCGATTCAGGCGACGCGGTGCATCAGCAACACCGCGTGATCGTTTATCGCGAGCGAGCCCGCTCCCACATTGGTTCGGTGTCGGGTCAAAAATCCTTGCACAACCGCAGCGCGTCATAGATCGCTGCATGCACGTTGCGCTGGGCCACACAGTCACCGATACGAAACAGCAGGTAGCCGTCCCCCGCCTCGCTCAAGCACGGTTGCGGCTTGATCGCGAACAGCGCTTCGACGTCGATCTGGCCCTTGTTGCGCGAATCCGGCTTGAGCCCGTAATACAGCTCTTCATCCGGTCGCACACCGTTTTCGATGATTACCTGATCGACCACCCGCTCTTCTTTGACACCGGTGTATTCGTTCTCCAGCACAGCAATCACCTTGTCACCCTCGCGGTAGACCTTCTCCAGCATCATGTCGCCGGTCATGACCACTTCCTTGGGATACAGGCTGCGGTAATACGTGGGGAATGACGTGCCGCCAATGGCCACACCGGGCTTGGTGTCGTCGGTCACGATCTCGACCTGCGCTCCCTTGTCCGCCGCAAAATCGGCCACCGACATACCGGTAAATTCGCAAATGGTGTCGTACACCAGCACGTTTTTACCGGGCGCCACTTTGCCGTCGAGTACATCCCAGCTGCTGACCACCAGCCCTTCGGCCGCGCCCCAGTGTTCGTTCTGCTCTACAAACGGGTGCCCGCCCACCGCCAGCACCACAATGTCCGGCCGCAAGTCCATGATCGTCGCCGCATCCGCTGCGGTGCCCAGGCGCAGGTCAACTTTCAGGCGCGCCAGTTCCAGTTGAAACCAGCGGGTGATGCCTGCCATCTGGTCACGCTGGGGCGCTTTGGAGGCGGTGGTGATCTGCCCGCCGATGGCGTCCTTTTTCTCGAACAGGGTCACGTCATGACCGCGCTCGGCAGCTACACGTGCCGCCTCCATCCCTGCTGGCCCGGCGCCGACAATCACCACCTTGCGTTTGGCCCCGGTGGATTTTTCGATGATATGCGGCACGCCCATATATTCCCGGGAGGTGGCCGCGTTCTGGATGCACAGCACGTCCAGCCCCTGGTACTGACGGTCAATGCAGTAGTTGGCACCCACGCATTGTTTAATCTGGTCGACCTGGCCCATCTTGATCTTGGCGATCAGGTGCGGATCGGCGATATGGGCACGGGTCATGCCCACCATGTCGACATAACCCCCCTCCAGAATCCGCGTGGCCTGGTTCGGATCCTTGATGTTCTGCGCATGCAGCACCGGGGCCTTGACCACTTCCTTGATCCCGGCGGCCAGGTGCAAAAACGGCTCCGGCGGAAAGCTCATGTTGGGGATTACGTTGGCCAGGGTGTTGTGGGTGTCACATCCCGAGCCGACCACGCCGATAAAGTCGAGCATGCCGGTGTCGTCGTAGTACTTGGCGATTTGTTTCATGTCCTCATGGCTCAGGCCATCAGGGTGAAACTCATCCCCGCACAGGCGGATGCCCACGCAGAAATCCGGGCCGACTTCAGCGCGCACGGCCTTGAGCACTTCGAGGCCGAAACGCATGCGATTTTCAAAACTGCCGCCCCATTCATCGGTGCGTTTGTTGACACGCGGGCTCCAGAACTGGTCGATCATGTGCTGGTGCACCGCCGACAGCTCAACCCCGTCCAGTCCACCGGCTTTGGCCCGGCCTGCGGCACTGGCGTAGTTACCGATGATCCGCCTGATTTCTTCAGGCTCGATGGTTTTGCATGTGGCCCGGTGCACCGGCTCACGTACACCGGAAGGTGACATCAGGGTCGGCCAGTTGAAGCCGTCCCAGCGCGAGCGGCGGCCCATGTGGGTAATCTGGATCATGATCTTGGCGCCATGCTTGTGCATGGCATCGGCCAGGTTCTGGAAGTGCGGGATAATGCGGTCAGTGCTCAGGTTGACCGAACTCCACCACTCTTGTGGACTGTCGATGGCCACCACCGAAGAGCCGCCGCAAATCGCCAGGCCGATACCGCCCTTGGCCTTTTCTTCGTAGTACTGCACATAACGCTCGGTGGTCATGCCGCCATCGGTGGCATACACCTCGGCATGGGCGGTGCTCAGCACACGGTTGCGGATGGTCAGCTTGCCGATTTGAATCGGCTCAAACATTGCTTCGAACGCCATATCCCGATCCTCGACTTACAACGGCTTGACGATAAACAGGCCGTGGTCGTGGCCTTCTTCCGATCCGCTATAAACCTGTTCTGCCACGGTCCGGATGTTGCTGCCACGGGCGTGCAGAATCTGGTCCATGGCGCCGGCAAACCAGCCGGTGAACATGTAGTCGACCTTGCGCCCGACCTTGCCGTACACGTACACAAAGCAGGAGTGTTCCAGCTTGATGGTGGCAGTGCCTTTGTCGAGATCGATGTCCTGGATCTTGAACAGGCCCCAGCCGCGCTGGGACAGGCGTTTCATGTAGTGTTCGAACACCGCGACGCCTTCGATGCCGTGGCATTCGGCTTCTTTTTCGCACCAGTGCCAGGCGGATTTGTAGCCGGCCTTGTAAAGAATGTCGGCGTAGGTATCAGCGCCAAGGACTTCTTCAATGCCCATGTGGTTGTTGACGAAAAAGTGGCGCGGCACATAGAGCATCGGCAAAGCGTCGGAAGTCCAGACGCCGGTTTCGCTGTCGACTTCGATGGGTAATTGCGGGGCGATTTTGGCCATGGGTAGCGCTCCAAAAGATGATGAAGTCCCGTGCAGCTGTCGAAGGCTGCGTTCGAGCGCGAAGCGGTCGCAAAACCGCTCACTGCGCCCTGACAGGAAAAATGTGCAATATGGGTTTACGACTGCTTCGCAGCCGGACGCAGCCTTCGGCAGCTGCTACGCAACAAATACGGTGCGGTTACTCGCCCCAGACATCCTTGAGCACGTTGACCCAGTTCTCGCCCATGATCTTGCGCACCACGCGCTCGTTGTGGCCGCGCTTGAGCAGGGTTTCGGTCAGGTTGGGGAACTCGCCCACGGTGCGGATGCCCAGCGGGTTGATGATCTTGCCGAAGCTGGTCAGGCGGCGGGCGTAGCCCTTGTCGTGGGTCAGCATTTCGAAAAAGTCCTGACCGTGGCCCTGGGTAAAGTCAGTGCCGATACCGATCGAATCTTCGCCGACAATATTCATGGTGTATTCGATCGCTTCGGCGTAGTCGTCGATGGTCGAATCAATACCCTTGGCCAGAAACGGCGCGAACATGGTCACCCCGACAAAACCGCCATGGTCGGCAATGAACTTGAGCTCGGCGTCGGATTTGTTGCGTGGATGTTCCTTGAGGCCGGAAGGCAGGCAGTGGGAATAGCAGACCGGTTTTTTCGATTCCAGAATCACCTCTTCCGAGGTTTTCGAACCCACGTGGGACAGGTCGCACATGATCCCGACACGGTTCATTTCAGCCACTACTTCACGGCCAAACCCCGAGAGCCCGCCATCGCGTTCATAGCAGCCGGTGCCCACCAGGTTCTGGGTGTTGTAGCACATCTGCACCACGCCAACGCCGAGCTGCTTGAAGATCTCGATATAGCCCAGCTGGTCTTCAAAGGCATGGGCATTCTGGAAGCCGAAGATGATCCCGGTCTTGCCCTGTTCCTTGGCGCGACGGATATCGGCAGTGGTCTTGACCGCAAGCACCAGGTCGCTGTTGTCGCGGATCAGGGTCTGGCTGGCGACGATGTTGTTGATCGTGGCCTGGAAGCCCTCCCATACCGACACAGTGCAGTTGGCAGCGGTGAGGCCGCCCTTGCGCATGTCTTCAAACAGTTCGCGGTTCCATTTGGCAATGATCAGCCCGTCGATAACGATACTGTCTGCGTGCAACTCGGTTGGGCTCATCAGGCGTCCCCTTATTGGCGTTTGTTGCGCCGAATCGTCTGCCGGCGCTATTGGGGCCAGCATAGGCCCGGGGTCAAAACCAGCCGGGTGCAAAAGCGACAGCGCAATTGCCGAAAGCGTCAACACGCGACAAAGCCGCCGACAGCAATGTCATGAGCTATCTGTTCTTTGGCTCACGCATAAGCCAGAATCGGCCCCAACTATGGATTAGGAAGCGGCAATGAAATCGATTCTCCTGGCCTTGGCATTGTTCACCGGCGGCGCTCATGCAGCTGAAAATGCCGACTACAACCCGTGCGACGCGGTAGAAAACGACCGCCAAACCCTGGCGTGCTCGGTGTTCAGCAAGAATGCTGCCGAACAATTGCTGAGCGAAAACTACGAAGCCCTGCAGGAACGCATGACTTCGCTGTACGGCAGTAACGCGACGCAACTCAATAACATCCTGAGCAAGATAAAGACCGCCCAGGCCCTGTGGTTGCACCAGCGCGACGCCGATTGCGCAATTGCCGTGTTCCCCGCCACCGCTGGCACCGAAGCGTTCAACATTGCCCAGAACGATTGCATGGCGCGTATCAGCGATGACCGTTCAGAGTTTCTGGAATCGATCGGGCAGGACTGATCTTCATATTGAATAAACCAGGGTTTTTATGACTATTTGCGGTATCGAGATCAAAGGCAGCGAAGCCATTTTTGCAATGGCAGCCCAAGGCGCCAATGGCCTTGAACACAGGGCCAATGCCACCAAGAAAATCGCCCTGGACGACGATGACGAGAGCGTCAACGTCAAAGCCTTCGCCATGCAAATAGCGGCCTTTGTGAAAGCCAACGGCATCACCCGCATTGCAATCAAGAAGCGCAGCAAAAAGGGTGAATTTGCCGGTGGCCCGACTACCTTCAAGATCGAGGGCATCATCCAGTTGCTGGACGATTGCGAGGTGCAGTTGCTGTCGCCACAGACCCTCAATGCGCAATACAAGAAACACGCCTTCGACTTGCCCGCCTCGCTGAACAAGTATCAGCATGAGGCCTACAAGGCGGCGTGTGCGGCGTTGCTCAAGGGTTAGTAGCGGCAACCCGATCCTGCCTCGGCGCACAGGTAAACCGCGCCCGGTAGCTGCGGGTGAAATACGACGGTGACTCAAAGCCGCAGGCAATGCTGATGTCCAGCACGCTCATGTCGGTCTGACGCAGCAGTTGCCGGGCCTTTTCCAGGCGCAGGCCCAGATAGAAGTTGCGCGGGGTGTCGTTCAGGTGCAAACGGAACAGACGCTCCAGCTGGCGCCGCGTAACGTTGATGCCAAGCGCCAGTTGCGCAGTGCTCAGTGGCGGCTCGCTGTGCTGTTCCATCTCGCCAATCACCTGCACCAATTTCTTGTTATGAATGCCATAACGGCTGGCGACCTGCATGCGCTGGTGGTCTTTGCGCTGACGGATACGGCCAAGCACGAATTGCTCGGACACCTGAATCGCCAACTCAGGCCCATAAGCCTGGGCTATCAGGTCGAGCATCAGGTCGATGGAGGCTGTACCGCCCGCACAGGTGATGCGCTGGCGGTCAATCTCAAACAGCTCTTGAGTCACCTGCAGCCTGGGGTATGACTCCTTGAACGCTTCCAGCGCCTCCCAATGCAAGGTCAGGCGATAGCCGTCGAGCAAACCTGCCTGCGCCAGTACCACGCTACCCGTGTCGATGCCACCCAAGGTGACGCCGTCGTTGTCCAGGCGACGCAGCCACTGAATCAGCGCCGGGGTCACGTGGGTCAGCGGATCAAAGCCGGCCACCACCAACAACGTCGCCCCGGCTTCAAGTGCCTCAAACCCGCCTTCGGCATTGACCGACATACCGTTGCTCGCCAACACGGCGCCACCCCCGCAACTGAGCACATGCCAGCGGTACAGCTCACCGCGAAAACGGTTGGCCACCCGCAGCGGCTCGATGGCCGAAATAAAGCCCATTGAGGAAAAGCCGGGCAGCAGAAGGAAGTAGAAATCCTGGGCCATAGGGGGCGCTCTCACGTCGGTTCAGCGGATTGAACCACAGTCAGGTCGCTGCAGTGCAAATCCACGTCGCCCCAGTGCGGTTGCGCAGCACGCCGCCTGCGTACCTTGGTATCACGGTGCACAAAGACGCCGATCCCCCAATAACAACCTGCCGAGGCCCTCCCCATGAAACGACTGATCAGCTGTTGCCTGCTGGTACTGAGCCCCTACGCGTTGGCGGCTGAAGATGCTTCGTGCAAGAACGTACGCATGGGCGTGGTCAATTGGACCGATGTAATCGCCACCAGCGCCATGGCGCAAACCCTGCTCGACGGTCTGGGCTATAAAACCAAACAGACCAGTGCCTCACAGCAAATTATTTTCGCCGGCTTGCGTGACAAGCGGCTGGACATGTTTCTGGGTTACTGGAACCCGATCATGAACCAGAGCATTACCCCGTTTGTGGACGCCAAACAGGTCACGGTACTGGCCGAACCGAGCCTTAAAGACGCCAAGGCCATGCTTGCCGTTCCAACCTATATGGCTGACAAGGGGCTCAAAAGCTTTGCTGACATTGCCACATTCGAGAAAGAACTGGGCGGCAGGATTTACGGGATCGAACCGGGCTCCGGCGCCAATACCCAGATCAAGGCCATGATCGAGAAAAACCAGTTTGGCCTGGGCAAGTTCCAGTTGGTGGAGTCCAGTGAAGCCGGCATGCTCTCGGCGGTGACCCGCGCAGTAAAACGCAATGAGCCGATTGTGTTCTTCGGCTGGACCCCGCACCCGATGAATATTAATCAGGACATGACCTACCTGACGGGCAGTGAAGATGCCCTTGGCCCCGATGAAGGCCGGGCCACGGTGTGGACGGTCACTGCCCCGGACTACGCCAGCCGCTGCCCGAACGTCAGCCGTTTGCTCAGCAACCTGACCTTCAGCGCCGAAGACGAGAGCCGCATGATGCAGCCGCTGCTTGATCACAAGGATGCTCAAGCCTCCGCCCGGCAGTGGCTCAAGGACCACCCGCAAGACCAGCAGCGCTGGCTTGAAGGGGTGACCACGGTAGACGGCAAACCCGCTGCCGGGAACCTGAAACTCAGCGCTAAATAATTCAACACCGAGCCCGCCCTGCGCAGCCTGCAATGGCTGCGGTGTGGCGCTCTACGCCCCAAGGAAATGCCCCATGAACCACGACGTCATCATCACCTGCGCACTCACCGGTGCCGGCGACACCAGCGGCCGCAGCCCTTTGGTACCGGTCACCCCCAAGCAAATTGCCGAAGCTGCCGTGGAAGCGGCCAAGGCCGGAGCCACAGTGGTGCATTGCCATGTACGTGATCCAAAGACCGGACAGTTCAGCCGCGATGTAGCGCTGTACCGCGAACTGATGGAGCGCATCCGCGAGGCGGACATCGACATCATCGTCAACCTCACCGCCGGGATGGGGGGGGACTTGCATATCGGCCCGGGCGAGAACCCGATGGAGTTTGGTCCCAACACCGACCTGGTCGGCCCGCTGACCCGTCTGGCTCACGTCGAGGAGCTGTTGCCGGAAATTTGCACCCTGGACTGCGGCACCCTGAACTTTGGCGACGGCGACACGATTTACGTGTCCACCCCGGCACAGCTGCGAGCGGGCGCCAAGCGCATCCAGGAACTTGGCGTTAAAGCCGAACTGGAAATTTTCGACACCGGCCATTTGTGGTTCGCCAAACAGATGATCAAGGAAGGCCTGCTGGATGACCCGCTGTTTCAACTATGCCTGGGTATCCCGTGGGGCGCTCCGGCAGACACCACCAGCATGAAAGCCATGGTCGACAATTTGCCGCCTGATGCGGTGTGGGCCGGTTTCGGCATTGGTCGCATGCAAATGCCGATGGCCGCGCAGGCGGTGCTGCTGGGCGGCAACGTGCGGGTCGGGCTTGAGGACAATTTATGGCTGGACCGAGGAGTGCTGGCCACCAACGGGCAACTGGTGGAGCGCGCCACAGAGATCCTCAGCCGCCTGGGCGCACGGGTGCTGAGCCCGGCAGAAGGCCGGGTGAAGATGGGCCTTAAAGAACGCCGCTAAGCAACTACGCAGCAGCATTGCCTGTGGGAGCGAGCCTGCTCGCGAAGGTCGTCAACGATAACGCCTGTTGACTGAGTTATCGCGGTGCCCTTGGGGCCTTCGCGAGCAGGCTCGCTCCCACGCAATCTCATTATTTTTATCCAGGAGCACGCCATGACCTTTATCACCGAGATTAAAACCTTCGCCGCCCTGGGCAGCGGTGTCATTGGCAGCGGCTGGGTTGCTCGCGCCCTCGCCCACGGCCTGGACGTGGTGGCCTGGGATCCGGCCCCCGGTGCCGAAGCGGCCCTGCGCAAACGCGTCGCCAAAGCCTGGCCCGCACTGGAAAAAAGCGGCCTTGCGGAAGGCGCATCCCAACACCGGTTGCGGTTTGTCAGCACCATTGATGAATGCGTGCGCGATGCCGATTTTATTCAGGAAAGCGCCCCGGAGCGGCTCGACCTGAAGCTTGAACTGCACAGCAAAATCAGCGCCGCCGCCAAACCCGATGCATTGATCGGCTCCAGCACCTCGGGCCTGCTGCCCAGCGAATTTTATAAAACCTCCACACACCCCGAGCGCTGCATTGTCGGGCACCCGTTCAACCCGGTTTACCTGTTGCCATTGGTCGAGGTGGTGGGCGGGCAAAAAACCGCTCCCGAAGCCATTCAGGCGGCAATCAAGGTTTATCAATCCCTGGGCATGCGCCCCCTGCATGTGCGCAAGGAAGTGCCCGGGTTTATTGCCGACCGTCTGCTCGAAGCCTTGTGGCGCGAGGCGCTGCACCTGGTCAATGACGGGGTGGCCAGCACCGGTGAAATTGACGACGCCATTCGCTTTGGCGCAGGGTTGCGCTGGTCGTTCATGGGTACCTTTTTGACCTACACCCTGGCCGGTGGCGATGCCGGAATGCGACATTTCATGAACCAGTTCGGCCCGGCGCTGCAACTGCCGTGGACGTATTTGCCCGCTCCGGAACTGAGCGAAAAACTGATCGACGATGTGGTGGAAGGCACCACTGAACAACTCGGCCAGCACAGCATTGCCGCGCTGGAAAGCTATCGGGATGACTGCCTGCTGGCGGTGATGGAAGCGGTGAACGCAACCAGACTCAAACATGGCATGACCATCAACGACTGATCGAACCGCGAGGTACAGCATGCCCACCCTCACCACCTACACCACGCCCATTCTTGAAGAATGGGTCGATTACAACGGCCACTTGCGCGACGCCTTTTATCTGCTGATTTTCAGCTACGCCACGGATGCCCTGATGGACCGCCTGGGGCTGGACAGCCAGGGCCGCGAAGCCAGCGGTCATTCACTGTTCACCTTGGAGGTGCATCTTAATTACCTGCACGAGGTGAAGCTCGGCGCCCACGTTGAAGTGCGTACCCAGCTCATCGGCCACGACAAAAAACGCCTGCATGTCTATCACAGCCTGCACCTGACAGGTGATGGGCGAGCCCTCGCGGGCAATGAGCAAATGCTGCTGCACGTTGACTTGGCAGGCCCGCGTTCCGCACCCTTTGGCGAGCACACGCTGGCCGTATTGCAGGCCATCGGGGAGCAACAGCGTGATCTGCCGAGACCCGAGTATGTGAGTCGGGTGATTGCCTTGCCTGTGCCTTAAAACGACCTGTTCTTAGGCATATCAGACATATCATCAAACCGCCCTTGCCCACTGGCTAAAGCCCTACCAGAATCAGACTTCGATCGCGCTTTGTAGAAGGATAAAAAGTCATGATGCACGCGGATTTGATTGATGAGCAGGATCTGGTTGGCCAACTGCGCTCGCTGGGCTTTGAAGTGTCAGGTACGGCGGAGCAGGCCTGCACAACGGCAGTCTGTGGGCTGAACGAAACCAATGCCCGCGCCCTCAAGGGGTTGGTCGAAAAGCTCTACACCGGCAGCGCAACCATTTTGCCTGCAGTGCGCGAGGCCATTGACCGGCAGTTGCTGCCGGGCTTGGCGCAGTTCAAGCAGAGCAAGGTCGGGTAAGGCAAAAGCGCCCTCACCCTAGCCCTCTCCCGAAGGGAGGGGGACTAAAAGCAAAAGCAGTTTTGCGCCTCGATACAGATCAAGCGCCCTCCCCACCCCGGGTGAGGGCGCTTTTGATTGTTAAATCCTCACACTGGCAAACGTCGACTCATTGCGCGCCTGATTCAACGCCGACATCGGCCCGGCCAGCGGCGCCAGCAACAGGGACTGCGGGATCTGCACCAGGGTGGTCTGCTGCGCAGTGTTGGAACCCACCCGCTCATCCCGTGGCGGAATGCCGAAGTATTCGCGGTAGCACTTGGAAAAATGCGGCGTGGACACAAAGCCGCACACCGCCGCCACTTCAATAATCGACATCGGTGTTTGCTTGAGCAACTGCCGCGCCCGCACCAGCCGCAACTTCAGGTAATAGCGCGACGGCGAACAATGCAGGTACTTCTGGAACAAGCGCTCGAGCTGGCGCCGCGACACAGTCACATACACCGCCAGCTCATCAAGGTCGATGGGCTCTTCGAGGTTGGCTTCCATCAACGCGACAATTTCCTGCAGCTTGGGCTGGTTGGTGCCGAGCATGTGCTTGAGCGGCACCCGCTGGTGGTCCTGCTCGTTGCGGATACGTTCATACACAAACATTTCCGAAATCGCCGCCGACAGTTCACGGCCATGATCGCGGCTGATCAGGTGCAGCATCATGTCCAGCGGTGCCGTGCCGCCCGAGCTGGTAAAACGGCTGCGGTCGAGGGTAAACAGCCGCGTGCTCATGGCCACGCGCGGGAAGGCTTCCTGCATCGAGGCCAGGCATTCCCAGTGCACGCTGCAATCAAAACCGTCGAGCAAGCCGGCATAGGCCAGTGCCCAGCTGCCGGTGCACACGGCACCCAGGCGACGGGACTGGCGCGCCTGACTCTGCAACCAGGACACATGCTCACGGGTCACGGTGCGCTGAATGCCGATACCACCACACACGATGACCATGTCCAGCGCCGGAGCCTTGTGCATGCTGGCGTCGGGGGTCACCTGCAGACCGTCACTGGCCCAGACCTGACTGCCATCGGCGCTGAGGGTGCTCCAGCGATACAACTCACGGCCCGACAACTGGTTGGCCATGCGCAAAGGTTCTATCGCGGAAGCCAGGGAAATGAGCGTGAAATTGTCCAGCAGCAGAAAGCCGATGGATTGAGGCGTACGGTTCTGGGGTTGGACCCCGGAGTTGAACGACGTCATCGCGGTATCTCCTCACACAAAGCGGGTGATGGCCTCAGGCACAGGCTCTTGTTATTACCCTCGTTTCACGGGGCTTTGAAATGACAACGCAAATGCCATGCCTAAACTTGAATGGCTATTCAACAAAGTCTGAAAACGACGTCGCAATGTGTCTGGCAGGGTGATGGGAAATGACGGTTAAACACGGATACACAGGTGCTGACCGAGGCTGTTGAGCACATCGGTAGCACTTGTGGGAAGGGTGTAGGAGCTGCTCGGTTACAGAATGTCACCGAAAGTACGAGTGCGCCAAAACGGGTCGGTGTGCGCTGAAAAAGCGCCGAGGCTGTAGGAGCAAGCCCGCTCCCAGAGGTGTTTGGGGGCTCAACATTCCACCGCACTGACCGCCAGGCCGCCGCGCGAGGTTTCCTTGTATTTGTCGTGCATGTCGGCACCGGTGTCGCGCATGGTGCGGATCACCCGGTCCAGGGAAATAAAGTGCTGGCCGTCACCGCGCAAGGCCATCTGCGCCGCATTGATCGCCTTGACTGCGGCAATGGCATTGCGCTCGATGCAGGGTACTTGAACCAACCCGCCCACCGGGTCACAGGTCAGGCCCAGGTTATGCTCCAGACCAATTTCAGCGGCGTTGCACAGTTGCTCCGGGGTGGCGCCGAGGATTTGCGCCAGCCCGGCAGCCGCCATCGCGCAGGCCGAGCCGACTTCGCCCTGGCAGCCCACTTCAGCCCCGGAAATCGACGCATTCTTTTTGCACAAAATGCCGATCGCCGCGGCGCTCAGCAGGTAGTCGACCACATGCGCTTCGCTGACTTCATCGCTGAATTTCATAAAGTAGTGCAACACTGCCGGGATGATCCCTGCCGCACCATTGGTGGGCGCCGTGACCATGCGCCCGCCGGCTGCGTTTTCTTCGTTGACCGCCAGGGCGAACAGGTTGACCCATTCCATCGCGCTCAGGGTCGAGCCGATCACATTGGGCTTGCCCAGTTCCAGCAGGCTGCGGTGCAGGCGCGCAGCACGCCGACGTACATTGAGGCCGCCGGGCAGGATGCCTTCATGTTTCAGGCCTTGCTCCACGCAGTCCTGCATGGCGCGCCAAAGTTTGATCAGACCGCAGCGGATTTCATCTTCGCTGCGCCAGATGCGTTCGTTGGCCATCATCAATGCCGCCACGCTCAGGTGATGTGTGCGGCACAGGTCCAGCAGTTCGACGGCACTATTAAAATCGTAAGGCAGCTCGGTGCGATCCATGTCCAATACGCCACTGGCCGCTTGCGCCGCATCCACTACAAAGCCACCGCCAACCGAGTAATAAGTATCGCCATGCAATATGCCGTGCCCGCTGTGCGCTACCAGGGTCATGGCATTGGGATGAAATGCCAGGTTCTCGTCTATCAGGCGCATATCCTGCGCCCAGTCGAACGGAATCGGTACATGGCCGTCGAGTAACAGGGTGCGGCTTTCGCGCAGCTGCGCGATACGCGAACCAATGCAGGACGGATCAATCGCATCCGGCCACTCCCCCATCAAACCCATGATGACCGCGTTGTCACTGCCATGACCGATACCGGTGGCCGACAGCGAGCCATAGAGCTGCACTTCGATACGGCTTACCTGTTGCAGTTGATCGCGTTCACGCAAGCCCTGCACAAACAGCGCCGCCGCCCGCATCGGGCCCACGGTGTGGGAACTGGAAGGGCCGATACCGATCTTGAACAGGTCAAACACGCTGATAGCCATGAGCACGAACCTCGGGGGTGAATGCCTTGCATCATGGGGTGTTTGCAGTCGGCAAAAACGTCCAGCTACGACCCGCCTTTGCCTGCCAGCGCCCCCGACGTTTTATAGGGCGCAGAGGTATGAAAAAGACAGTTTTCAAGCCTCATTCGTCCAGATACGACCTCGCAGGTACTAGATACGACCCTGCCTGTACTGGATGCGACGCCCCCTGTAGGCGTTTGATTTTCGCTGTTACATGATCGGTTCTGACTCGATTGCAAGATGCGCTGGCAACACGCCTGCCGGGCATCGCCCGACCGCAACTGATATGTGCGGCTTTTCGATCGAAAACCGCAACCCGGACACACAGGAGTCGCTCCATGACACATTCCTCATCGTTGTTGCTGGCTGCATTGCTGAGTCTGCCCGTCATCGCCCAGGCAGCAGAACCGGCGCAATGCAGTACCGTCAATTTTTCGGATGTCGGCTGGACCGACATCACCGTCACCACCGCCGTTACCAGCGAAGTGCTCAAGGGCCTGGGCTACAAAACCAAAACCACCATGATTTCCGTGCCGGTTACCTACAAGTCGCTGGCCGATGGCAAGAACATGGACGTGTTTCTCGGCAACTGGATGCCGACCATGGAAAACGACATCAAGGCCTACCGCGACGCGGGCACCGTCGAGACAGTGCGCGCCAACCTGGAGAACGCCAAATACACCCTTGCCGTACCCGAAGCCCTCTATGAGAAGGGCCTCAAGGACTTCTCCGACCTGCCCAAATTCAGCAAGGAACTGGACGGCAAGATCTACGGCATCGAGCCGGGCAACGACGGCAACCGCATGATCCAGACCATGATCGACAAAAACGCCTTCGGCCTGAAGGACGCCGACTTCAAGGTGGTGGAATCCAGCGAAGCGGGGATGCTGTCGCAGGTTGACCGCGCCCAGCGTCGTGGCACAGAGGTGGTGTTCCTGGGCTGGGAACCCCACCCGATGAACACTCGCTTCAAAATGAAATACCTCACCGGTGGCGATGAGTTCTTCGGCCCCAACTATGGTCAGGCGACCATCTACACCAACACCCGCAAGGGCTACACCGAAGAATGCAGCAACGTGGGTCAGTTACTGAAGAATCTGGTGTTTACCCTGGACATGGAAAGCACCCTGATGGGCAAGGTGCTGGACGACAAGATCAAACCCGACGCGGCCGCCAAAGCCTGGCTCAAACAAAACCCGCAAGTGCTTGAAAGCTGGCTCGCGGGTGTTACCACGGTGGATGGCAAGCCCGGGCTTGAGGCCGTTAAAGCCAGCCTTGCGAAGTAATCGCGGGCGTCGGGCGGCAACTGCGCCCGGCTCCGTTTCAATTCCCCTGCATGCGGACGTTCACTACCATGCTGATTGATCAAAAAATCCCTCTGGGCGATTACATTGCAAACTTCGTCGACTGGCTGACCCAGCACGGCGCCAGCACCTTCGATGCCATCGCCAGCACGCTGGAAGCCATGATCCACGCCGTGACCTTTGCCCTGACCTGGTTCAATCCCTTTGTGTTTATCGGGCTGATTGCACTGTTTGCCCACTTTATCCAGCGCAAGTGGGGGCTCACGGTTTTTGTGGCGCTGTCGTTTCTGCTGATCCTTAACCTGGGGTATTGGCAAGAAACCATGGAAACCCTGGCCCAGGTGCTGTTCGCTACATTTGTATGCGTGATCATCGGCGTGCCGCTAGGAATTCTCGCGGCGCACAAACCCATGTTCTACACCTTTATGCGTCCTGTTCTCGACCTGATGCAGACCGTTCCTACCTTCGTTTACCTGATCCCGACCCTGACCCTGTTCGGGCTGGGCGTGGTGCCGGGGCTGATTTCCACAGTGGTATTTGCCATTGCCGCGCCGATCCGCCTGACTTACCTGGGCATCCGCGATGTCCCCCATGAGTTGCTTGATGCGGGCAAGGCCTTTGGCTGCTCCCGTCGCCAGTTGCTCACCCGTATCGAGCTTCCCCACGCCATGCCGAGCATCGCCGCCGGGATTACCCAATGCATCATGCTGTCATTGTCGATGGTGGTGATCGCCGCCCTGGTGGGTGCCGATGGTCTGGGCAAACCGGTGGTCAATGCCCTCAACACTGCCGATATCGCCTTGGGCTTTGAAGCCGGGCTGGCGATCGTGCTGCTGGCCATCATGCTCGACCGTATCTGCAAGCAGCCGGACGCCAAAGCAGGAGCCGACGCATGAGTATTATCCGTTTCGATAATGTTGACGTGATCTTCGCCAAAGACCCCCGCGCAGCACTCGGCCTTCTGGACCAGGGCTTGTCGCGGGATCAGATCCTGAAAAAAACCGGGCAGATTGTTGGCGTGGAAAAGGCCAGCCTGGACATCGAAAAAGGTGAAATCTGCGTACTGATGGGTTTGTCAGGCTCGGGGAAATCCAGCTTGCTGCGCTGCATCAACGGGCTCAATACGGTCAGTCGCGGCCAGTTGTATGTAGAGCACGAAGGCAAGCAGATAGACATTGCCTCGTGCACCCCTGCGGAACTGAAGATGATGCGCACCAAGCGCATCGCCATGGTGTTTCAGAAATTCGCCCTGATGCCCTGGCTGACGGTACGCGAAAACATCAGCTTCGGGCTGGAGATGCAGGGCCGTCCCGAAAAGGAACGCCGCACCCTGGTGGATGAAAAACTTGAGCTGGTAGGTCTGACCCAATGGCGCAATAAAAAGCCCGATGAGTTGAGCGGCGGCATGCAGCAGCGGGTTGGCCTGGCGCGGGCACTGGCGATGGACGCCGATATCCTGCTGATGGACGAACCCTTTTCGGCACTTGACCCGTTGATCCGCCAGGGCTTGCAGGATGAGCTGCTGGAACTGCAACACAAGCTGAACAAGACCATTGTGTTTGTCAGCCATGACCTGGACGAAGCACTCAAGCTGGGCAGCCGCATTGCGATCATGAAAGACGGCAAGATCGTGCAGTACAGCAAGCCTGAAGAAATCGTGCTCAACCCCGCCGATGACTATGTACGCACCTTTGTTGCCCATACCAACCCGCTCAACGTGCTGTGCGGACGCAGCCTGATGCGCACACTGGACAACTGCAAACGCATCAATGGCTCGGTGTGCATCGACCCGGGGGATGACTCGTGGATTGATCTGGCGGAGGGCAACACCATAAAAGGCGTGCGCCAGGGTGCTGCTGTGGTGGACCTGCAACACTGGAAAAGCGGTCAGGCGGTAGAAGGCCTGGGGCGTGGGCCAACCCTGGTGGACAGTGGCATCGGCATGCGCGATGCACTACAGATCCGTTACCAGACCGGCAACAAACTGGTGCTGCACGACGATCACAAAGTGGTAGGGATACTGGGGGATACAGAGCTGTATCACGCGCTGCTGGGCAAGAATCTGGGGTAGGCATTACCCTCACCCCAACCCTCTCCCGGAGGGAGAGGGTGAGGGTGAGGGGCTTTTGCAGTTCTTAGCTATATACGCGGCCAAGGAGTTGGCGATGGCTTTCAAACTGATCGAGCACGTCACGGCTGATCTGCTCCTGGGTGAAGCCCATCAAGTCGTACTCCTGGTTACCGTTGTGCAAGTACACCTCAGCGCGGTAATAACGGCTGCGCACTTCGTCTTCACCCGACTCGCTCGGTGCGGCCAGGTAGCCATCCAGGCTGACTTCGTAGACAAACGGGTTGCCTTCTTCCATTTCAACCCGCACGCCCATGCAACGCTTGGCGCTGCCCAGCAGGGTCTGCACATCAAGCCCCTGACTACGCAATTGTACCGCCGCATCTTCCAGTGCCGGGGTCACGTGTTTGTCCATAAAACGCTGCACCACGGCTTGAGTCGGTTGCAGGTCCTGTGCAGTCAGCCGCTCGCTGAAACCACGACGGCCACGGGCAGCCAGCTCGGCTTGTTCCTGTTCAACCAGAGTGTCCTGGCGCATCGCCTTGTGCAGGCCAAACATAAACAGGATCAATACCACCGAAAACGGCAAACCGGCCAGTACCACCATGGTTTGCATCGCCGCAAAGTTACCGGCAAACAGCAGGCCGATAGTCACCAGCGTGATTACCGCCGACCAGAAGATCCGCAGCCAGTGCGGCGCATCTTCGTCCACATCACCGCCTTTGCACGACAGGTTGGCCATCATCACCGCGCCGGAGTCGGCCGGGGTCAGGAACAGCACAAAGCCGACAAAGATCGAGACACCGATAACAACTTTCGACGCAGGGTAATGCTCAAGCAGTTGATAAATCGCCATCGACGGCTGCTCAAGCGCCGTTTTACCCAGTTCCACGGCACCGTGGTTAACCACCAGGTCCAGCGCCGAGTTACCGAAGATCGACAACCAGGCCAAGGTGAAGCCCAGCGGAATCAACAGCACGCCCGCCACCAGTTCACGCACCGTGCGACCACGGGAAATACGCGCGATAAACATCCCGACAAATGGGGCCCAGGAAATCCACCAGGCCCAGTAGAACAGAGTCCACAGGCCCAGCCAGCCTTCGGTTTTCCTGCTGTCGCCTTCGTACACGTACAGGTCGAAGGTTTTCATCACGATACCGTTGAGGTAGTCGCCGGTGTTTTGCACAAAACCGTTGAGCAGGTGCAGGGTCGGACCGAACAGCAGCACGAAAATCAGCAGGCCACTGAACAGGATAATGTTCAGGTTGGACAGTCGGCGGATGCCGTTCTCAACACCCGAGACTGCAGCAATGGTCGCCACGGTGCTCATCACGATGATCACGATCAACAGGTTGGTGTTGCTGTGTTCCATGCCGAACAGGTTCTCAAGCCCCGACGACACCTGCATCGAACCAATGCCCAGGTTGGTCACCAGGCCCAGCAGTGTCACGAACATACCGAAGCCATCCACCGCATGGCCCGCAGCACCTTTGACCCAGCGCTCGCCCATCAACGGATACAGCGCCGAACGCAACGCCAGCGGCTGGTTGTGACGGTAGGCAAAATAGGCCACGGCCAGACCGACCAGTGCGTAAATCGCCCAGCCATGCAGGCCCCAGTGTAGGAAAGTCAGTTGCAACGCCTGGCGCGCTGCTTCATGGCTGCCCGACACGCCTTCAGGCGGGTTGAAGTAGTGATCCAGCGGCTCGGATGCGCCGAAGTACAGCAGCGAAATACCGATACCGGACGAGAACAGCATCCCGGCCCAGGCGCCATAGCTGAAATCCGGGGTGTCCTGTTTCGTTCCCAGTTTCAATTTTCCGTAGGACGAAAACGCCAACCCGACCACAAAGATCAGATAAGCAGCGATGACTACCATGTAGTACCAGCCGAAGCTGCGCGACAGCCATTCCTGGGCCACACCCAGGATACGGCCCGCTTCTTCGGGGGCAATGATCAGGATGGCAGTCAGCAAAAGTATCAAGGCAGTGGAGGTGTAAAACACCCAACCGTTGACCGTCACCTTTTGCGGTGGGGTCTTTATAAGAGAGGCAGAACTCATTGCACGGATGCTCCAGGGAGTGCGAGACAAGGACTTAAGGCAACGCACCACACGACCATTCGCCTAGATAGCGACCAACGGTCGAGTGATATAAAGACACCGCTAAAAAACCGGACCCGCCCAGACCGCGTTCAAAACCTGTGTGCGTCCCCTTGAAATCAAGGGCTGCCCCGCGCGGTCTGATGCGTTGTGCCTGTTTGGATCTCCCGTCAGCGCCTGCGAAAGCCTGCTTCTGCTTGGGTTCCATGGGAATTTACCGTGTCGATTTGCGCCATTCATGCGTAGGAAAACGACATAAATCGCGACGATTTGTCGCAGAGCTTATTCTTTGTTGATTGAACGTTCAATCAAAACAAAATAGACTGGCTGCCGTTCAGTGATGTTTTTGCACTGACCGCCGGCCCAAGGAGATTTGCGAAATGCCCAAGGTCGGTATGCAACCCATACGCCGCCAGCAGTTGATCGAAGCCACATTGACGGCTGTCGATCAGGTCGGGATGGCAGATGCCAGCATTGCGCTGATTGCCCGTCTGGCCGGTGTGTCCAACGGCATCATCAGTCACTACTTCAAAGACAAGAACGGTCTGATTGCCGCCACCATGCGGTACTTGATGAACGTCTTGATCGACAACGTCACCGAGCGCCGCCAGGCGTTGGGCGACGACAGCCCGCGGGCTCATTTACAGGTCATCGTCGAGGGCAACTTCGACGCCAGCCAGGTCAATGGCCCGGCAATGAAAACCTGGCTGGCCTTTTGGGCGGCCAGCATGCACCAACCGTCGTTGCACAGATTGCAGCGGATCAACGACCACCGCTTGTACTCCAATCTGTGCTGCCAGTTCCGCCGGGTGTTGCCCCAGGCCCAGGCCCGCAATGCAGCACGAGGCCTGGCAGCGCTCATCGATGGTCTATGGTTGCGGGGTGCCCTTTCCGGTGACGGCTTCGACACCGACCAGGCACAACGCATCTGCTACGAATATATGGATCTACAACTGGCGAAACAGGTGAGTTAGGCCCAATTAACGCTTAACCCCTGAACTGTCGTGAATCTGCGGTGCCACAGCTAGAGGGCACCCGACTCACGATTAACGCCCACCACTTGTCTGCACTTGCGAGGATTTTATGGCCCGTTTCGAACTGCAAAAACTCTACATCGACGGCGGCTACACCGACGCCGGTAGCGACGCTACTTTCGATGCCATCAACCCGGCTAACGGCGAAGTCCTCGCGCAAGTGCAACGCGCTACCAAAGAAGACGTCGAGCGCGCTGTAGTCAGCGCCGAAAAAGGCCAGAAAATCTGGGCCGCCATGACGTCCATGGAGCGTTCGCGAATCCTGCGGCGCGCCGTGGAAATCCTGCGCGAGCGCAACGATGAACTGGCCGCCCTGGAAACCCTGGACACCGGCAAGTCGTACTCCGAAACCCGTTATGTCGACATCGTCACCGGCGCCGACGTACTGGAGTACTACGCTGGCCTGGCGCCCGCCATCGAAGGCGAGCAAATCCCGCTGCGCGACACTTCGTTCGTGTACACCCGTCGCGAGCCGTTGGGCGTTGTGGCCGGTATCGGCGCGTGGAACTACCCGATCCAGATCGCCCTGTGGAAATCCGCACCGGCCCTGGCTGCCGGCAACGCAATGATCTTCAAGCCAAGTGAAGTCACTTCCCTGACTACCCTGAAGCTCGCCGAAGTCTTCACCGCAGCGGGCCTGCCGGACGGCGTATTCAACGTTCTAACTGGCAGCGGCCGTGAAGTGGGCACCTGGCTGACCGAGCACCCGCGCATCGCGAAAATCTCGTTCACCGGCGGCACCGATACCGGCAAGAAAGTCACCGCCAGTGCTACCCAGTCGTCGCTCAAAGACGTGACCATGGAACTGGGCGGCAAATCACCGCTGATCATTTTCGACGACGCCGACCTGGATCGCGCCGCGGATACCGCGATGATGGCTAACTTCTACAGCTCGGGCCAGGTGTGCACCAACGGCACCCGCGTATTTATCCCGACGGCCATGAAAGCGGCGTTTGAAGCCAAGATTCTGGAGCGCGTAGCGCGCATCCGTATCGGCAACCCGCAAGACGAAAACACCAACTTCGGCCCGCTGGTCAGCTTTGCTCACATGGAAAGCGTGCTGGGCTACATTGCCAAGGGCAAAGAAGAAGGCGCCCGCCTGCTGTGCGGCGGTGAACGCCTGACCGAAGGTGATCTGGCCAAGGGCGCATTCGTGGCACCGACCGTGTTCACCGACTGCACCGATGACATGACCATCGTCAAAGAAGAAATCTTCGGCCCGGTCATGAGCATCCTCACTTACGACAGCGAAGAAGAAGTGATCCGCCGCGCCAACGACACCGAGTTCGGCCTGGCTGCCGGCGTCGTGACCAAGGACCTGAACCGCGCTCACCGCGTGATTCATCAGCTGGAAGCGGGCATTTGCTGGATCAACGCCTGGGGTGAGTCCGACGCAAAAATGCCGGTGGGCGGCTACAAGCAATCGGGCATTGGCCGTGAAAACGGTATCAGCTCGCTGGCTCAGTACACCCAGATCAAATCGGTACAGGTAGAGCTGGGCGACTACGTTTCGGTGTTCTAAACCGACAGGCCCGCATAAACCCTGTGGGAGCGGGCTTGCTCGCGATACAGGCGACGCGGTGCATCAGTTGCACCGCGCTGATGCAATCGCGAGCAGGCTCGCTCCCACAAGCTCTGCCACAACTTCAAAGAGGGTGCATTTATGTCCCAAGAATTCGATTACATCATCATTGGTGCCGGCTCTGCCGGTAACACCCTGGCGACCCGTCTGACTGAAGACCAAGGCGTCACCGTGCTGCTGCTTGAAGCAGGCGGCCCGGACTACCGTTTCGACTTCCGCACGCAGATGCCTGCGGCGCTGGCATTCCCGCTGCAAGGGCGTCGCTACAACTGGGCCTTCGAGACCGATCCAGAGCCACACATGGATAACCGTCGCATGGAATGTGGCCGCGGCAAGGGCCTGGGCGGTTCGTCCCTGATCAACGGCATGTGCTACATCCGCGGTAACGCGATGGACTACGACGGCTGGGCGAAATACCCGGGCCTCGAAGACTGGTCGTACCTGGACTGCCTGCCGTACTTCCGCAAAGCCGAAACCCGCGATATCGGCCCCAACGACTACCACGGTGGCGATGGTCCGGTCAGCGTGACCACGCCCAAAGCCGGGAACAACGTGTTGTTCCACGCCATGGTTGAAGCCGGTGTACAGGCCGGTTACCCGCGCACCGAAGACCTGAACGGCTATCAGCAGGAAGGTTTCGGCCCGATGGACCGTACCGTGACGCCGAACGGCCGTCGCGCCAGTACCGCCCGCGGCTACCTGGACACGGCCAAGCAGCGTTCGACCCTGAAAATCGTCACCCACGCCCTGACCGACAAGATCCTGTTTGAAGGTAAACGCGCCGTTGGCGTTTCCTATATGGTCGGCGACAGCGACACCCGCATCCAGGCCAAGGCCCGCAAGGAAGTGCTGCTGTGCAGCGGCGCAATCGGCTCGCCAACCGTGCTGCAACGCTCCGGCGTCGGCCCGGCCGAACTGCTCAACAGCCTCGATATCCCGGTGGTGCACGACCTCCCGGGCGTGGGCCAGAACCTGCAGGATCACCTTGAGTTGTACCTGCAATACGCCTGCACCCAGCCGGTGTCGCTGTACCCGTCGCTGCTTTGGTACAACCAGCCGGCCATTGGTGCCGAGTGGCTGTTCCTGGGCAAAGGCATCGGTGCCAGCAACCAGTTTGAAGCCGGTGGTTTTATCCGCACCCGCGAAGATTTCGAATGGCCGAACATCCAGTACCACTTCCTGCCGGTAGCGATTAACTACAACGGCAGCAACGGGGTGAAAGAGCACGGTTTCCAGGCGCACATGGGCTCCATGCGTTCGCCGAGCCGTGGCCGGATCAATGTGAAGTCCAAGGACCCGCGCGAGTATCCGAGCATCCTGTTCAACTACATGGCCAGCGAGCAGGACTGGCAGGAATTCCGCGACGGCATCCGCCTGACCCGTGAAATCATGCAGCAGCCAGCACTGGATGCATTCCGTGGCCGTGAAATCAGCCCGGGCATCGACAAGCAGACCGACGAAGAGCTGGATACCTTTATCCGCGAACACGCCGAGACCGCGTTCCACCCGTCCTGCTCGTGCAAAATGGGCACCGACGAAATGGCTGTAGTCGACGGCGAAGGCCGTGTGCATGGCATGCAGGGCCTGCGTGTGGTCGATGCCTCGATCATGCCGCTGATCACCACCGGCAACCTCAATGCACCGACGATCATGATCGCCGAGAAAATTGCCGACAAGATCCGTGGCCGCCAGCCGGAGCCGCGCAGCACTGCCGACTACTACGTCGCAGGCGACGCGCCGGTACGCGGCAAGCCGCTGCGTGAAGTGAGCCGTACTGCGCAGTAAGCACTATCCGTAGCAGTTGACGAGCGGAGCGAGGCTACGTCCGGCGGCACAGCCGTCGTAAATTCAGGTTATGCGGTTCTTCTGATGAATCGCGTCATCTGGTTTCACGGTCGCTTCGCAACCGGACGCAGCCTCGTTCCTTCGGCAGCTGCTACGAATTTTGTGTAACTCTTGAGTTTCATCTTGCCCCGCTTGCCCCCGCTTCAGCGCAGGCCTAATCTAGTGCCTCGCTTCGCGCCACACCCCCCCGCCCCACCCGACATGCCAGCCTTGCCTGGCCAAGAGGTTTTCTATGTTTGATGTTGTCTCTTCGAGCAAATGGCCGACCGGCTTCCTGATTAATCCAAACGCAGAACCTCTCGATCCAAAATGGCTCACCGAATTCAGCAAGATCCCCGCAGCCGCAGTCAGTGACTGTCTGGGCCGCAACGTGGGTGGCCTGGGCCTCAAGCCGTTCCACGGTACCCGCCCGATGCTGGGCAGCGCGCTGACCGTCCGTGTACGCCCGGGCGACAACCTGATGATCCTCAAAGCCATGCAAATGGCCCGCCCCGGCGATGTGCTGGTGATCGACGGCAGTGCCGACCTGACCCGTGCCGTGTTCGGCGGCATCATGCGTGCCATGGCCCTCAAGGCCGGGATTGTCGGCGTGGTGATCAACGGCGCCTTGCGCGACCTCGACGAGTGGCAGACCGGTGAACTGCCCGCCTATGCCATCGGCGGCGTACATCGCGGCCCGAGCACTGACGGCGGCGGCGAAATCAACGTCCCCATCTCGTGTGCCGGTATGCTGGTAATGCCAGGCGACCTGATGATCGGCGACGGTGACGGCGTGGTTGCGGCTTCGCGCAGTGAACTGCCGGAATTGCTGATCCGTTGCCACGATCTGCTGGCCCGTGAACAGGCAACGCTCAAGGCAATCAAAGAAGGCACCCTGGACCCGGACCGTTTTGACGCCATCCTGCGCGCCAAGGGTTGCCCGGTTTAACACGCTACGCGCGCCCCTGTGGGAGCGGGCTTGCTCGCGATGGCATCACCGCGGTCCAGCGGGTTAACCGCACTGCCTGCATCGTGAGCAAGCCCGCTCCCACAGACCCACCAAGTCCAAGGAGGTCTGTGCATGTTCGATTTCTACCCTCAGCTCAAGCAGCGCTTTGCCGCGCTGCGCACCCGGGCCGAGTTCTTTTCGTTACGCTATGTACGCGAGTCCGGGCAATACCTGTCGGTACGCAAGAACGTCGCAGAGCCTCCCTCATTCAGTCACGACCAGGGCGCCATGCTCACCGTGCGGTTGCGCGGTATCGAAGCCTACGCCGCCACCAACGACCTGTCCCAGACCGGCCTGCAGGCGGCCCTCGACCGCGCCGAAGCCCAGGCCCAGCTGATCGCCGGGCATGCCCTGCTCAACCTGAGCCAGGAGCCGGTGTGCCATGAGCGCGCCGATTTTTTCTCTCCCGACCTCGACCAGGCCTTCCCGTCACTGAGTGAGTGCTTCGAGCTACTGAGCGCCGAGTCGGCCGCCGTGCCCAAAGACGAGCGGCTGGTGAGCTGGGTGGTTTCACTGGGCCTCAATCACGTCGAGCAAATTTACCTGAACAGCGCCGGCGCCGAGCTGCGCCGGGCGCAGCGCTTTGTTTACCCGGGCATGAGTGTCACTGCCTATGACGGCAACGACAGTCAAAGCCGTAGCCTGGGCCGCGAAAACTTCGGCCAGCAAGGTGGCGCCGATGTGATCAGCCGCTGCGGGCTGATCGGTGCCGCACCCCAGGTCGCCGATCAGGCCCTGCAATTGCTGCTGGCACCCAATGCTCCGGTCGGCAAACGCGATCTGCTGCTGATGCCCGACCAGATGATCCTGCAAATCCATGAGTCCATCGGACACCCGCTGGAACTGGATCGCATTCTCGGTGACGAGCGCAATTACGCCGGTACCAGCTTCGTCAAGGCCAGCGACTTCGGCAGCCTGCAATATGGCTCAAAGCTGCTGAACGTGACCTTCGACCCAACCATCCCCGAGGAGCTCGCCAGCTACCGCTTCGACGACGACGGCACCCCGGCCTACAAGGAGTTCCTGATCCGCGAAGGCTTGCTGCTACGCCCGCTGGGTGGCGCACTGTCACAGTTCCGCTCGGGCCTCGAAGGCGTGGCCAACAGCCGCGCCTGCGGCTGGAACCGGCCACCGATTGACCGTATGGCCAACCTCAATATCGAGCCAGGCGATCAGTCGCTTGAGCAAATGATCGGCGGTATCGAAAGCGGCATTCTGATGGCCACCAACCGGTCCTGGTCGATCGACGACGCGCGCAACAAGTTCCAGTTCGGTTGCGAGTGGGGCCAGTTGATCGAGGAGGGTGAACTCAAGGGCGTGGTCAAGAACCCCAACTACCGGGGCATTTCCGATCAGTTCTGGCGCAACCTCAGCGCCGTGGGCGACGCCAGCACCTTCAAGGTGCTGGGCACCCCGAACTGCGGCAAGGGCGAACCCAACCAGGTGATCCGCGTGGGCCATGCGTCCCCCGCCTGCGTGTTCAGTCAAATCGATGTGTTTGGAGGTGATGCCTGATGAGTACCCCATTGAGTCAGGCCGAGCAGTTCAAGGGGTTGGTCGAGTGGTTGGGCAAAGCGATCCTTGCGCCTGAGCAGTTCACCCTGGGCTATAACGGCGAAGCGTCGGAATTTATCCGTTTCAACAAGGGCAAGGTGCGTCAGGCCGGACAGGTGCAACAGGCCAGCCTGAGCCTGAAGCTGATCCACGACGGCCGCCACGCCGATGTGAACCTCACCCTGGCTGGCGAGCCTAATGTCGACAAACAGCGCCTGGCCGATGCCCTGCGGCAACTGCGCGACACCTTGCCATTGTTGCCCGCCGATCCGTATTTACTGCTCAACCCGCAGCCGTGGAACAGCCATAACGTGCAGAACCAGCCCCTGCCGGACACGGCCCGGGTTCTGGAAGAAATCCGCAGTGCATCCAAAGGCGTAGATCTGGTCGGATTTTATGCCAGTGGCCCGATCAGCTACGGCTATGCCAGCTCCGAGGGCGCGTTTGGCTGGCATCAGGCCAATAGCTTCAATTTCGACTGGAGTTTGTTCCACAGCAACGGTCAGGCGGTCAAGGCCAGCTACGCCGGCGCCGACTGGGACAGCGAACGTTTCGCCCGGCGCATGCAACTGGCCCGCGAGCAACTGGGTTTCCTCGATCGCCCGCTGCATGCCCTGGCGCCCGGTGAGTACCGAGCCTACCTGGCGCCGGCGGCGCTGGAAGAAGTGATGAGCATGCTGTGCTGGGGCGGTTTTTCGGCCCAGGCACTGGCCAGCAAATCCAGCCCGCTGCAAAAGCTCTACGCGGGCGATGCGCAACTGAGCCCGCTGGTGTCGTTTGACGAGCAGGTCAGCCAGTCCCTGAGCCCGGCGTTTTCCGGCGAGGGGTACCCGCGTCAGGACTTGTCGCTGGTCAAACACGGCAAGGCCGAACAGCAACTGGTGAGTTCTCGCAGTGCCGCCGAGTATGGCCTTGAGGTCAACGGCGCACCGGAGGGCGAAGCCCCGAGCGCACTGGCGATGGCGGCAGGGAGCCTGGTGCAGGCCGACATCCTCAAGCAGTTGGGCACCGGGTTGTATATCAGCAACCTGTGGTACCTGAACTACTCGGACCAACCGGCCGCCCGCCTGACCGGCATGACCCGCTTTGCCACTTTCTGGGTGGAAAACGGCGAGATAAAGGCCCCGGTCAACACCATGCGCTTTGATGACAGCGTCTATAGTCTGCTGGGTTCACAACTGGAAGCGCTGACAGCCGAGCGTGAGTTGTTGCTGTCGGCCAGCACCTACGACCAGCGCCAGACGGCGTCGAATCTGCTGCCGGGGGCATTGGTCAAAAAGCTCACGCTGACGCTGTAACACCTGTGGGAGCGGGCTTGCTCGCGATTGCGTCGCTGCGGTTTACCTGAAAAAACCCGGGCCTCTGCATCGCGAGCAAGCCCGCTCCCACAGAGGATTATCGACAGTCCATAAAAAGAGGTCCTATGCCCGTACGCCCGGTTCTAAGCCCTGAAACCCTGCGCTGGTTGCCGTGGGTGGTGGCCATCGCGTTTTTCATGCAGTCACTCGACGGCACCATCCTCAACACCGCCCTGCCCGACATGGCCCGCGACCTCGACGAAAACCCGCTGCGCATGCAAGGTGTGATCGTTGCCTACATGCTCACCGTTGCCTTGCTGATCCCGGCCTCGGGGTGGATCGCCGACCGCTTCGGCACCAAAAAAATCTTTTTCAGCGCCATCCTGCTGTTCAGTTTCGGCTCGTTGCTCTGCGCCCTGTCCGGCACTCTCAACGAGCTGATCGGCGCACGGATCGTCCAGGGCCTGGGTGGTGCCCTGATGCTGCCCATCGGCCGGCTGGTGGTGCTCAAGGCCTATCCGCGCTCGGAGCTGGTGCGGATCATGGGTTTTATCACCATTCCCGGCCTGCTCGGCCCGCTGATAGGCCCCACGATGGGCGGCTGGATGGTGCAGTACCTGAGCTGGCACTGGATTTTCCTGATCAACCTGCCCGTGGGCGTTCTCGGTTGCTGGGCCGTCTGGCACTTCATTCCGGATTTGCGCGGCAGCGAGCGCACCCGTTTTGACGGGTTGGGTTTTGTGCTGTTTGGCGCGGCGATGGTGTTTATCACCATTGCCATGGAAGGCCTGGGCGAGCTGCATATGCCGCACCTGCGGGTGATGTTGCTGCTGTTTGCGGGCATGGCCTGTCTGGCAGCGTACTGGTTACGCGCGGGCAATATCAGCAACCCGCTGTTCTCCCCGGTGCTGTTCAAAACCAAGACCTTCGCAGTGGGCATCCTCGGTAACCTGTTCGCCCGCCTGGGCAGCGGCGCCCTGCCGTTTCTGGTGCCCTTGCTGTTGCAGGTCGCGCTGGGCTATTCCCCGTCACAGGCCGGGATGAGCATGCTGCCACTGGCCGCGGCCGCCATGCTGGCCAAATGGGTGGCCAGGCCATTGATCGAGCGCGTGGGATACCGCACCGTGCTGACGGCCAACACCTTCGCCCTGGGCCTGATGCTGGCCAGCATGGGGCTGGTTACCGAACACACGCCATACCCGTTGTTGCTGTCAATGCTGGCCGTTTTGGGAGCGATCAACTCATTGCAGTTCACCGCCATGAACACCGTCACCCTGATCGATCTCGACGACGCCAGCGCCAGCAGCGGCAACAGTTTGCTGTCGGTGGTGGCGCAACTGTCCCTGAGCCTGGGCGTGGCTTGCGCCGGGGCATTGCTTGGCGGCTTTACCGGGGATGGCGGCAACGATGGGGTGGACACGGTGCTGGGCGCGTTCCAGCTGACCTTCCTCACAGTAGGGATCATGGCGATGCTGGCAGCGGCGATATTCCTGCAACTGTCACCCCAGGATGGCCGCAAACCCAAGGCCAACTCGGAACATGAGCTGGAACATTAAGCTACTTTTCGCCAAGAACTGGATGACATCTCGTCCAGAATGTTCAGGCAAAGGGCATGGGACTGGTACACTGCGCGACATTTTGTTTTGCAGGCCAGTCCCGTGACCACCATTGCCACCGCTTTTAACACTCTGCCTCTGTCCGCCGCCATGCTGGCTAACCTCGACTCCCTCGGTTATGCCCAGATGACGCCGATTCAGGCGCAGAGCTTGCCGGTGATCCTCAAAGGCATGGACCTGATCGCCCAGGCCAAGACCGGTAGTGGCAAAACTGCCGCCTTCGGCATCGGCCTGCTGAACCCGATCAACCCGCGCTTCTTCGGCTGCCAGGCCCTTGTGATCTGCCCGACCCGCGAACTGGCTGACCAGGTCGCCAAGGAAATCCGCCGCCTGGCCCGCGCCGAAGACAACATCAAGGTCCTGACCCTGTGTGGCGGCGTGTCGTTCGGCCCGCAGATCGGTTCGCTGGAGCACGGCGCGCACATCATCGTCGGCACTCCGGGGCGTATCCAGCAACACTTGCGCAAAGGCTCGCTGGTACTGGACGGTCTGAACACCCTGGTACTGGACGAAGCTGACCGCATGCTGGACATGGGCTTCTATGACGCCATCGAAGACATCATTGTCAAAACCCCGGAGCGTCGCCAGACCTTGCTGTTCTCGGCCACTTACCCGGCCGGTATCAAGCAGCTGTCGTCCAAGTTCATGCGCAACCCTCAGCAGGTAAAAGCAGAGGCGCTGCACACTGACAGCCAAATCGAGCAGCGTTTCTACGAAATCTCGCCTGAAGAGCGCATGAGCGCCGTGACCAAGGTACTGGGCCACTTCCGCCCGCAGTCTTGCGTGGCGTTCTGCTTCACCAAGCAGCAGGTGCAGGAAACCGTTGATCACCTGACCTCCAAGGGCATTTCGGCCGTCGGCCTGCACGGCGACCTGGAGCAGCGCGACCGTGACCAGGTACTGGCCATGTTTGCCAACCGTTCGACTTCGGTACTGGTTGCCACCGACGTAGCCGCCCGTGGTCTGGACATCGACGCGCTGGACATGGTGCTCAACGTTGAGCTGGCCCGCGATTCGGAAATCCATATTCACCGTGTTGGCCGTACCGGCCGTGCGGGCGAAAAAGGCGTGGCCATCAGCCTGGTTGCACCGTCCGAAGCGCACCGCGCCCAGGCCATCGAGCAGTTGCAGAAAGCTCCGCTGAACTGGGAAACCCTGGACACCCTCACCTCTCAGGGCGGCGCACCGTTGCTGCCGGCCATGAGCACACTGGTGATCGGCGCAGGTCGTAAAGACAAGGTTCGCCCAGGCGATATCCTTGGCGCACTGACCGGCGACGCAGGCATCCCGGGGGCCCAGGTTGGCAAGATCGCCATCTTTGACTTCCAGGCCTACGTGGCGGTTGACCGCACCATTGCCAAGCAGGCTGCACAGCGCCTGAGCGAAGGCAAAATCAAAGGCCGCGTATTGCGCGTACGGGTTTTGTAAGACGCTTCAAGAGCCCCCTCACCCCAACCCTCTCCCGGAGGGAGAGGGGGCAGATTTGCATAGAATTCGAAATCACCCTGGTCCAGCTCCCTCTCCCTCAGGGAGAGGGCTGGGGTGAGGGCTGCTTTTACCGAGGACACCGCTTTGCGCTCTACCGACGTTGTGATTATTGGCGCTGGCGCCGCAGGCCTGATGTGCGCACTGACCGCCGCCAACCGTGGGCGCAAGGTGATGCTGATCGACCACGCCAACAAGGCAGGTAAAAAGATCCTGATGTCGGGCGGTGGCCGCTGCAACTTCACCAACATGTACACCGAGCCCAACAATTTCCTGTCGCAGAACCCGCACTTTTGCAAGTCGGCCCTGGCCCGCTACACCCAGTGGGACTTTATCGAGATGGTCGCCAAACACGGCGTGCCCTACCACGAGAAAAAACTCGGCCAGCTGTTTTGCGACAACAAATCCAGCGACATCCTCGAAATGCTCCTCGACGAGTGCAAACAGGCCGGCGTCAGCCTGCACCTGGACACTTCAGTCGAACAGATCGAAAAAACCGACAACGGCTACAGCCTCAATACAACGCTGGGGCCGGTTGACTGCCAGTCTCTGGTGGTCGCCACCGGCGGGCTGTCGATCCCGACCCTGGGCGCCACAGGCTTCGGCTATCAAATCGCCAAACAGTTCGGCCACACCTTGCTGCCAACCCGGGCAGGCCTGGTGCCGTTCACCATCACCGATCAGCTCAAAGAGATCTGCACCGAGCTGTCGGGCACGTCGGTGGATTGCCTGGTGAGCTGCAACGACCAGAGCTTTCGCGAAAATATCCTGTTCACCCACCGTGGTTTGAGCGGGCCGGCGATCTTGCAGATTTCCTCGTTCTGGAACCCCGGCGATACGGTTGAGATCAATCTGCTGCCCGACCTCGACGCCCTGAGCTGGCTGCAAACACAGCAGGTTGAGCGCCCCAACAGCGAGTTGAAAACCCTGCTGGGTGAAATCTTCACCAAGAAGATGGCCAATCTGCTGGCCGAGCACTGGTTCGAGTCCAAGCCAATGAAGCAGTACACCCCGGCGGAGCTGGCGCAGGTGGCGGACAAACTGGCGTGCTGGAAGGTGGTCCCCGCGGGAACCGAAGGTTATCGCACCGCTGAAGTGACCCTGGGTGGGGTCGATACCCGCGAAGTGTCGTCCAAGACCATGGAATCGCTGAAAAGCCCCGGCCTGTATTTTGTCGGCGAAGTGCTGGATGTAAGCGGCCATCTTGGCGGCTTCAACTTCCAGTGGGCGTGGGCTTCGGGGTATGCAGCGGCGCAGTACGTCTGACCTGCCCCCCTGCAGTCGCTGCTGCAACCTGCAGCAGCGACTGCAGGGGCGCATGAAAAATATTTTTGGTTCGATGTGACAGCCCCATTGCACTGTCGTCTTATCTGGCTCAAGTTAGCGAATCACGAGCCAGGCACCGCCACTTCATGTCATCGAAAAGCTTTCAGCATTCCCTGCGCCGCCTGTGGGCACTGGACAAGTTCAGTTACAGCGTGCGGGTATTTGTCGCCCTGACCGGCAGCATGGCTTTTTGCTGGTATCAGGATGAGATGTCACTGCTGATCCCGTTGTTTCTGGGGGTTATCGCCAGTGCGCTGTCTGAAACCGATGACAGCTGGCAAGGCCGTCTCAACGCCTTGCTGGTGACGCTGGTGTGTTTCACCGCCTCGGCCCTGAGTGTCGAGCTGCTTTTCCCCTACCCCTGGCTGATGGTCTGCGCGCTGGCCCTGGCCAGTTTCGGCCTGACCATGCTCGGCGCGCTGGGCGAGCGCTACGGGGCGATTGCTTCAGCCACACTGATTCTGGCCGTGTACACCATGATCGGCGTGGATCAGCGCGGCGGCGAAGTCACCAACTTCTGGCATGAACCCTTGCTACTGGTGGCCGGTGCCGCCTGGTACGGGATACTGTCGGTGCTGTGGCAGGCGCTGTTTTCCAATCAGCCGGTGCAACAGAGCCTGGCCCGGTTGTTCTGGGAACTTGGCCTGTACCTGAAAATCAAGTCGGCGCTGTTCGAGCCCATCCGCAAACTGGACGTGGAAGCGGGCCGGCTGGAACTGGCCCGGCAAAACGGCAGGGTGGTAGCGGCGCTGAACACCGCCAAGGAAATCATCCTGCACCGGGTCGGCAATACTCGGCCAGGCTCCAAACTCAGCCGCTACCTCAAGCTGTATTTCCTCGCCCAAGACATCCACGAACGTGCCAGCTCTTCGCACTACCCGTACAACGCCCTGGCCGACGCCTTCTTCCACAGTGATGTGATGTTCCGCTGCCAACGTCTGCTGCGCCAGCAAGGCGTGGCCTGCCAGCGCCTGTCGGAGTCGATCAAGCTGCGCCAGCCATTCGTCTATGACGACAGCTTTGCCGAGGCTCTGGGAGACCTGCATGCCTCCCTCGAACACTTGCGCATCCAGAGCAACCCGGCCTGGCGCGGACTTTTGCGCTCACTGCGGGCACTGGCCGCCAACCTCGGCACCCTCGACCGCCTGCTGAGCGATGCAAGCAACCCCGACACCCTGGCCGATGCCACCGATAGCAGCCTGCTCGACCGTTCGCCACGCAACCTCAAAGATGTCTGGTCACGCCTGCGCCAGCATCTGACACCCACCTCGCTGATCTTCCGCCACGCCTTGCGCCTGCCCCTGGCTCTGAGTATCGGTTTTGCGATGGTGCACTGGATTCACCCAAGCCAGGGGTACTGGATCATCCTCACCACGCTGTTCGTGTGCCAGCCAAGCTACGGCGCCACGCGGCGCAAGTTCAGCCAGCGGATTATCGGCACGGCCATCGGCCTGGCCGTGGGCTGGGCGTTGTTCGATCTGTTCCCCAACCCGCTGGTGCAGTCGATGTTTGCCGTCGTGGCCGGGGTGGTGTTCTTTATCAACCGCACCACGCGCTACACCCTGAGCACGGCGGCCATCACCCTGATGATTCTGTTTTGCTTCAATCAGGTGGGCGATGGTTACGGACTGTTCCTGCCGCGCCTGTTCGACACCCTGGTGGGTAGCGTGATCGCGGCAGCGGCGGTGTTCCTGTTCTTGCCTGACTGGCAGGGTCGTCGCCTGAACCAGGTGCTGGCCAATACCCTGAGCTGCAACAGCCAGTACCTGCGCCAGATCATGCAGCAATATGCCCAGGGTAAAAGCGACAGCCTGGCCTATCGGTTGGCACGGCGTAACGCACATAACGCCGATGCGGCGCTGTCGACCACCCTGGCCAATATGCTGATGGAACCCGGGCATTTCCGTAAGGATGCAGACATGGGCTTCCGCTTTTTGGTGCTGTCCCACACTTTGCTCAGTTACCTCTCTGGCCTGGGCGCCCACCGCGACACCCAATTGCCTGCCGAAGTGCGCGAGCAGTTGATTGAAGGGGCCGGGGGCAAGATTGCCGACAGCATCGACCAGATTGCCCAGGGCCTGGCCACCAAGCAGGCGGTTGCAGTGCAAAGTGATGAGGAAGAGGCCCTGGCCGGCGAACTTGAACAAATGCCCGATGAAATAGATGAAAACCAGAGGCTGGTACAAACCCAACTGGCGCTGATTTGCCGCCAGCTCGGGCCACTGCGCACCCTGGCCGCGCATTTGGTCAAGGCACCTTAGGCCTTGGCGCCAGTCGGCATCACGCCTACTATCGAGACATGAACTCGCCAACAAGGACAAGATCGTGACCACCGACTGGCTCTGCAAACACCACAACGACCTGGGCAAGGAACAGCTCTACGCAATCCTCGAATTGCGCTCAAAAGTATTTGTCGCCGAGCAGAAATGCGCCTATCAGGACGTCGACGGGCAAGACCTGACGGGCGATACGCTGCATGTGATGGGCTGGCAAGACGACCAGCTGGTGGCCTACGCCCGCATCCTCGACCCCGAGTCCCAGGGAGGTGACGTAGTGATCGGCCGCGTAATCGTTGCCGTCGAAGGCCGCGGGCAAAAGCTTGGGCATACCCTGCTTGAACAGGCCCTGAAAAATATCGAAGAGTACTGGGCGGGGCAGCCCGTATTCCTGTCCGCCCAAGCGCACCTGCAACCCTTTTACGAGCAACACGGGTTCAACACCCAGGGCGAGATCTACCTAGAAGACAACATCCCGCACATCGGCATGCGCCTGACATCTCAGGGGTAACCCAGCACCTGCTTGATCTGCACCAGATGCCCAGCGACCCAGTTTTTGTCCACCGGCCCCCAGTTGCGGATCAGGTAGCGTCCGGCATGGTTGCGGGCGCCATCCTGCTGTTCAAATTCGCAGATGATGTCCAGATCGGCCAGGGCAGCAATGGTGTCCTGGGCGGTACGACGCGGCATGCCGGTGACTTCGGTCAAGGCAGGCACGCTGCTGGCGATCTGGCTATCGATCAACCAGGCCACATACAAGCGCCGGTAAAAGCTGCTTTTGGTTTTGCTGACTTCCATTCAGAACTCCTGCCCGTCTATACGGGTCCGCTCCCACACATAAAGTAAGTGTCAGGTTTTGCCCTGCATATCCCGCCACGTGAGGTACACCCGCAGGTCGAACTCCAGTTGGTGATAACCCGGCAACATGTGCTCACACAGCTTGTAGAACGCCTTGTTGTGGTCTGACTCTTTCAAGTGGGCCAGCTCGTGGACCACGATCATCTTCAAAAACTCGGGCGCCGCTTCCTTGAACAACGAGGCCACGCGCAGTTCCTTTTTAGCCTTGAGCTTGCCGCCCTGAACCCGTGAAATAGCAGTATGCAAACCCAGCGCACGGTGGGTCAGGTCGAGCCTGTTATCAAACAGCACCTTGTCAAAGGATGGCGCATTGCGCAGGTATTCCTGTTTGAGCTCCTGAGCGTAGGCATACAGGGCCTTGTCGCTTTGCACGGCATGACGCTGTGGATAACGCTCGCTCAGGTAAATGCCCAGCTGGTTGCGCTCGATCAATTGGCGCACCTGCTCTTGCAAGGTCTGGGGGTAAGCCTGGAGGTATTTGAGCACAGTCATGGGGCGCCAACGCACAGCGTAAAAGTGCGCCAGTGTAGCGAATTCGATCCCCGGGCGCCCACGTCAGACTTTTACGCTGCCAAAAGGCAGACGCTTCCGAGAAAACACGATGCACACAAGCGCTGCTTGCGACCCGCAAACTCACAGGGCTATCTTCACCAGTCGCCGATGCTCCCCCGTGGAAGAAACATGAAAAAGCCGACGCCCGACGATCCCAAAGCCATTCACACTCCCCGGGATGATCATCAGCACGATGAAACCACCCGGCTTATTCTCGACGCCCTGCTTCAGGCCCCGCCCGTTTGCCTGGAAAACCTCAAACCCACCCGTGCACTAAGGGCAGGCAAGCAATCACCCTTTGCCGTGCTGCCTGATATCCGTGCAATCGAAGCGCTGTCCCATGTGTCGCTGATGCTCAAAAGCGCAGAAGAGGTCTCGGATGAAATCACCGCATACGCCAGCGGCATAGAGCGTGGGCTGGTGTGGTCGCTGGTGCATTCGGTGGAGATGTCCCGATCACTGGTGGACTCACTGCTCAGGGCCAATGGTGTTGATCCAGAGTTGCTAAAGGCACAACCGTCAAACTGGCCCTGCGCGAAGCAGGCTGGCAAGGGGGGGCTTTAATTCCTCCAAAAAAAAAACGCCCCGATCAGATCGAGGCGTTTTTTGGTCGGGCCGGTCAGGCGGCAATCGACAGTTTGAGCTTGTTCATCGCGCTTTTTTCCAGCTGACGAATCCGCTCGGCTGACACGTTGTACTTCTGCGCCAGGTCGTGCAGCGTGGCTTTTTCTTCAGCCAGCCAGCGCTGATACAGAATGTCACGGCTGCGGTCGTCCAGCACTTCCAGCGCTTCGTGAAGGTTGCTGGTGGAGTTGTCGGTCCAGTCAGCATCTTCCAGTTGGCGTGCCGGGTCATACCGGTGGTCTTCCAGGTAGTTGGCTGGCGACTGGAACGCACTGTCGTCGTCAGCTTCGGCTGCCGGGTCGAACGCCATATCATGACCGGTCAGGCGGCTTTCCATCTCGCGCACTTCGCGAGGCTCTACGCCGAGGCTTTCAGCCACACGATGCACTTCATCGTTGTTCAACCAGGCCAGACGTTTTTTCTGGCTGCGCAGGTTGAAGAACAATTTGCGCTGAGCCTTGGTGGTCGCGACTTTCACGATCCGCCAGTTGCGCAGGATAAATTCGTGGATCTCTGCCTTGATCCAGTGCACCGCAAAAGACACCAGACGCACACCCATTTCAGGGTTGAAGCGTTTGACCGCCTTCATCAGGCCGACGTTGCCTTCCTGGATCAGGTCAGCCTGAGCCAGGCCATAGCCCGAATAACTACGGGCAATGTGTACAACAAAACGCAGGTGGGCGAGCACCATCTGCCGAGCCGCCCCCAAATCCTGCTCATAATAGAGACTCTCGGCCAGTTCACGCTCCTGCTCCGGTGTCAGCAATGGAATGCTGTTCACCGTATTGACATAGGCCTCGAGGTTCGCACCAGGGACCAACGCATACGCAGGTTGCAAAGAAGTGGTCATACGAAAAAACCTCCGTCTCACATAACTCGTGCAGTTCAGCACTGCGAAAGTTGACCGGAAACCTGGAAAAAAGTTCCCAAAAAAAGCTGAAAAGGTCAACAGGCAAAAAGAAAACTATTTAGGCGAAAGCTCACGTAAGTGACGCGCAACTGCAATCCATGCACCGATATACCCTAACAGCACCGCGCCAAGCAAGAGAGACAGACCATCGGCTACCGGCACACCCGCCAAGGCAAAATTGCTGCCGTACAAGCCAGCCAGCCCCACCACCGCGTCGTTAAGCCAGTTCAGGCCGAATGCCAAAACGCCCCAGGATAAAACTCCCGCACCAAAGCCATAGAGCGCACCCATATAAAGAAAGGGCCTGCGCACATAGCTGTCAGTACCGCCGACCAGCTTGATGACTTCGATTTCGATGCGACGATTCTCGATATGCAAACGAATCGTATTACCGATAACCAGCAGCAAAGCTGAAACCAGCAACACCGTCAAGCCAAACACAAAACGGTCACCCAATTTCAGGATTGCCGCCAGACGTTCGACCCAGACTAGATCAAGTTGCGCCTGTTGCACCTTCGGCAACTGCGCAAGGCGTTCGCGAAGGGCTTCAAGCGTCGCTTTATCGACTTCTGCCGGGGTTACCAGGACCACACCGGGCAACGGGTTATCGGGTAACTCTTTAAGCGCTTCGCCCAGCCCTGACTGCTGCTGGAACTCTTCGAGTGCCTTTTCGCGGCTGATAAATTCCGCGTCAGCCACCCCTGCCATACCTTTTATCTGATCGCTGAGATTTTCACCCTGCTGGCTGCTGGCATCCATCTGCAGATACAGCGAAATCTGTGCTGCACGCTGCCAGGAACCACCCAGGCGCTCGACGTTGTTAAGCAACAACGACAGGCCCATCGGCAGACTCAAGGCAACCGCCATCACCAGGCAGGTAAAAAAGCTACCAATCGGCTGCTTGCCAAGGCGCTTCAGGCTGTCGAGCAGACTGGCCCGGTGAGCCTCAACCCAGGCGTGAAACAACATGGCGAAGGTCGGGCCATCGTCATCATCGTGTTTTTTCTTCGGCGGCTGCGGGTCGGCAGCCTTTGGAGCTACGCGCTCGGATACTTTGGAACTGCGGGTGGCACTCATTGCGCGGCCTCCCCGTCACCGATCAGGCGTCCGCGCTGCAAGGTCAGCATGCGATGGCGCATGCGTGCGATCAGCGCCAGGTCATGACTGGCAATCAGTACGCTGGTGCCCAAGCGGTTGATGTCTTCAAATACGCCCATGATTTCCGCCGCCAGACGCGGGTCGAGGTTACCGGTGGGTTCATCGGCCAGCAGCAAGGCCGGGCGATGCACGATGGCGCGGGCAATGCCTACACGCTGTTGCTGACCCGTGGATAAGTCACCCGGGTACAGGTCGGTCTTGTCCGACAGCGCTACGCGCTCCAGCGCCGAGTCGACACGCTTGGCGACTTCAGCCTTGGACAGGCCGAGAATTTGCAGCGGCAGGGCGACGTTGTTGAACACTGTGCGGTCAAACAGCAACTGGTGGTTCTGGAAAACCACACCGATCTGGCGACGTAAAAAAGGGATCTGCGCGTTGCTGATTTGCCCCAAGTCCTGCCCCGCCAGTAGCAATTTGCCGCTGGTCGGGCGTTCCATCGCCAGCAACAGGCGCAACAGCGTGCTTTTACCTGCGCCGGAGTGGCCGGTCACAAAAAGGAATTCGCCTCGACGGACCCGAAAGCTCAGCTCGTGCAGGCCCACGTGTCCATTTGGATAGCGCTTACCGACCTGCTCGAAACGAATCATGGACGCTCCCGCTCCGCAAACAGAGCCTGGACAAAGGGTTCGGACTCAAAATCACGCAAATCATCGATGCCTTCACCCACACCGATAAAGCGGATAGGAATATTGAATTGCTTGGCCAGGGCGAAAATCACCCCGCCTTTGGCCGTACCATCGAGCTTGGTCAGTGCCAGACCCGTGAGGGCAACGGTCTGATCAAACTGCTTGGTCTGGTTGATAGCGTTCTGCCCGGTACCGGCATCGAGTACCAACAGCACTTCGTGGGGAGCATCTTCGTCAAGCTTGCCCATGACCCGGCGAACTTTCTTGAGTTCTTCCATCAGGTTGTCTTTGGTATGCAGGCGACCGGCGGTATCGGCGATCAATACGTCGATGCCACGGGCCTTGGCAGCTTGCACAGCGTCAAAAATCACCGACGCCGAATCCGCGCCAGTGTGCTGGGCAATGACCGGGATATGGTTGCGCTCGCCCCACACTTGCAGCTGCTCGACGGCGGCCGCACGGAAGGTATCACCGGCAGCCAGCATGACTTTCTTGCCTTCAAGCTGCAGTTTTTTCGCCAGTTTGCCGATGGTGGTGGTTTTACCCGCGCCGTTGACGCCTACCACCAGAATCACGAATGGCTTGTTTTGCGATTCGATTTTCAGCGGTTGCTCCACCGGCTTGAGCATGGCCGCCAGCTCGTCCTGCAGCGACTTGTAGAGTGCATCGGCATCGGTCAGTTGCTTGCGCGCGACCTTCTGCGTCAGGTTCTTGATGATCACCGAGGTTGCTTCAACACCCACGTCGGCGGTCAACAGTCGGGTTTCGATCTCTTCGAGCAGATCGTCATCAATGGCTTTTTTGCCCAGAAACAGGCTGGCCATGCCTTCACCAATGCTGGCGCTGGTCTTGGACAAGCCTTGCTTGAGACGAGCGAAAAAGCCTGTTTTTTGCTCGGGGGGCGCAACTGGCGCGGGGGCCGGGGCCTCGACCAACGGGGCTGGGGCAGCCACCACAGGCGCAGGTGCAGGTGCAGGAGCGACTACAGGCGCGACGACGGCAACTGGCTCTGGCTCTGGCTCTGGCTCTGGCTCAACAACAGTCTCGACCACCGCAAGCGCTTCAACAACAGGCTCGGGCTCGGGGATCGGCGGCACGATATGCGGTGCCTGCACATCCTCGACAAGCGCCACCGGTTCTTCGGCGACAGGCAAGTGCGGCCACGGTGCCGGCTCGGGGGCCAATTCAACCGCAGGCTCGGCGGCAACCACGACCACTTCGGGCGCGGCCTCGACCTCCACCGGAGTGGCCTCAACCAGCGTCTCAGGGATGATTTCGGGCGCAGGCGCGGGTTGTTCCACGACGGTTTCCTGCGGCTTTCTGCGCAGCCATCCGAACAGGCCTTTTTTCTCGCCAGCCGCAGCTGGGGTCTTCTTGTCGTCGTTGGAACCAAACATGGAGGACGGCTATCTCATCGTAGCGACGCGCCACTGTGGCGCCCCGGCAAATAATATTCGGTGTGAAACAGACTGTAATTTTGTCAGCTTGTTCGCACGCAACTGTATTCAGAGGGTAAAACACACCTCGTAAACTTCGTCTTAACTCGGGTCTGTCACGGGAAAGTCGGCAAAAATGCGAAATTTACCGGTATACATCCACACTTCCAAGCGGGCTCCTATACTGCCCGATCAAACGTCGTCTGATCGTCAAAGGCCTGATAGGCGTGGCCGCCAGTAAAACGGATCAGTATCCTAGCACCTCCTCACCCGCAGACGCTAAGGCCGAGCGGGTAGCCCAACAGGTTAAAAAACGAATGAATCTAGCCCGCCGCGCTGCTGGCCTGTTGCTCAGCACAGTTTTATTACCGCTTTCGGCCCTGGCGGCCGAACCGCAGCCCACCCACGAGTTCCGCCTGGACAACGGCCTCAAGGTCATCGTGCGCGAAGACCATCGCGCCCCGGTGGTGGTCTCCCAGGTCTGGTACAAAGTGGGTTCCAGCTACGAAACCCCTGGCAAGACCGGCCTGTCCCACGCGCTTGAGCACATGATGTTCAAGGGCAGCAACAAGGTCGGTCCCGGCGAAGCCTCGTTGATCCTGCGCGACCTTGGCGCCCAGGAAAACGCCTTCACCAGCGACGACTACACCGCCTACTACCAGGTACTGGCCCGTGACCGCCTGGGCGTGGCCTTTGAGCTTGAGGCCGACCGCATGGCCAGCCTTCGCTTGCCGCCCGAAGAATTCAAGCGCGAGATCGAAGTCATCAAGGAAGAGCGCCGCCTGCGCACCGACGACCAGCCCATGAGCAAAGCCTACGAGCTGTTCAGCGCCATGGCCTTCCCTTCCAGCGGCTACCACACCCCGACCATCGGCTGGATGGTCGACCTGGAGCGCATGAGCGTTGGCGAACTGCGCGCATGGTATGAAGAGTGGTATGCCCCCAACAACGCCACTTTGGTGGTGGTCGGTGACGTCACCCCGGATGAAGTCAAAGCCCTGGCCCAGCGTTACTTTGGCAAGGTGCAAAAACGCGAGATACCTGTCGCCAAAATCCCGCTGGAACTGCCGACCCCTGGCGAACGCCTGCTCAAGATCCACGTCCAGACCCAACTGCCAAGCTTGATGCTGGGCTTTAACGTGCCCAGCGTTGCCACGGCCAAGGACCCGATCACCGCCAATGCCCTGCGCCTGATTTCCGCGCTCCTGGACGGCGGCTACAGCGCACGCATGCCGACACAGCTGGAGCGGGGCGAAGAACTGGTCTCCGGTGCATCGTCCAGCTACAACGCCTTCACCCGTGGTGACAGCCTGTTCATGCTTTCGGCGATGCCCAACAGCCAGAAGAAAGTCACCATGGCCCAGGCCGAGGCAGGCTTGTGGCGCTTGCTCGATGACCTGAAAAAGACCCCGCCGACCACTGAAGAGCTTGAACGTGTGCGTGCCCAGGTAATTGCCGGACTGGTCTACGAGCGCGACTCGATCACCAGCCAGGCCACTTCGATCGGCCAGCTGGAAACCGTCGGCCTGTCGTGGAAGCTGATGGACTCCGAACTGGCCGACCTGCAAAAGGTCACCCCGGCCGATATCCAGCAGGCTGCCCGCACCTATTTCACTCGCGACCGTCTCAGCGTTGCCCATGTACTGCCCGAGGAGAAAACCCATGAGTGAGCGTAAAGGCCCCCGCTACGCCCTGCTTGGTCTGAGCGCCGCCATACTGGTGGGTGCACTCGGCTACTTTTTTACCAACCCGCAGCAATCGGTCGCCAGCCAGGCACTGGACCAGGCCAAGAGCGAGCACAAGCTCGAATCCCTGGCTGAGCTGGACGGCAAGGCGCCCAGCCACCGTGCGCTGAACGTGCAAACCTGGAAAACCGCCAAAGGCTCCAAAGTGCTGTTCGTCGAAGCACGGCAATTGCCGATGTTCGACCTGCGCCTGACCTTCGCCGCTGGCAGCAGCCAGGACGAAAACACCCCGGGCCTGGCCCTGCTGACCAACGCCATGCTCAACGAAGGTGTAGCGGGTAAAGATGTGGGCGCCATCGCCCAGGGCTTTGAAGGCCTGGGCGCGGACTTCGGCAATGGCGCATATCGCGACATGGCCGTGGCCTCGCTGCGCAGCCTGAGCGATGTAGATAAACGCACACCTGCGCTCAACCTGTTCGCCGAGGTGGTGGGCAAACCCACCTTCCCGGCCGACTCCCTGGCGCGGATCAAGAACCAGTTGCTCGCCAGCTTCGAGTTTCAGAAACAAAACCCCGGCAAACTGGCCAGCGACGAACTGTTCAAGCGCCTGTACGGTAACCACCCGTATGCTCATGCCAGTGATGGCAATGCCCAAAGCATCACCTCGATCACCATTGACCAGCTCAAGGCCTTCCACAACAAGGCCTACACCGCAGGCAACGCCGTGATTGCGATTGTTGGCGACCTGTCGCGTGCCGAAGCCGAAGCCATTGCAGCCCAGGTATCTGCCGCACTGCCCAAAGGCCCGGCAGTGGCCAAGACCGTGCAACCAAGCGAGCCCAAGGCTGGCCAAACCCATATCGAGTTCCCGTCCAAACAAACCCACCTGCTGCTGTCGCAGCTGGGCATTGACCGTGACGATCCCGACTATGCCGCACTGGCATTGGGCAACAGCATTCTGGGCGGTGGCGGTTTCGGTACGCGCCTGATGACCGAAGTGCGTGAAAAGCGCGGCCTGACCTACGGCGTGTACTCCGGCTTCAGCCCGATGCAGGCTCGCGGCCCGTTCATGATCAACCTGCAAACCCGCGCCGAACTGAGCGAAGGTACGCTCAAACTGGTGCAAGACATTTTGGCCGACTACCTGAAAAATGGTCCGACGCAAAAAGAACTCGACGATGCCAAGCGTGAACTGGCTGGCAGCTTCCCGCTGTCCACGGCCAGCAACGCCGCCATCGTCGGCCAACTTGGCGCAATGGGCTTTTATGATTTGCCCCTGGATTACCTGGAAACCTTCATGCAGAAGTCCCAGGACCTGACCACCGAACAGGTCAAGGACGCCATGAACAAGCACCTGAGCGCCGACAAAATGGTCGTAGTGACCGCCGGCCCGACCGTGCCGCAAAAACCACTGCCACCTCCTACCGACAAACCTTCAGAGCAACCTCTTGGGGTTCCGGAGCATTAATGGCAAAGCCAAAAAACACATCGCACTCAGGTGCTGGTCAGTTACGCATCATTGGCGGGGAATGGCGCAGCCGCAAGCTGGACTTCCCCCATGTAGAGGGCCTGCGCCCGACGCCAGATCGCGTGCGTGAAACCCTGTTCAACTGGTTGGCCCCCTATATCGGCGGCGCCAGGGTACTGGACGTTTTCGCCGGCAGCGGCGCACTGTTCCTTGAAGCCATGTCCCGCGGCGCAGCCAAGGGCGTGGCACTGGACAGCAACCGCGATGCGATCTCCAACATCCGCGAGAACATGGGCATTCTGCGCTGCACTGTCGGCGAAGTTCAGCAGACTGACGCCCTGCGTTATCTGGACACCACGCCAAGCACAACCTTTGATGTGGTATTCCTCGACCCGCCGTTCAACAAGGACCTGCTCAAACCTGCTTGTGATCTGCTCGAGCAACGCGGCTGGCTGGCTGAAGACGCCTGGGTTTACACCGAAAGCGAGTTGCGCCCGTCAGAGCTGGGCTTGCCTGCCAACTGGCGCCTGCACCGCGAGCAAAAAGCCGGCGGCGTGAACTACGCCCTGTGGCAACGCGAAGCCACTCAAGCCTGATGAACCTGTAGTCGCTGCCGCAGGCTGCGATCAAGCCCGGAGGGGTCGCTTTTTCAAAAGCGAAGGCCCTTCGGTCCTTATCGCAGCCTGCGGCAGCGGCTACAGATTTTTGCGGTACAAGGTATCTATGTACCGCCCGCCTCTCCCCTCTCAAGCCCAATCTGTTCTGACGATAAACAGTCAGGACACCCACCATGAAACACCCCCTTGCCGGGCTGGCTCTCGGCTTTATGTTGCAACCGCTGATGGCCCTGGCCAGCAGCCAACCCTCCACTCAACATTTCACCCTGGATAACGGCCTCAAGGTTATCGTTCACGAAGACCACCGTGCAGCCGTGGTTCACTCACAGCTCTGGTATCGGGTCGGCTCAAGCTATGAGCCCCCAGGCCAATCCGGGTTGTCCCACGCCCTTGAACACATGATTTTCAAAGGCAGCAGCAAACTTTGTCCGGCCGAGTCAGACCACATCTTTCAAAGCCTGGGCGCAACGGACAATGCGGCGACGCAAAATGACGCCACCATTTTCTTTCAAACCCTGCCCCCCCATGCCCTGGCAGTCGCACTTGAAGTGATGGCAGACCAGATGAGCACTGCACACCTGTCCGCTGCTCATTGGGCCGGTGAGCGCGAAGTCATCAAAAGCGAACGCAGCGAAAGCGTCGACAACGACCCCCATCAGCGCGCACTTGAACTGCCACGTCGCCTGGCATTCCTGACCAGCGCTTCCGGCAGCCCGGTCATCGGCTGGATGCACGACCTCGAACGCATGCACATCGATGAACTCAAGCACTGGTATAGAAGCTGGTATGCGCCCAATAACGCCACCCTGATCATCGTCGGCGATATCGACACCGAGCAGGTCAAGGCCCTGGCCACACGCTACTTCGGCCCGATTGCCTCACGCGAGCTACCTGTGATCAAGGCCCCGCTCGAACTGGCAGCTCCCGGTGAGCGCACCATGACTCAGTACATCGATCATCAAATCCCGAACCTGAGCATGACGTTCAACGTTCCAAGCCTGCACACCCAGACCGACCCGCGTTCAGCTCCAGCACTGGAGCTGCTCAGCGAGTTGCTCGGTGGCGGCGACAGTTCAGAACTCAAAAGCAGATTGTGGCGCGGCGAGGAATTGCTGATCAGCGTCGGCTCACATTACAGCAGCATCAGCCGCGGTGATGAGCTGTTCAGCATCGACGCCACCCTCAACCTTAAAAAGATGAAACCGCTGAGCGAGGTTCAAGAACGGATTTGGGCCGTGATCGACTCAGTGAAAAAAACACCCCCCTCCGGCAGTGACCTTGAACGCGCCCGTACGCGGATCATTGCACGGCATGTTTTCAGCCGTGATGACCTGCAAAGCCTGGCTCTGTATCTCGGTGAACTGGACATTGCGGGCTTGTCGCCAGAGGACGACGAAAAGCGCATGCAGATATTGGCGAAAATCACCCCTGAAGATATCCAGCTCGCCGCTCAAACGTTCCTGACCCACGACCGCTTGACCCTCAGCTATGTACTGCCCAAGGAGGCGCGCCATGAATAAGCCTCACGCAATCGCAGCCAGCCGCGCCTTGCGCGTCGCTACGCTGCTGTTCACCCTTGCCTGTGTCTGCGTGCAAGCCCGAGCACAAGAACCACAAGCACGACTGCAATCGCTGCTTGAGTTGAGCACTGCCGTGCCTGCCACCCGCCTGCCGACAATCAAGGCCTGGAAACTGAGCCAAAACACCAAAGTCCTGTTTGTCGAAAGCCACACCTTGCCCATGATCGATGTGCAAATCACCTTTGCCGCGGGCAGCAATCAGGATGGCGATACACCCGGCCTGGCAGCGACTGTACTGAGCCTGTTTAACGAAGGCTCGACGCTCAAGGACGCCAACGCACTGGCCAAGGGGTTTGATAGCCTGGGCGTGGATCTGGGTAACGGTATCGATAACGAGCGGAGTTTCTTCACCCTGCGCAGCTTGAGCGCCCCGCACATCCGCGAACCCGCCATGCAGTTGTTCACCGAGATGCTCGCCCAACCGGGCTTTACCGTCGAAGGCCAGCGACGGGTCAAAAACGAACTGTTCACCAAACTCAAAATAAACCACGAAGACCCACACGCTCTTGCACGGATGCAGATCTACAACGAACTCTATCCGGGGCAACCTTACACCCGCTCCGACTACGGCTCGGTCGAGAGCCTGGAGCGCATAGATGAATCACAGCTAAGGGCCTTTTACCGTCGCGCCTACACTGCTGCCAATGCACAGATCGTGATCGTCGGCGACCTGACCCTGCAACAGGCGCAGAGCCTCAGCCGCTCACTGGCCAATGCCTTGCCCGCCGGACCAGCACTCGCTGAAAAACACTCGGTGCCTGCCCCGCTGCCCCATGGCAAAACCCTGCATATCGAAGATGAAGCAACCCATACCGTGCTGATGCTGGCACAGAATGCCTTGCCCAATCAGCACCCTGACGGGGTAGCGATCCGGGCCGGGCATATTATTTTCAGCCATATCCTCAACAGGCAGTTAAGGGAGGAGCGCAGCATCACCTATGGCGTGCTATCGCAAATTCCCCATGCGCAGGGAGCAACCCCCTGGATCATCAGCCTCAATACCCCCTCGCGCTACAGCCAAAGTGCCCTGGTTCATATCAAAGCCCTGTTTGCCCAGTACCTGCAGGACGGACCCAGCGAAACCGAACTGGACGACATCAAGCAGTTCCTGATGCGGGCGCTGCCACAGCTCACGGCCAGCAACCTGGATATGCGCAACGAACTGTCCATCATCAACCGCTTTAACCAGCCCCTGGCCTTCAACTACAAGATCCAACAGATTCAAGCCTTGACCAGTGAGCAGATCAAAGCGGCGATGAACCGTCACTTCACGGCTGACGGCTGGGTCGGCGTAACCGTCGGCCCCAGTGTTGCTCAGCTGCCCCTGCCCAAGGTGATGGTGCCAGAAACGACGATGGCACAAAGTTGTATGCCTGCCATCAGATAACCCCGGCACCCGCACGCAACACTTGGGTGTCGGGCCCTGATGTGGCAATTTAGACATCCGCCGTACCTGTTACTCGATGAGAACCTCCGTGCCTTTTCCAGCCAGTCATGCTTCACCCCTCAAGCCTTTTACTCCGGCTACGGGTCTGGGCAACCCCCATGTCCAGACGCTATGGGGGCCGTTGTGGCGTACCAAGCCTGCCATTGAACATCGACGTGAACGTATCTGGCTAAAGGATGGCGATTTTCTCGATCTGGACTGGCACGGCACACCCTCAGACCATGCGCCGGTGGTACTGGTGCTGCACGGCCTGACCGGCTCGTCGGGCTCTCACTATGTACTGGGGCTGCAAACCGCCCTCGCCGCACGCGGCTGGACCAGCGCCGCACTGAACTGGCGAGGGTGCTCGGGCGAACCCAATTTACTGGCCCGCAGTTATCACTCAGGGGCCAGCGAAGACCTAGCCGAGGCAGTGGCCCATTTACGTGCCGCACATCCGCTGGCCCCCTTGTATGCCGTAGGCTATTCGCTGGGGGGCAATGTGCTGCTCAAGTATCTGGGCGAAAGCGGCAGCGACAGCGGGTTGCACGGCGCTGTCGCGGTATCGGTGCCGTTCCGGCTTGACCAGTGTGCCGACCGGATCGGTATGGGATTTTCCAGGGTCTATCAAGCTCACTTCATGCGCGAGATGCTGGCTTACGTCAAAGACAAAAAACATCGATTCCAGCTCGATGCCCAACACGAAGGTCTGGCCAGCCTGACCAGGCTTGGCTCGGTCGAAGCCCTGAGCAAAATGCGCACCTTCTGGGAGTTCGATGACCGCGTAACGGCACCTCTTAACGGCTATCTGAATGTCGATGACTACTACCGTCGCGCCTCCAGCCGATACTTCCTCGGCGCCATCCACACGCCGACGCTGATTATCCAGGCCATGGACGATCCGTTCGTGTTCAAGCACAGCATCCCCGACACCAGCGAGCTGTCAGCCTGCACGCAACTGGAGTTGCACACCAGGGGCGGGCATGTCGGATTTCTGGAGGGCTCCCCAAGAAAACCGGGCTATTACCTTGAACGAAGAATTCCGCAATGGCTGGCCGCACTGCGGCTTGAATCTGCGTAATGGACGTAGAACAGGGTGAGTCGATCCGTTTCTGGCAAACACCCCCCCTGACGGGTGTCGAACTGCTGACGGCACGTTATATCGAACATCGCTTTGTGCCCCATGTGCATGATGGTTTTGTGATCGGCATGATCCTCGAAGGCGCCCAGCGCTATCGCTATCGCGGCGCCGAGCATCTGGCTGCCACCGGTACGCTGGTGCTGATCAACCCGGACGAAGTCCATAACGGTCACAAAGGTCATGATGCGGGCTGGCGTTACCGGGCTTTTTACCCGGACAACGTGCAAATTCAGCAGTTGCTGGAAGAACTGGAACTGCCCGCCACCCACTTGCCGACCTTCAATGACACATTGCTGTACGACTGCGACCTGTTTCGCGGGTTATTCCAGCTACATCAATTGCTCGAAGGGCCGGAGACTGCGCTGCAGCAGCAAACCGCATGGCGTCAGATGATGCTTGCCCTGCTCAACCGCCATGCCCGCCTGCCACTACCAGCCAAGCCCGGGGTCGAACACCGCGCTGTAAGCCGTGCCAAGGAAGTACTGCAAGCCCGGCTGGCAGAGCCACCATCACTGGAAGAACTCGCCGCCGCAGTCAATCTGTCGCCATTCCACTTTGCCCGCGTATTTCAGCGCGCCACCGGCATGCCACCGCACACCTGGTTGATGCAACAGCGTATCGCCCATGCCAGAGCCTTGCTGCAACAAGGCTGTTTGCCACTCCAGGTGGCGACGCAACTGGGCTTTGCCGACCAGAGCCACCTGAACCGGCAATTCAAGAAAGTCTATGGTGTTGGCCCCGGTGCATACCGGTTGGCCAGTGTCGGCACCCCTTAAGCCAACTGGCTCAATCGCCAGTAGCAATGCCCCGCGCAGGATCATTGATCCACTCGCTCCACGAACCCGCATAAAGCTTGCCTAGCGGATAACCCGCCAAGCCCAATGCAAAAAGGTTGTGACACGCCGTCACCCCGGAGCCGCAATAGGCAACCAGCTCCTCGGGAGAGCGGCCGGCAAGTTTTTCGGCAAAGCGCTGCTTGAGCTGCGCCGCAGGCAAAAAGCGCCCCGTAGGATCCAGGTTTTCGCTGAAGGCGGCACATTGCGCGCCCGGAATATGCCCGGCGATCGGGTCAATCGGCTCGACCTCACCTCGAAAACGCGGCTGGGCACGGGCATCGATCAGGGTCAGTCCCGGCTTGGTCAGGCGCTTTTGCAATTGTTCGGCGCTCAGCAGCATATGGCTGTCGGGTTTGCCTTCGAAAGTGCCACGCAAGGTCGGTGACGCATCCAGGCTCAGCGGGAAGCCCGCGGCATGCCAGGCCTTGAGACCACCATCAAGGATAAATACACCCTCGCGCTTGCCCAGCCAGGTCAGCAACCACCATGCCCGGGCCGCAAAAGCACCCGGGCCGTCGTCATACAACACCACATCGCTGTCGGCATTGATGCCCCAGGCCTGCAGACGCTCAACCAGAGTACGTGGATCGGGCAATGGATGACGACCGGTCACACCTTTGATTACAGGCCCGCTCAGGTCGCGTTCGAGGTCGGCAAATTGCGCGCCGGCAATATGCCCCTCGGCATAACTGCAACGGCCGTAGTCCGGGTCTTCGAGGGCAAAGCGGCAATCCAGGATAACCAGGCCGGGCTGCGCCTGACGTTCATTCAGGGCATGAGGGCTGATCAGTTGCGCAACGGGCATAGTGAACTCCTGTGAGGGGGTGAAATGCAGTTATTGAACGTACAACGCGTGTTCCAGAGGGACGTAGTATTCCTTGATCAACTCATCGATGGCTTCACGTGCCTGGTCGGTAACAAAACCTGATTCCAGCACCAGCAGTTGGTACACACCGCGCTTGATGGCCTGCTCGCTGAGCTGGTCACTGTTTTCACGGGTGGCGCATAAAAAACCTACCCAGGAGGTGAGAATAATCCATGCATTCAGGCTCAGGGATTCAATTTGCCGGGGGCTCATGCACAAGATTTCGGCCTCGACAAAGCCAGCGTATATGGCCTGGGCCTGTGTGAGGCAGTGCTGGGAAAAACGTCGATAGCGGATGGCCAGTTCCGTGTCGCTGTGCAATAAATGCTCGATATCTCGATACAAAAAACGGTAGCGCCACATGGCATCCAGCAGTTGCTGCAGGTAGTGGTGCTTGTCGGCAACGGTTGGCAAACGCCCTTGGGGTGGGTGCAAAAAGCTCAATACCAGCGCTTCGTACTCGCTGAACAAGACCGCGATAATCGCCTGCTTGTTGGGGAAGTGGTAGTACAGATTACCGGGCGAAATTTCCATATGGGCCGCAATGTGATTAGTGCTCACACTGCGTTCGCCCAACTGGTTGAAAAGCTCCAGGCTGCTGTTGGCGATGCGCTGACTGGTTTTTAGTCGTATGGCCATGGGCTTGCGCTTAAATTAAAAACGAAAGGCATCTTACGGCCTAACCTTGAATCGATAAACAACACGGGGCAGGCCTTCAATTGACAGGTTAGAGCACAAGCTCTAAAAACATAGTGCTCTTCTACGATAAATACCGATAAAAACCGCCTGGAGCCATCATGCCTGTCGACAGCACTCACACTCACGACGCCCCGGTTCAACCGGACGCTCTCCAGTCCCTGCTCGACAAGCAGCGCCAGGCCTATGCCGCTCATCCATTCCCGCCACTTGCGCAGCGCCAGCAATGGCTCAAAAGCCTGCGCCAGCTGTTGAGCCGCGAGCGCGAGGTGCTGATCGATGCCATCAGCCAGGATTTCAGCCATCGCAGCCCGGACGAGACCCTGTTTGCCGAATTGATGCCGTGCTTGCACAGCATTGATTATGCCCTCAAACACCTTAAGCGCTGGATGAAACCTTCCTCACGCAGCGTAGGCATGATGTTCGCGCCCGCCAGTGCCAAAGTGATGTATCAGCCGCTGGGGGTTGTGGGAATTATTGTGCCGTGGAACTACCCGCTGTATCTGGCCATCGGCCCGTTGGTTGGCGCATTGGCTGCCGGCAACCGGGTCATGCTCAAGCTCAGCGAGTTCACCCCGGTCACCGGGCACTGGCTCAAGGATTTGCTGGGGCGGATCTTCCCCGAAGACATGGTTGCGGTGGTACTGGGCGAGGCAGATGTGGCGGTGGCGTTCTCCGGGCTGGCGTTCGATCACTTGCTGTTCACCGGTTCCACCCATGTGGGCAAACGGGTGATGCGTGCGGCTTCTGAAAACCTGACCCCCGTAACACTGGAGCTGGGTGGTAAATCTCCCGCTATCGTGTCGGCCGATGTACCGCTCAAAGACGCTGCCCAGCGCATCGCCTGGGGCAAAACACTCAACGCCGGGCAAACCTGTATCGCTCCGGATTATGTGCTGGTACCCCAGGATCGGGTAGACGGCTTCGTCGATGCCTACCGCCAGGCCGTTCACAGCTTTTATCCGACCCTCATCGACAACCCGGACTACACCGCAATTATCAATGACCGGCAGCTGGCGCGCCTTGAACGGCTGCAAACCGACGCCACCCTCAAGGGCGCACGGTTGATCCCGCTGTATGAACAGGGCCAGGGGCGGCGCATGCCCCATACGCTGGTGCTGGATGTAAACGACGAGATGCACGTCATGCAGGACGAAATCTTCGGCCCTCTACTACCCGTTGTGCCCTACTCCAATCTGGATCAGGCAATGGCCTACATCAACCGTAGACCCCGCCCTCTGGCACTGTATTACTTCGGCTACAACAAAGCCGAGCAACAGAGGGTTATCCACACCACTCACTCGGGCGGGGTCAGCATCAACGAAACGTTGTTGCATGTGGCTATCGACGACCTGCCTTTTGGCGGCGTCGGGCATTCAGGCATGGGGCATTACCACGGCCACGAAGGTTTCCTGACCTTCAGCAAAGCCAAGGGCGTGCTGTGCAAGCAGCGCCTGAACAGCTCGCCGATGATCTATCCGCCTTATGACCGGCAACTGGTACGCATGATCCAGAAGCTGTTTATCCGCTAACGGGCTTTATCGAAAAACTGGCGAGCCTACTGGGCCAACGCCTGAAAAAATCATGAAAAAGCAGTAAATTCGTCGCGTCTATAGTGCTTTCTTCTGCGAATGGCGACTTGGCCGACCGGGAATGCTGCGATACCATCCGACTCCCCAACGGATTCCCGCCAGGACGACGCGATGAACCGAGTGTTGTACCCAGGTACATTCGACCCTATTACCAAGGGCCATGGCGATCTGGTCGAACGCGCTTCGCGCCTGTTTGACCACGTGATCATTGCTGTCGCTGCCAGCACCAAGAAAAACCCGCTATTCCCTCTGGAACAGCGGGTGGAGCTGGCTCGTGAAGTCACCAAACACCTGCCCAATGTTGAGGTGGTCGGTTTCTCGACGCTGCTCGCGCACTTTGCCAAAGAACAGAATGCCAATGTGTTCCTGCGTGGCCTGCGTGCCGTGTCGGACTTCGAATACGAGTTCCAGCTGGCGAACATGAATCGCCAACTGGCCCCCGATGTCGAGAGCCTGTTCCTCACGCCGTCAGAACGTTATTCGTTTATATCCTCGACGTTGGTGCGCGAAATCGCAGCATTAGGCGGTGATATCAACAAATTCGTACACCCGGCCGTGGCTGATGCCCTGACCGAGCGTTTTCGCAAGAAATAACCACTGAAGCGGCGTCCGCGTGCACTGCGGGCGCCAATGCGGCACAATTGCCGCATTCGATTTCAGTTGCCCGGGCCGAGCGCCCCGGCCGGAGTACCCATGTCCCTGATCATCACCGACGATTGCATTAACTGCGACGTCTGCGAACCCGAGTGTCCGAACGCCGCCATTTCCCAGGGTGAAGAGATCTACGTGATCGACCCCAACCTGTGCACCCAGTGCGTTGGCCATTACGATGAGCCGCAATGCCAGCAGGTGTGCCCGGTTGACTGCATCCCGCTGGATGAAGCCCACCCGGAAACCGAAGAACAGCTGATGGAAAAGTACCGGGCAATTACCGGGAAGGCCTGATTCATCGTCTATGCGATGTATGTGGGAGCGGGCTGCTCGCGATAGATTCACTGCGATCGACCCGTTCGATCGAGGTGGTTGCATCGCGAGCAAGCCGGCTCCCACAAGAGTTCAGCGCAGGACTGGTGGCTACGTCTGGCAACGCGGGCAAAACACGCTCGCACGCTGGCCCAGTTTGACGTCACGCAGTTCCGTGCCGCAAACCTTGCACGGTTCATAACCACGCCCGTATACAAACAGCTCCTGCTGAAAATAACCGGGCTGGCCATCGCCACCAATAAAGTCGCGCAATGTGGTGCCGCCCCGCTCGATAGCGGCCGCCAGAATCCGCTTGATCTCAATCGCCAGCTTCAAATAGCGTGCCCGGGAAATACTCCCGGCGGCGCGACGCGGGTCAATACCTGCGGCAAACAGCGCTTCGGTCGCATAAATATTACCCACGCCCACCACCACCGCGTTGTCCATGATGAACGGCTTGACCGCCATCGAACGCTTGCGCGACAGCTGAAACAGCCGCTCACCATCAAACAGGTCGGTCAGCGGCTCCGGCCCCAGGCGCACCAGCAGCTCATGGTTCAGCGGGTCAAGGCTCCAGAGCATCGCCCCGAACCGGCGCGGGTCGGTATAACGCAGGGCCAGCCCGGACTCCAGCTCGATATCCACATGCTCATGCCTGGCCGCAGGTAACCCGGCCTCCACCAGCCGCAGGTTGCCCGACATGCCCAAGTGGCTGATCAGTGTCCCAACCTCGGCATTGATCAGCAAATACTTGGCCCGGCGCTCGACCAGCACAATACGCTGCCCCGACAACCGCACATCGAGATCCTCAGGGATCGGCCAGCGCAAACGACGCTCGCGCACAATCACCCGACTGACCCGCTGCCCTTCAAGGTGCGGGGCGATGCCGCGGCGGGTGGTTTCGACTTCAGGTAATTCAGGCATGGGGGCTCCGCACTCTGGAATAGCTGGCGATTCTAGCGGAAATTTCAGCGCCACTGACCCCGTGATCCGACGCAATGCGGTGAATCAGCCAAGCCTCAGGGTTGCGTCTAAGGCTATAATCGCGCCCTTTTCAATACCCGGAGCGACGTCATGTCCCTGCCAAGCCTGCGCCTTAAAGCCAATGCCGATCGACGCCTGCGCGCCGGCCACCTGTGGGTCTACAGCAACGAAATCGATGTAGCTGCCACACCACTGAACGGTTTTAAGGCCGGCGACCAAGCGGTACTCGAAACCGCCGGCGGCAAGCCGCTGGGTATCGTTGCCATGAGCCCCAACAACCTGATCTGTGCACGCCTGCTGTCGCGCGACATCAAGCTGCCACTGGACAAGTCGCTGCTGGTACACCGCCTGAACGTGGCCCTGTCCCTGCGTGAGCGTCTGTTCGACAAGCCTTACTACCGCCTGGTCTACGGCGACTCCGATTTGTTGCCGGGCCTGGTGGTTGACCGTTTCGGCGACATTCTGGTGGTTCAACTGGCCTCGGCCACAATGGAACACCACAAAGAAGACGTGATCGCAGCCCTGGTGCAAGTCATCAAGCCAAGCGGCATCCTGTTCAAGAACGACTCGGCTGCCCGTGATGCCGAAGGCCTTGAACGCTACGTTGAAACCGTCTTCGGCCTGGTACCGGAGTGGGTTGCCCTGGAAGAAAACGGCGTGAAGTTCGAAGCACCGGTGATCGCCGGGCAAAAAACCGGCTGGTTCTATGACCACCGCATGAACCGTGCGCGTCTGGCCCCGTACGTCAAAGGTAAACGCGTACTGGATCTGTACAGCTACATCGGCGGCTGGGGTATTCAAGCCGGTGCGTTTGGCGCCAGCGAAGTGTTCTGCGTTGACGCCTCGTCCTTCGCCCTTGACGGCGTTGAGCGCAACGCTGCGCTGAACGGCTTTGCCGAGAAAGTCACCTGCATGGAAGGCGACGTGTTTGAAGCTCTCAAGGAGCTTAAAGCCAACGAAGAGCGTTTCGACGTGATCGTGGCCGACCCACCGGCGTTCATCAAACGCAAAAAAGACCTGAAAAATGGCGAAGGCGCTTACCGCCGCCTGAACGAGCAAGCCATGCGCCTGCTCAACAAGGACGGCATTCTGGTCAGCGCATCGTGCTCGATGCACCTGCCCGAAGACGACCTGCAAAACATCCTGCTGACCAGCGCCCGCCATCTGGACCGCAACATGCAGCTGCTGGAGCGCGGCGGCCAGGGCCCGGACCACCCGGTGCACCCGGCCATCCCGGAAACACGCTACATCAAGAGCATCACCTGCCGTTTGCTGCCTAACAGCTAAGACGCACATCACCTCGTAGTAGCTGCCGAAGGAACGAGGCTGCGTTCGATTGCGAAGCAATCGTAAAACCTGAACTCCCGGTCTGTTAGTTAAACCGCGGGCTCAGGTTTTACGACGGCTGCGCCGCCGAACGCAGCCTTCGTTCCTCGGCAGCTGCTACGGGGGGCTCAAGGCTTGCGAAGCTTCTCCAGCTTCGGCGTCAGCTCAACCTCGCCAATCTGCAACGATTGATAAGTCGGCTTCACCACCTTCACATTGCCCTGGCGGATCTTCTCGATCAGCTCCAGCGCACTCTCATCCCCCAGGTAAGTCCCGGCTCGCCGCCATTTGCCCTGAGCATCACGCTTGAAGAAGTGCAACGGTTCGGACCACTTGTTCTTGGGTAATTGCAGGACCTCCGGCTGCCCGTCCTGATCCAGATCCACGGCCCACAGGGCGCAACCTGGCGCCAGGCACAACTGCCCGTCAAACCCCTTGTCTTCAAACTGCTCACTGCCCTCGACCTTGGGCCCGATCCATTCCAGCAACCGCTCCGACCCTCTGGGGCCATTGCCCGAACCTGCTTCCTTGAGGCGTTTCAGCAAGACTTGCCGCTGCGGCCCGGTCAGTACCAGCCCTTGCTCGACTTGCACCAACAACGCGTCATACGCCTGCTTGCCCTGAGGCCCCAGACGATTGCGCAAGGTATCTGCATCAAAGGTATCCACCGCAGTCTTGCCGCTGAGCAAGCGCTGCACCTGATTGTTCGCACTCAACTTGAGCGGGCTGAACCACGGCGTATGCAACCCCAGCAGCACCACCACGCACAGCAGCGCAATTAGCGGATTGCTGGCGCGCAAGCTGCCCAGCCAGACGGCCCTTGAAGCAAACACGGCCCAAACCGCCGCCAGGCTGTGAACAAAAATAACCAGCACCAGCACGATGGCGAGGATCCGTGACGGGGTCAGGCCGTACTGCTCGATACGCAGCCAGGTCGAATACCCTGCCAACACCACCAGCACCGGTAAACACAGCAGGCACAGGTCGATCACCCGCACCAGCCAGACCGGGTACCCGCTGCCCTGGGTGCCATCCTGAAACACGCCATTGAGCAAAAACAAACTGACCGCCACCAGCCACAGCATGATCGGCGTCGAATAACCGGTATCCCAGATCGGCTCCAGCCCGGTAAAGGGCAAAGCGAAGGTGAACACAATGACAATCAACGCACTCAACGGCAGCAAAAAGCGGCATAGCGCCAGCAGAATCCCGCGCAGCAGCCCGATCACCCGGTCCTTTTCACGCCCCATATGAACGCCCAGGGCAAACACCATCGCCGAACTGACATACATAAACCCGTCAGTTGAGAACAGCTTGTTGAGCGCCACGATGCCGAGCATCTTGAACAGCCCGCCCCACAACAGCAGCAATGCCCAGAACACGCCATTCAACAGCAACCCCAGAAGCACGATAAACACCGTGTCCCAAGCATGGCGAAACAGGTCCTGGTAGCGTGGGTAGCGCTCTTCACGGATCGGCCAGCTCAGAATAAAAACCGTACACACATAGGTAACGACTACGGCAAAGAAGGTCCAGCTGCCCACCAGCCAGCTGCCTGAGCGCCAATACTCATCGCCGTCCCAAAATACCCAGACACTGATTGACGTCATGACTGCCGTGAGTCCGAGCACCCGCCATACCGTGCCACGCTGGCGGATATTCTCATCCAGCAGCAACAGGTTGATGCCACCCACCAGCACTGCCGTCATCAGGCCATAACGGACTCCCGGCTCGCCTATGGCGGTGCTCAGCCACAGCAACAGCCCTTGCACCAGGCCGATGACCAGATACGTTTTGACAGATCGCTCAAGCGTCAGCATTTGGAACCCTCACTACAAAACCAATCGCACACTATTACTTGATTGCCGTTAAATGGTCGTGCCACTTATTAAAAATAGTTCTTTCCCACACAAAAGCAGGCCCGGCCTTACTAGAGCTGATTGCCTCATGCAGTATCCCAAGTCGCTCATTTGTACCCTGGCGCAACCCTCGGGCCCATTCCCTCCCGCCGCCAGCCGTGTAGAATCGACGCATTCATCGCCAATCATCCCCGGCGGGTTTATGAGCTCAAGCCCAGACGCGCGGCGATCCCGCAGCGTTTACGGCAACTCGCGGATACGTGGTCATTTTCTGTGTGATCCGCCTGTCATTAGAAGCTCACTTCCCTGTTTGTTACCTGATTAGCCGCCCGGAGTTGCTCCATGCCTGACTATCGTTCGAAAACCTCCACCCATGGCCGCAACATGGCCGGTGCCCGCGCTTTGTGGCGCGCCACGGGGATGAAAGATGCCGACTTTAAAAAGCCGATCATCGCCATTGCCAACTCCTTCACCCAGTTCGTACCCGGCCACGTCCACCTCAAGGACATGGGCCAGCTGGTAGCCCGCGAGATCGAGCGCGCAGGCGGCGTTGCCAAAGAATTCAACACCATTGCCGTCGACGACGGCATCGCCATGGGCCATGACGGCATGCTGTACTCGCTGCCTAGCCGCGAGATCATCGCCGACTCCGTGGAATACATGGTCAACGCCCACTGCGCCGACGCCATTGTGTGCATCTCCAACTGCGACAAGATCACCCCTGGCATGCTGATGGCCTCCTTGCGCCTCAACATCCCGGTGATTTTCGTTTCCGGCGGGCCGATGGAAGCAGGCAAGACCAAGCTCGCCAGCCACGGTCTGGATCTGGTAGACGCCATGGTGATCGCCGCCGACTCCAGCGCTTCTGACGAGAAAGTTGCCGAGTACGAGCGCAGCGCTTGCCCGACGTGCGGTTCGTGCTCCGGCATGTTCACTGCCAACTCTATGAACTGCCTGACCGAAGCCCTGGGTCTGGCCTTGCCGGGCAACGGCTCGGCACTGGCTACCCACAGCGACCGCGAACAATTGTTCCTGCAAGCCGGACGCACCATCGTTGATCTGTGCCGCCAGTACTACGTCGAGAACGACGAGTCGGTGTTGCCGCGCAATATCGCCAACTTCAAGGCGTTCGAAAACGCCATGACGCTGGACATCGCCATGGGCGGTTCGACCAACACCATCCTGCACTTGCTGGCTGCGGCCCAAGAAGCCGAAATCGACTTCGACCTTAAAGACATCGACCGCCTTTCACGTCATGTGCCGCAGCTGTGCAAAGTGGCGCCGAACATTCAGAAGTACCATATGGAAGACGTTCACCGCGCCGGTGGTATTTTTTCCATCCTTGGCTCGTTGGCCCGCGGCGGCCTGCTGCACACCGATTTGCCGACCGTACACAGCAAGACCATGGCCGAAGGCATCGCCAAATGGGACATCACCCAGACTGACGACGAAGCCGTGCACACGTTCTTCCGTGCAGGCCCGGCCGGTATTCCGACGCAGACTGCATTCAGCCAGTCGACCCGCTGGGACACCCTCGACGACGACCGTGAAAACGGCTGCATCCGCAGTGTCGAGCATGCCTACTCGCAAGAAGGCGGCCTGGCCGTGCTGTACGGCAACATCGCTCTGGATGGTTGCGTGGTTAAAACCGCGGGCGTCGACGAGTCGATCCACGTGTTCGAAGGCAACGCCAAGATCTTTGAAAGCCAGGACAGCGCCGTGCGCGGCATTCTGGCGGACGAAGTACAGGCCGGCGACATCGTGATCATCCGTTACGAAGGCCCTAAAGGCGGCCCGGGCATGCAAGAGATGCTCTACCCGACGTCGTACCTGAAATCCAAAGGCCTGGGCAAAGCCTGTGCGCTGCTCACCGACGGTCGTTTCTCGGGCGGTACTTCGGGCCTGTCCATCGGTCATGCTTCACCGGAAGCAGCCGCTGGTGGCGCGATTGGCCTGGTGCAGGACGGCGACAAAGTGCTGATCGACATCCCGAACCGTTCGATCAACCTGTTGATCAGCGACGAAGAGATGGCAGCCCGTCGTGCCGAGCAAGACAAGAAAGGCTGGAAGCCGGTGGAAGTGCGTCCGCGCAAAGTCACCACGGCCCTCAAGGCCTATGCGTTGCTGGCCACCAGCGCCGACAAGGGCGCGGTGCGTGATAAAGCGCTGTTGGACAAATTGGTGCCATAAGCCAATACGTTGAACAAAAATCCCGGCCATGTGCCGGGATTTTTGGTTCATACACCAACTCTGTAGCAGTTGCCGTAGGAACGAGGCTGCGTTCGGCGGCAAAGCCGTCGTGAAATCAGACACTTCGGTACATCAGAAATATTGAAGACTCAGGTTTACGACGACTACGTCGCCGAACGCAGCCTTCGTCCCTCGGCAGCTGCTACGTCACTACTGGATCTGATCCGGCTTGACGATTACCCAGTTTTTATCCGCCGTTACCGGCAACCCCTCTTTGGCTTGCGCCGCCGCATTCTTGGCCATCATGCCTTCCAGTTGCGCCATGTATTTGTCTTTGCGGTTGATCCACAAGTGCACCCCGCCCTTGGCCACGTCCACGCCGTGAAATAGCATATAGCCATCACTGGACGGCGTATCGCCGCCCACCAGCACCGGCTTTTTCCACTGGTCGATATAGGTCAGGATCGCCGCCTGCTTGCCCGCCATCCATGTCGCCGGAGTCCACAGATAAGGGGTCAACTCCAGCCCCAGGTTGGCTTTCTCGTTGTATGTACCGGCGCTGATCTGTTTGCGGGCAGTGGTCAGCTCACCAGTTTTGCGGTCCTTGAGCAGCGTACTCACGCCAATCACGTTTTGCGGTTTGACGTTGTAACCGTACTTGGGATCGGCCGCGACCATGCGCACCAGCTCTTCCGAAGCCGCGGTCATGACATAGACCTCAATGCCGTTTTCCATCAGTTTGTTGAACAGTTCGACCTGTCCGGTAAACACCTTGGGCGGCTGAACCTCGGAGGTCTTGACCACATCCCCCTCGAAGTAAGTCACTGGCACCGGTTTGCCCGAGGCCATCAGCTCATCCACGTAACCCTTGAGCTGTTGCAGGGTAAAGCCGGAAAACACCTGGGCCACCCACGGGTAACACACCATGTCGTCCACTTCGCACAAGCGATAGTAGTAACTGAACAGGCTTTCTTTATGTTCGGCAGTGTCTTTGAACGGGATCAGTTTGAGCGACGGGTCGAGACTGTCACGGGTGATCAGGCCCTTGTTTTCCATAAACGGCAGCAGCGCTTCTTCCAGATCGTTGCGGTAGCTGGTGTTATCCATGTCAAAGACCGCGAAATTACCCTTGTTCGCGTTGGCCGCAATCATGGCGTCCAGTTGCCTGGCCTGATCGGCGGGCCAGTGTTTGAGTTCTGTGGCCAACACCTGGCCCGCAAGCCCCATACACAGAGTTAACGCTGTCAGCTTGGCGGTCAGGTTCATCAGCTATGCTCCTAGTCAAAAGCACAGACGCTAACAAACCTGTATGACAGTTTTTGGCTTGGGCACGACTATCATCGTCCTGTCTGCGTCACCTGCTTATTCCAAAAACCTTGGTTGTCATTCCACATCGGTATATTTGTAGATATATCAACCTGTTACGATTTCCGGTTCGCAATAGTTACATCCAAGACTGGTACAAGTCGTCCCCTCGGAGCTTTCATGAATTTCCCGCTGATCCTCAATCTGCTGGTGTTCCTCGCGTTGCTGTTCGGCTTGTCGCTGACCCGCCACACTGCGTGGAGCCTGGCGAAAAAAGTCTTGCTGGCACTGGTTATAGGCGTGGTCTTCGGCCTGTGCCTGCACCTGACCTACGGTACAGACAGCCCGACACTGAAAGCCTCCATTGGCTGGTTCGACCTGGTCGGCAGTGGCTACGTGCAATTGCTGCAAATGATCGTGATACCGCTGGTATTCGCCTCGATCCTCAGCGCCGTAGCCCGTCTGCATAACGCTTCGTCCCTCGGCAAGATCAGCTTCCTGACCATCGGCACATTGCTGTTTACCACCATGATCGCGGCACTGATCGGTATCGGCCTGACCAACCTGTTCGGCCTCACCGCCGATGGCCTGGTGGCCGGTGCTGCAGAAATGAGCCGCCTGCAAGTGATCCAGAGCGACTACGCGGGCAAGGTGTCGGACCTGAACGTGCCACAACTGCTGCTGTCGTTTATCCCGCAAAACCCGTTTGCCGACCTGGCCCGTGCCAAGCCGACCTCGATCATCAGCGTGGTGATTTTCGCGGCATTCCTGGGCATCGCCGCGTTGCAGCTGTTCAAGGACGAGCCGGAAAAAGGCGGCAAGATCCTCAGCGCCATCGACACCCTGCAAGCCTGGGTGATGCGCCTGGTGCGCCTGGTGATGAAACTGACCCCCTACGGCGTACTGGCCTTGATGACCAAAGTGGTCGCCATGTCCAACGTGCAGGACATCATCAAACTCGGCAGCTTTGTGGTGGTGTCCTACATCGCCCTGGCGCTGATGTTTGTGATTCACGGCGTGATCGTGTCGTTTTCCGGGGTTAACCCGCTGCGCTTCTTCCGCAAGGTATGGCCGGTTCTGACCTTTGCTTTCACCAGCCGTTCGAGCGCGGCCAGCATCCCGTTGAGCATCGAAGCGCAAACCCGACGCCTGGGCATTCCGTCTTCGATCGCCAGCTTTGCCGCTTCGTTTGGCGCGACCATTGGCCAGAACGGCTGTGCCGGTCTGTACCCGGCCATGCTGGCGGTGATGGTTGCCCCGACCGTGGGCATCAACCCGCTGGACCCTGTGTGGATCGCATCGCTGGTGGCCATCGTGACCTTGAGTTCGGTAGGCGTGGCCGGTGTGGGCGGTGGTGCAACCTTCGCTGCACTGATCGTGTTGCCGGCCATGGGATTGCCGGTGTCGCTGGTGGCATTGCTGATTTCGGTCGAGCCCCTGATCGACATGGGCCGTACGGCACTGAACGTCAGCGGTTCGATGGTGGCAGGCACCGTCACCAGCCAGATCCTGCACCAGACCGACAAGGCCATCCTGGCTGAAGACGATCATGGTGATCTGGCGCACGCCTAAAAGCTTGCCCTAACCCTCTCCCGGAGGGAGAGGGGACTAAAGACAAAAGCAGATTTGCGTAACACCACAGATCAGCCCCCTCTCCCTCCGGGAGAGGGTTGGGGTGAGGGGCTTTTTGTAACTAAGCCCTTTCCCACACCTCAAAACTGAACGCCGGCTTGCCCTCTGCAGCCTCGTGCAATTCCTCTGATACCCGTTTCCACTGCGCCTGATCGAACTCAGGGAACCACGCATCGCCTTCCGGGCTCAGGCCCACTCGCGTCAGGTACAACCGGTCGGCATCCACCAATCCCTGGGTGTACAACTGCGCGCCGCCAATCAGCATCACTTCACTGACGCCTTGCTCGATTGCCCACGCCTCGGCACGCTCCACAGCCGCCTCAAGGGATGCAAATACCTCGGCACCTTCAAGCTGCAAGCCGGTCTGACGACTGACCACCAGATTAAGCCGGCCCGGCAACGGGCGGCCCAGCGAATCCCAGGTCTTGCGACCCATGATGATCGGCTTGCCCAGGGTGGTGGCCTTGAAATATTTGAAATCCGCTGGCAAATGCCACGGCATGCTGTTGTCGACGCCAATCACGCGGTTTTCAGCGAGTGCCGCGATCAGGCTAAGGGGGAGTGTTTTTTTCATGGCGCCGAGGATACCAGAGCCACCCGCGCCGACAGTACCCTGCCTGACTAACAGCGGTTATGCTCATGGCTCACTTGAATGGACTGGCCTGTGAATCAACTTTCCCCATTACAACGCCTCTGGCTGACCGAGACCGTGCGCCTGCGCGAAGAACACGCCGGCCCGCTGGACGATCTTGAAGCCAATCGGCGCGCCCGCACCAGCGCCGGCGACCTGCCCACACGCCTGCAAAACCGTGCCCTGTGGCTGGCGGAACGGGATGGCTTGCTCGCCGCCATGCAGCACTGGCTGCAAGGTGCGCGGCTGGCGCTGCTGGTATTGGCCGTACTGGCGGTACTCAGCGGCGCCGGGCTGGCCTTTGCCGCCCTGGGCAACGGGCAAACCCCGGTCAATGTGTTCTGGGCGCTGGGCAGCCTGCTTGGCCTCAATCTGATCCTGCTGTTGAGCTGGGCGCTGGGCCTGCTGTTTGCCGGTGAACACGGCGCCAGCCTCGGCCGCCTGTGGCTGTGGCTCAGCGAAAAACTCGCCCGCGACGCCAAGGCCGCACAACTGGCCCCCGCCTTATTGCTGTTGCTGCAACGGCGCAAGCTCAATCGCTGGGCACTCGGCACGCTGGTCAACGGCCTGTGGTTGCTGGCGATGCTCAGCGCGTTGGTGATGATGCTGCTGCTAATGGCCACCCGCCGTTACGGGTTTATCTGGGAAACCACGATTCTTGGTGCCGATGTGTTTGTCGCCGCCACCCGCGCCCTTGGCGCCCTGCCCAACTGGCTGGGCATGAGCGTACCCACCGTGGAGATGATCCGCATCAGCAACGACACCAACCTCTATGACAATGAACTGGTGCGTCAGGCATGGGCAGTCTGGCTGGTGGGCGTGGTCCTTATTTACGGGGTGATTCCGCGTCTGCTACTGGCGGCATTCTGCCTGTGGCGCTGGAATGCCGGGCGCAACGCACTGCAACTTGACCTTAATCTGCCCGGTTACAGCCAGCTGCGCGAACGTCTGATGCCCAGCAGCGAGCGCCTGGGCGTAAATGACATAGCCCCCGAGCAGTTGCATAACGTGCAGGCCGGGCACAGCGACCTGCACACCGATGGCGCCTTGATCGTGGCCATCGAGCTGGACGATCAACACCCTTGGCCACCCACGTTGCCGGCTACGGTCAAGGATGCGGGCATTCTCGACAGCCGCGAATCCAGGCAAAAACTGCTCGAACAAATGACCCGTTTCCCCCCGGCGCGCCTGGCCATTGCCTGCGACCCGCGACGCTCGCCGGACCGTGGCAGCCTGGCGCTGATCGGCGAACTGGCCCGCAGTGCCCGCGAAACCCGCATATGGCTACTGCAAGCCCCCCCCGGCCAGGCACTGGACGCTGATCGCCTGGGCGACTGGCACACGGCGCTGGAGAAACTGGGTTTACCGTTCGCCGCCAGCGCCCCCCTGAACTGGCTGGAGACAGGCCATGACTAAGCCACTGACGCTGGCCGTGGTGGGCCATACCAATGTCGGCAAAACCTCGTTGCTGCGGACCCTGACCCGAGATGTCGGTTTTGGTGAAGTGTCCCATCGTCCCAGCACCACGCGCCATGTCGAAGGCGCACGGCTGTCGGTCGACGGCGAGCCGTTGCTGGAGCTGTACGACACGCCGGGGCTGGAAGATGCCATCGCCCTGCTCGACTACCTTGAGCGCCTCGACCACCCCGGCGAACGCCTGGATGGGCCGGCGCGGGTGGCGCGCTTTCTCGAAGGCAGCGAGGCGCGCCAGCGCTTTGAGCAGGAAGCCAAGGTGTTGCGCCAACTGCTGGCCTCGGACGCCGGGCTGTATGTGATCGACGCCCGCGAGCCGGTGCTGGCCAAGTACCGCGACGAACTCAGCGTACTGGCCAGTTGTGGCAAACCGCTGTTGCCCGTGCTCAACTTTGTCAGCAGCCCGCAGCACCGCGAACCCGAGTGGCGCGAAGCCCTGGCCCGTCTGGGCCTGCATGCACTGGTACGCTTCGACAGCGTGGCACCGCCCGAAGATGGCGAACGCCGTTTATATGAAAGCCTGGCGCTGTTGCTGGAGCATTCGCGGGGCGCGCTGCAACGACTGATTACCGATCAGGAGGCCCAGCGTGAAGCCCGCAAGCACAGCGCCCTGCGCCTGATTGCCGAACTGCTGATCGACTGCGCCGCCTGCCGACGCAGCGTGGCCAGCGAAAAAACCGCCGAACAACAAGCTACCCAGCAGTTGCGCGAAACGATTCGCCAACGCGAGCAACGCTGCGTAGAAGCCCTGCTCAAGCTGTACGGTTTTCGCACCAGCGATGCGGCGGCCAGCGACTTGCCGCTACTCGACGGGCGCTGGGGCGATGACTTGTTCAACCCCGAGACGCTCAAGCATCTGGGCGTGCGGGTCGGTAGCGGGATTGCCGCAGGTGCTGCGGCCGGGGCTGGCGTGGACTTGATGGTGGGCGGCCTGACGCTGGGCGCGGCGGCGCTGGCCGGGGCCATTGCCGGCGGTGCGCTGCAAACCGCGCGCAGCTACGGCAGCCGCTTGCTGGGCAAGTTCAAGGGCCAGCGCGAGTTGACCGTGGACGACAGCGTGTTACGCCTGCTGGCGTTGCGCCAACGGCAATTACTGCACGCTCTCAATGCTCGCGGGCATGCGGCGGTGGACAGCATCAAGGTCGCCACCCCGCAGGACAAGACCTGGCGCGAAGGCAAACTGCCCGAAGCCCTGAACAAGGCGCGGGCGCACCCGCAATGGTCGTCGCTCAACCCGCATCCGAAGTTGAGCCAGGCTGAGCGTCAGGAGCAGATTGAGTTGTTGGCCGGGCAGATCTAAGTACCGGCTTACCCCCCGTGGGAGCGAGCCTGCTCGCGATTGGATCATCACTGATACACCGCGTCGTTTGTTTCGCGAGCAGGCTCGCTCCCACAAGAATGGGTACTTAACCCTCTAACAGGCGGACGGCTTTGGCCTTGAGGATTTGCAGGTCGATAACTGGCACATGCATCTGCTTGGCCTGTTCATCCCACACCCGCATGCGCAGGCTCAACCCGCACAACGGGTCCTGCTCGAAGGCATCCGCCTCGGCCTCGCTCATCACCCCGCCCTGATAACCCAGGGTGCGAATGCTCGCCTCACTCAACAAATCGAAATACCCCGGCTGACGCAAGGTCAGGTAACGCTTGGCCTGTACATGGTATTCCACCAGTTTGGCCAGCCGCTCGCTAAACCCGGCACGGCGCAGATAATCGGCGCCCACCCGCTCATGGCTGACTACACCGTATCCATCCATGTTCTTCGCATCATTGACGCAAAAGTGCCCGATATCGTGAAAGAACGCGGCCAACACCACTTCATCGTCATAACCTTCATCCAGCGCAAGCTGTGCGGCCTGGGACATATGCTCGATCTGTGACACCGGCTCGCCGATGTAATCATCGGTACCGTATTGCCGGTACAAGCCAAATACTTCTTCAACCACTTGCTGTGCGTGTGTCATCACATCTCCTCCAGCATCCGGGCGATATTGCCCTCGGCCATTGCCGGGCCCACGCTCATGCCCACGCTCATGCCCACGCCCGTGTGCATCAGCGCCGCATTCAGACCGGGCGCCACCTGCAGCCAGGTAAAAGGCCTGGCCCCTTTGGCACCATAGACGCCCTGCCAGCGCTCGACCACCTGCACTTCACAGCCCAGTGTGTCTTCGCACAGTTGCAGCATCCAGTTATCCACCTGTTCGCCGTTGAAGGGTGAGGGATCCTCACTGTAATCATGAGAATCGCCGACGATCAAATCACCATAAGGCGTCGGGCTGATCAGCAGGTGAATGCCGTGCTGCTCCAGATGCGGGCTGTCACGCTGGATTTCGGCCTGCACTGGCGCCGCTTCGGGCAAGTCGGCAAAAGCGCCGTAATGCACACAGCTCAGGCCGGTCAGCAGGGCGTGTTGCAGCCTCAAGTTGACCTTGGGCCGCACGCGCAGCATTTGCAGGCGACAGATCCTCGGGTTGAGCCGGGCCAGTGGCTCGGCCAGCAGGGTCAGGTAATCGTGCCCCGAGCACACAATCACCTGCGAACCCTTGAAACTCCCCGCCGTGGTATGGACCTGACCGGGTTCGACCTCGCGCACCAGGGTCGAAAAATGAAATTCGACGCCCAGCTCACACTGCAAATAGTTGATAAGGGCCGGAATGGCTTCGCGTGAATACACCTGCTGGTCGTCAAGGCCATGCAAAGCGGCGCGATGATGGCTGAACTGGCCACCGTACAGCGCATCCATTTCTGCACCGCGCAATAATTCGGCGCGGTAGCCGAACTCGCGTGCACGACCTTGGCAGAACGCCTCAAGCAAGTGCTCTTCGGCTTCGGTGCGGGCGAACAGGTACGAGCCGTTGCGCTTGAGATCAAAGCCTGCGCGCTGCGCCCAGACTGCCCAAATGTCGCGGCTGGCACGGGCCAGATCGAGCATCACGCCCGGTGGTTGGCCGGTGACCAGCGCCTGGCCGAAATTGCGCACCGAGGCGCCCAGTGGCGTGGCGGTGCGTTCGAAGACGCGTACCTTGAGACCGCGTCTTGCAGCGGCGTAGGCGTGGGACAAGCCCAGAATGCCGGCGCCGACGATAAGGATTGGTTGAGTCATCACGATGTCCTGAAGGGCAATTTCACTTCCCTTGTGGGAGCGGGCTTGCTCGCGATACAAGCGCCGCGGTGCGGCTGTCCAACCGCAGCGATCCAATCGCGGGCAAGCCCGCTCCCACAGGTCTTTTGTGGCTACAAAACTACTGCGCCGCTTTCTCGGACTTGCCGTCATAGCGTTTGCGCCACTCGGCCAGGATGCTGTCGCGATTCTGCGAGGCCCAGGCGAAGTCGTTCTTGATCAGGCGCTGCTCGTAGTCGGCTGGCAGCTCGGTCTGTGGCTTGGCGATGCCGGGCTGGGCGAGTACCGCGAAGTTCTCTTTATAAAGCTCCATCGCCGCGGGGCTTGCGGAGAAGTCAGCCAGCTTTTTTGCTGCCTCTTCGTGCGGCGTCCCCTTGATTACAGCCGTCGCTTCGATTTCCCAACCCAGGCCTTCTTTAGGCAACACGATATCCAGCGGTGCCCCCTGACGCTTGAGCTGTACGGCCGGGTATTCAAAGGAGATACCGATCGGGAATTCCCCCGCAGCTGCCAGCTTGCAAGGCTTGGAACCTGAATGAACGTACTGGCCGATGTTCTGGTGCAGGTCGTCCATAAATTGCCAGCCCTGTTTCTCGCCGAAGGTCTGCAGCCAGGCGCTCACATCCAGAAAGCCGGTGCCGGACGAGGCCGGGTTGGGCATCACGATTTTGCCCTTGTATTCAGGCTTGGTCAGGTCCTGCCAGCTCACCGGCTTGCTCAGGCCCTGTTTTTCCGCCTCGATGGTGTTGAAGCAAATGGTCGCGGCCCACACGTCCATGCCCACCCAGGCCGGCGGGTTGGCCGCATCGCGGTAGTTGCCGCCGATCTTGGCCAGGTCCCTGGGGGCGTAGCTTTGCAGCATGCCCTGCTGGTCGAGGATCGCCAGGCTGGATGCCGCCAGGCCCCACACCGCATCTGCTTGCGGACGGGCTTTTTCCGCCAGCAGCTTGGCGGTGATGATGCCCGTGGAATCGCGCACCCACTTGATCTCGATGTCCGGGTTGGCCTTTTCAAAGGCCTGCTTGTAGGTCTTGAGCTGTTCGGCTTCCAGGGCCGTGTACACGGTCAGTTCAGTTTTGGCAGCGAACGCATTGAAGCTAAAAGCAGTGAGGACAGCAGCGGCAAGAGCAAGAGGCTTGAACATGGTGCGGTTCCTTTTGGGGTGTAGGGGCAGGGTTGTTATTGCGCGGGCGCACCCTGGCGCCAGGCCTGGGAGCGGCGCAGCAAACCGCGCGAAGCCCATGCCAGCAGCAAGGACATACCCGCCGAAGTGAACAGGATCAGGGTCGACATCGCCGCCGCGCCGCCAACGTTGCCGGCGTCGTCCATGTTCAGCACCGCCACCGCCGCGAGGATGGTGTCGGGGCTGTAAAGGAAGATCGCCGCCGACACGGTGGTCATCGCCGAGACAAACAGGTAGCGCATGATGTCCAGCAGTGCGGGCAGGCAGATCGGCACGGTGACGCGCCAGTAATGGCGATAGAGCGGCGCCTTGAGCGACAGAGCGGCGGCTTCGAATTCGCCGTCGAGCTGGCGCAGGGCCGTGGTCGCAGTCATTTGTGCAGTGGTCAAATAATGCGCAATGGTGCAGGCCACCAGCAGGGTCATGGTGCCGTAGAGCACATGCAGCGGGTTGCCCGGCAGGTTGAAAAAGAACACGTAGCCCAGTCCCAGCACCAGCCCCGGCACGGCCATCGGCACAAAGCTGAGCATGCGCAGGGCCAGGTTGAGGCCTTTCTGGCTTCTGGTTTTCTCCATCAGATAGGCGCCGGTGAAGATCACCAGACTGCCAATCACCGCCGTACACAGCGCCATCGTTACACTGTTGCGATAGGCCAGCCAGCCGCCGCCTGCGGTGTCGTTGAACTGGTAGTGGTTGAGCGATAGCGACAGGTTATATGGCCAGAACTTGACCAGCGACGAGTACACCGCCATCCCGAAGACCAGCAGCAGGGTGGCGCAAATCAGCAGCACAATGGCCAGATAACAGCGGTCACGGCCCTTCGACGGCACGGGTTTGAACACCTGGGCGCGGCCACTCATCGAATCGCCATGCTGGCGGCGCAGCCAGGCATCAACGCCGAAACTGAACAGCGCAGGCAACAGCAGGACCATGCCGATCAAGGCGCCGCGACCGAATTGCTGCTGGCCGACCACGGCCTTGTAGGCTTCAAGCGCCAGCACCTGATAGTCGCCACCCACCACCACGGGCACACCGAAGTCGGTGATGGTCAGGGTGAAGACCAGGCAGAACGCGGCAAACACGGCCTGTTTGGTGCCCGGCCAGGTAATGCTGCGAAAGGCCTTGAAAGGCCCGGCCCCCATGCTCGATGCAGCGTCAAACAAACGTGCATCGGCCAGAGACAAAGCCGACAGCAAAATCATCAAGGCGTGCGGGAAGGTGTAGATGGCCTCACCGAGAACGATGCCCCAGAAGCCGTAGATATTGTCGCTAACCAGCCCACGTAACATGCCCTGGTTACCAAACAGATACACCAGCGCGATGCCCGGCAGCATTGAAGGTGCCATCAGTGGCAGCAACGACAACCCGCGCCAGATGCGTTTGCCGGGGATCATGGTCCTTTGCAGGGCGTAGGCAAACAGATACGCCAGCGGTACGACGATGGCCGCCACGCTGAGGGAAACCTTAAGGCTATTACCCAGCAGCCAGTGAAAGTTGGCGCTGGTGACCAGTTCTCGCGCCGCGACCCAGCCGCCGCCCTGGCCGTCTTCGGCACTGAAGCCGCGCCAGAAGATAGCCAGCAACGGCATCAGCACCGCCACGCTCAACAACAGCAGTAACAGCAGCTTGCCGCCGACCACGAAGATACGGTCACCGAGTTCCGCTCTGCTGGCTTGGCGGGACATTTTGCCGGGCAATGGCAGGGCCATTTCAGCGGCCATGTCAGGCAAACACCTGCAGGCTGCCGGGTGGCAGGGCGACAAAAATATCCGGTGTGCCGAGGCGCGGCAGGTCCTGACTGCCGACTTCGGCCGTCAGGGCATGACCCGGCAGGTGGTTGAGTTCGAAGCTCATGCGGCAGCGATTGCCAAGAAAGGTAATTTCCCGAACCCGGGCCGGGAACAGGTTTTCCTGATGCAGTACCGGATTGACGCTGATGGCTTCGGGACGGCAGAACAAACGCCCCGAGGCGGCGCGGCCAGCGTCATCTGCCAGGCGCATGTTCATGCCGCCGACCTGAGCGTGGGTGGCACTGTTGCGCAAAAACGGTAGCCAGTTGCCCTGCCCCACAAATTCGGCGACAAACGGCGTGGCCGGCTTGTCGTAGATTTCTTGCGGGGTGGCGTACTGCTCGACCTTGCCGTTGTTCATCACAGCAATACGGTCGGCCATCAGCATGGCTTCGTCCTGATTGTGGGTGACCATCAGCGTGGTGATGCCCAGGCTGCGCTGCAATTGGCGCAGTTCGGTACATAAATGCTCACGGACGCGGGCATCCAGGGCCGACATTGGCTCGTCGAGCAATAGCAGAGACGGCGATGGCGCCAGGGCACGGGCCAGGGCGACCCGCTGCTGCTGGCCACCGGAAAGCTGACCCGGGAATTTCTTTTCGCTGCCGGTCAGGCCCACCAACTCCAGCATGTCGCCGACGCGCTTGCGCACCACCTCACGATTGCTGCCAGCCAGGCCGTAGGCAATGTTGGCCTCAACAGTCAGATTTGGGAACAAAGCATAGGACTGAAACAGAATCCCGTAATCACGGGCCTGCGGCGCCAGCTCGGAGACATCGCGATCACCCAGGTACAGTGCGCCGTTGTCCTGATGCTCCAGGCCTGCGATACAACGCAACAGCGTGGTCTTGCCGCAACCGGACGGGCCGAGCAGACACACCAGCTCGCCTGCAGCCACCTCCAGCGAGACGTTATCCAGCGCGGTAAAGGCGCCAAAGCGCTTGCTCACATTGCGCACCTTCATCGGCACGCCGGGCTGGGTAAAAGCGGTTGTGTTCGAGCTGTTCATGGATGCACCTCATCAAGCAGATAAGGGCCATCCTAGAGATGCAATGCGTACAAGATGTGGCAGCAAGGCCAAAGCAGCCGATAGTGGTATTGGTGGATTTGGGTATGGGTGCAGGGTCATTGTGGTCAGGCCGGGGCCATTTCCTGCGCCAGCCCCAGAAACGCCGCCGGCAAACGCGCGGCTTTTCGCTCTTTGAGGCAGTACAGGTACTCATGGATCACTGGCGCATTCTCAAGGGTCAGTACCCGTAACTGCGGGTCATGAGGTACTTCCTGGCGAGCGATGATGCTGATGCCGATATTGCGCAGCACCGCTTCGCGGATCGACTCCCGGCTGCCAATTTCCAGCAGCGGACCAAAACTCACCCCGGCATTGGCCAGCAGGTCTTCGGTCAACTGGCGCGTAGTCGAACCTTGCTCACGCATCAACAAGCAATGCCCGGCCAGCGCACTGAGCGGTACATGCTCTAGCTTGGCCAACGGGTGATTGCGATGCACCGCCAGCACCAGCGGATCGGCACCCAGGACGCGGCGGATCAGGCGCGGGTCTTCCACCAGTTGTGAGGAAGCCGCGATATCGACCCGGTATTCGTCCAGTGCCTCCAGCACCTGCTGGGAGTTGCCGATATCCACCGCCACCTCGATCTGCGGCAAGCGTTCGCGAAAGGCTTTGACCAGATCCAGGATGTAATACGGCGCGGTCGCGGCAATGCGCAGCATGCCGGTGCCCTGGCCGCTGTTGCGCAAAAAGAATTCGATATCGGCTTCTTGCTGCAGCAACGCCTTGACCATCGGCAGCAGGCGTACGCCGTCATCGCTGAGGGTCAGGCGCCGGCCGCCACGGTAAAACAGCTCTACACCGTACTGGCTTTCGAGGTTGCGGATTTGCGTGGTCACAGTCGGCTGGCTCAGCCCGAGCTTTTTGGCGGCCTGAGTAATGCTGCCCAGTTGGGCCACCCGGTAAAACGCTTTCAGCTCGGCACTCAGCACAACAGCCCCTCTTGATCTATTTGCGCAACAGGCGCAAACCGTTGAACACCACCAACAGGCTGACGCCCATGTCGGCAAACACGGCCATCCACATGGTGGCCAAACCGAGGAAGGTTACCGCAAGAAAGATCGCCTTGATGACCAATGCCAAGGCAATGTTCTGTTTCAGGATGCTGGAGGTCTGCCGTGACAGGCGAATAAAAGCCGGTATCTTGCGCAGATCGTCGTCCATCAGGGCAACATCGGCGGTCTCGATCGCGGTATCCGTACCTGCCGCGGCCATGGCAAAACCGATCTCGGCACGGGCCAGGGCCGGAGCGTCATTAATGCCGTCGCCCACCATGCCTACATGATGGCCCTTGGCATACAGCGCTTCGATCGCCTTGAGCTTGTCTTCCGGGAGCAGGTTGCCCTGGGCTTCGTCGATACCGACCTGGGCGGCAATGGCGTTGGCCGTGTGAGGATTATCGCCGGTCAGCATCAGGGTCTTGATGCCCAACTCATGCAACTCGCGGATCGCTTCACGGCTGGTTTGCTTGACCGTGTCTGCCACGGCGAACAGCGCCAGCGGGCCTGCGCTGTCGCACAGCAAGATCACGGTTTTGCCCTGTTCTTCCAGCGCAAACAGCTCGGTCTCGAGTTCAGGAGAGCACAGGCCCAATTCTTCAACCAGGCGGTGATTGCCCAGGTGGTAGAGCTTGCCGTCGATTTCGCCACGCACTCCGCGCCCCGCCAGCGCGGTGAAGTTATCCACAGCACTCAAAGGCAGATTCTTATCCACAGCAGCATTAGCCACAGCCAGCGACACCGGATGATCGGAACGGCTTGCAAGGCTGGCGGCCAACAGCACCGCGCTGTCAGTGACCAGCGGATCAAGGGGCAGGTAATCGGTTTGCACCGGTTTGCCGTGGGTGATGGTGCCGGTCTTGTCCAGGGCCAGGAAGTCGAGCTTGTGGCCGCCTTCCAGGTACACCCCGCCCTTGACCAGAATCCCCTTGCGGGCCGCAGCCGCCAGGCCGCTGACGATGGTTACCGGCGTCGAAATCACCAGCGCACAAGGGCACGCCACCACCAGTAACACCAGCGCACGGTAGATCCAGTCAAACCATACGCCGCCCATAAACAACGGCGGGATCACCGCCACTGCCAGGGCAAAGGCAAACACCAGCGGGGTATAGATTTTCGCGAAGCTGTCGACGAAACGCTGGGTCGGTGCCCGGGCGCCCTGGGCCTGCTCTACAGCGTGAATGATCCGCGCCAGGGTCGAGTTGTTGGCCGCTGCCGTCACCCGGTATTCCAGGGCGCCGGACTGGTTGATGGTGCCCGCGAAGACTTTGTCGCCCAGCGCTTTCTCGATGGGCAGGCTTTCACCGGTGATCGGCGCCTGATCGACTGTGGAGTTGCCCGCTACCACTTCACCGTCCAGGCCGATACGCTCGCCCGGCCGTACCCTGACCAGGCTGCCCAGGGCGATGTCTTTGACCTCAAGCTCAATCCAGCTGCCATCCGCCTGCTGCACGGTGGCCTTGTCCGGCGCCATTTGCATCAGGCCACTGATGGCATTGCGCGCACGATCGAGGGATTTGGCTTCGATCAGTTCGGCCACGGTAAACAGGAACATCACCATCGCCGCTTCCGGCCATTGGCCGATCAACACGGCCCCCGTCACGGCGATGCTCATCAGTGCATTGATGTTCAGGTTGAGGTTTTTCAGGGCGATCCAGCCCTTTTTATAGGTGGTCAGGCCGCCGCTGAGGATCGACACCAGCGCCACCAGCGCAATCACCCAGGTGGGTGCAGCATCGGTAAAGTGCAGCACTTCAGCCGCCAACGCGCCCGCACCGGCCACGGCCAGAGGCCACCAGTGTTTTTTCGCAGGCAGTGCAGGCGGGGCCGCATCCGCACCGGAATTGATGGGCTCGGCGTGCATGCCGAGGGATTTGATTGCGTCGACAATCGGCCCGACGGACGGCAGGTCGTGGGTCACGCCCAATACCCGGTTGATGAGGTTGAATTCCAGTTGCTGCACACCCGCCAGCTTGCCCAGCTTGTTCTGGATCAGGGTCTGCTCGGTGGGGCAGTCCATCGCTTCAATGCGAAAGCTGCTCAGGCGCGCGCCCGCAGTGGCCGCGGCGGCCAGCTTGACGACGCTCGGTCCCGCTGCGCCGGGGCAGCAGCTATGGGCGTGAGCGTGCGTGTCGCCATGCCCATGTTCGTGATCGTGATCGTGATCGTGATCATGCTTGTTCGGTGCGTGAATGGAATCGCTCATCAGATTGCGTCCGGGAAAGGTGCCTGTTGCCAAGTAAAGACCCTGTAGCCACTATAGGGTCAAGCATCCTTTTGGAGATCTGCTTGATGAAAATTGGCGAACTGGCGAAATTGACCGACTGTCAGGTCGAAACCATCCGTTATTACGAACGCGAAGGGCTGCTGCCAGAGCCTGCGCGCAGTGAAGGCAACTACCGTTTGTACACCCAGGCCCATGTTGAGCGGCTGACGTTTATCCGCAATTGCCGCAGCCTGGACATGACCCTGGAAGAAATCCGCAGCCTGCTCAACCTGCGTGACAGCCCCCAGGATCAGTGCGAAAGCGTGAATGCGTTGATCGACGAACATATTCATCACGTCAAGGCGCGGGTCGACAGTTTGCTGGCCCTGCAGGCGCAATTGCTCGACCTGCGGCAAAAGTGTGGCGAGGGGCCTGACGGGGAGCATTGCGGGATTTTGCAGCAGCTGGAAGTCAGCGGCTCGGTCAGCCCGCCGGAAGGCGAGCCCAGCCATGTGGGCAGAAGCCACGGGCATTGATTGCAGGGCGCCGATGCAGGCCGGGGCCCCTTCAATCGTGCCGGACGCGGAGCGCCTAAAACGCTATTCTGTCCAGGTTTTCCCCTTACAGAATGTGAACTGCCAAATGCCAGACTGGAACCACTACCTACAGCGCATCCTTGAGTTGATGAAGCGCTATCCAGGGCTGATCGCGGCGTTTGGCTTTTGCTCGGGGGTGGGCAGTTTCATTCTGGTGGACCGCCAGCAAGGCATGGCCCGCTGGATTGCGGTGATCCTGCTGGTGAGCTGGGTCTGGTTGATGCTGGAAAACACCTTCACCCGGCTGTTCAGCCGGGTGTTCAAGCGCGAAATACCTGAACCGCTGCTGCGCTATGCCACCCAGATGATCCACCAGGAAAGTTTTTTTTTCGTCCTGCCATTTTTCTTTATCACCACCACCTGGAACAGTGGCCAACTGGTCTTTACCGGACTTCTGGGCGTGTGCGCACTGATCGCCATCACTGACCCGTTGTATTACAAATGGCTGGCCCCCCGGCGCTGGCTGTTTCTGGCCCTGCACACCCTGGCCCTGTTCGCGGCCATGCTGACGGCGTTGCCGATCATCCTCAACCTCACCACCTCCGAGAGCTACAAACTGGCGCTGGGCACCGCCGTGCTGCTGTCAATTCCCAGCTTGGCCGTGAGCCTGCCGCTGAAAACCTGGCGTGGCTGGCTGGTATTGCCCTTGATAGTCCTGGCCCTGGGCGGCACCGGCTGGCTGCTGCGATCCTGGGTGCCACCAGCTACGCTGTGGATGACCGAAGTGGCCGTCACCACCCAGTTGCAGGACCGCACGCCGGGCGAGAGCATCAAGCACATCAGCGTCAGCGAGCTGCGCAGTCGTGGCCTGTACGCCTATACCTCGATCAATGCGCCCCGGGGTTTGAATGAGCGGATTTACCATGTGTGGCAACTCAACGGCCAGGAGGTCGACCGCATCGCCCTGGATATTCATGGCGGGCGCAAAGAGGGTTATCGCGCCTGGACCCACAAGCAGAATTTCCCGCCGGACCCGGTGGGTCGCTGGCAAGTCCGGGTGTTGACCGAGGATGGGCAACTGATCGGCGTTTTGCGCTTCAGGGTTAACCTGGATCAATCTGCGCCTGCGGTTGTTAAGGCAAACTGAAGCACTTTTGCCGGATTGTGCTATTACATAAGGTCTGCGTTCAAACGTACCGAGCTGGGAGCTTAAGACTATTACGGCCATGGCGGGCAATGCCCAACTAGACACTTCCGGTAATCCGGCGCGACTGCTGATCAGCGGCGACTGGACGCTTGCCCATTACACACGCCTCAAGCAGCAGACCGAACAACTGGTCGGCAAGTACGATGCCCAGACCGCCATCAACCTGGACGACGTGTCCAGCATCGATACGGCCGGGGCTTCGCTGCTGGTGGAGCTGCTGGGGGCAGAGCGCGTCAGCCAGTTGACCGATACCGCACAAAAACTCCCCGCCGCCGACCGCGCCTTGCTGCAAACGGTCTATTCCTCGATGCGCGATTTTTGCGTGCCGGTCGCAGCCCAGGAACAGAACGTCGGCATCCTCTTGCTCAGCCGCATCGGCAGCGCGGTCTACAAGCTGTGGCAAGACTCCCTGCAACTGCTGGGGTTTATCGGCCTGATCCTGCAGACCCTGGCGCGCAACCTGTTTCGACCCAAACAATGGCGCATCACCCCGGTGGTGGCGCATATCGAGCAGATCGGTCTTAACGCCGCGCCGATCGTGGTGTTGCTGACCTTTATGGTGGGCGCCGTAGTGGCGTTTCTCGGGGCCACGGTACTGGCCAACTTTGGTGCGGGGATTTTTACCGTTGACCTGGTGGCGTTTTCCTTCCTGCGTGAATTCGGCGTGTTGCTCACCGCCATCCTGCTCGCCGGGCGCACGGCCAGTGCCTTTACCGCACAAATCGGCTCGATGAAGGCCAACGAAGAAATTGACGCGATCCGCACCCTGGGCCTCGATCCGATGGACTTGCTGGTGTTGCCACGGGTGCTGGCGCTGTTGATTTCCCTGCCGCTGCTGACATTCATGGCCATGATGGCGGGCATCCTCGGCGGTGCCGTAGTCTGCGTGGTGTCCCTGGGTATCTCGCCGGACATGTTTATTTCGCTGCTGCACTCGGATATCGGCGTGCAGCACTTTTTGGTGGGCATGGTCAAAGCGCCGTTCTTTGCCTTCCTGATTGCCGCGGTCGGCTGCCTTGAAGGCTTTAAAGTCAGCGGCAGCGCCGAGTCGGTGGGCGCCCACACCACGTCCAGCGTGGTCCAGTCGATCTTTATCGTGATCGTCCTCGACGCCGTGGCCGCGTTGTTCTTTATGGAGATGGGCTGGTGAGTACGTCCCTGCGCAAACCCGGCGAGACCGTGATCGAGGTGCGTGACCTGTGCAACCGCTTTGGTAGCCAGACCGTGCATGAACACCTCGACCTTGATGTGTACAAAGGTGAGATTCTCGGCGTGGTCGGCGGCTCCGGCACCGGCAAATCCGTGCTGCTGCGCAGCATTGTCGGTTTGCGTCGGCCCACTGAAGGGCAGGTCCGGGTGTTTGGCCAGGACTTGATGAGCCTTGATGAACAGGCGCGCTCGATGATCGAGCGGCGCTTTGGTGTGCTGTTTCAGATGGGCGCGCTGTTTTCTTCACTGACGGTAAAAGAGAACATCGCCCTGCCCCTGATCGAGCACGCCGGCCTGAGCCGGCCTGATGCCGAGCACCTGGCGTGCGTCAAGCTGGCGCTGTCGGGATTGCCCCTGTCGGCAGCAGACAAGTACCCGTCTTCACTGTCCGGGGGCATGGTCAAGCGCGCAGCGCTGGCCCGGGCGCTGGCGCTGGACCCGGACATCCTGTTTCTGGACGAACCCACCGCTGGGCTGGATCCGATCGGCGCGGCGGCCTTTGACCAACTTATCCTGACACTGCGCGATGCGCTGGGGTTAAGCGTGTTCCTGGTCACCCACGATCTCGACACGCTGTACACCATCACTGACCGGGTGGCGGTGCTGTCGCAAAAACGGGTGCTGGTGGCGGCACCCATCACTGAGGTCGAAGACTACGACGACCCGTGGATTCATGACTATTTCCATGGCCCCCGTGGCCGCGCCGCGTACGAAGCGGCAACCCACCTCAAGGAGCAATGACATGGAAACCCGTGCCCATCATGTATTGATCGGCCTGTTCAGCGTCCTGATTGTCGTCGGGGCCATGCTGTTTGGCCTGTGGCTGGCCAAGGCGAGCATGGACAGCACGTTCAAGGATTACGAAGTGGTGTTCAACGAAGCCGTCAGCGGCCTGTCCAAAGGCAGCTCGGTGCAATACAACGGGATCAAGGTCGGCGACGTGATCGAACTGCGCCTGGACGACAAGGACCCGCGCCGGGTACTGGCGCGCATTCGTCTGGCGGCCAACACCCCGGTCAAGGTCGACACCAAGGCCAAGCTGGCGCTGACCGGCGTGACCGGGACTTCGATCATCCAGCTCAGTGGCGGTGACCCCAACAGCCCGCCCCTCAAGGGCAAGGACGGCAAGCTGCCGGAAATCGTGGCTTCGCCCTCGCCCATTGCCCGCCTGCTCACCGACGGCTCTGACGTGATGGCCAACGTCAATATGCTGCTGCATAACGCCAATGCGTTGTTCTCCGAAGACAACGTCAACCGTGTCAGCAAGACCCTGGACAACCTTGAGCAAACCACTACGGCCATTGCCGGTCAGCGCGGCGATATCAGCCAGACATTGAAACAGCTGGCCCAGGTCGGCAAACAGGCCAGCGTCACGCTTGAGCAAACCAACGTGCTGATGCGCAACGCCAACGGCCTGTTGAGCACCGAAGGCAAACAGATGTTCAACAGCGCCGAGCAGGCCATGAACTCCCTGCAGCAGAGCACGGCGACGATCAACAAACTGATCAACAACAATGAGGACTCGCTCAACAGCGGCCTGCAGGGGCTGAATCAGCTCGGCCCTGCAGTCAATGAACTGCGCGAAACCCTTGGCACATTGCGCTCGATCTCGCGGCGCCTGGAATCCAATCCAAGCGGTTACTTGCTGGGCCGCGAGCAGAACAAGGAATTCACCCCATGAAGCGCACCTATCGCCTGGCAGGTTCCATCGCCCTTGCTACTGGCCTGAGCCTGCTCAGCGCCTGCTCGATTTTGCCTAAACCCGAGATAGTCGACGTGTATCGGCTGCCGGCGGCGCAAGCACCCATGGCCGTCAGCCAGAGTACGCCAGTGAAGTGGTCATTGCGTCTGGAAAAGCCGATGACCACTGGCGCGTTGAACAGCCAGAACATCGTGGTGGTGCCTGAGGGCAACCTGATCAGTAACTACAAAGGTGCCCGCTGGAGCGATACGGCCCCGGTGCTGTTGCGCAACCGTCTGCTTGAGGCCTTCTTGCAGGATGGCAGGATCCAGGGCTTGAGCACCGATGACAGCAACTTGCAGTCCGATTACGAACTGGGGGGCGAATTGTTGGCGTTTCAGACCCACTACAACGGCAAAAGCCCGGAAGTGCTGATCCAGTACAACGCCCGCCTGGTACGCAGCAGCGATCAGCGGGTGATTGCTTCCAAACGCTTTGAGACGCGCCAGCCGCTGAGCAACCCGATGGTACCAGGCGTGGTCGCAGGTTTTGGCCAGGCCAGTGATGTGCTGATGCCACAAGTGGTGCAGTGGGTGATGCAGCAGGGGCAGGCGCAGCGTTAAAAAGCCCGAAGCAAGAGCCAAAAGCCCCTCCCCCCAACCCTCTCCCTGCGGAGAGGGTTGAAACCAGGTTCACACCTCCCTTCAATTAAAGACCGCTGTCTTGATACCGGCATTCGTAAATTCACACTAATCACCCTGCTGCAGGAGCGGGCTTGCTCGCGATGGGATCGACGCGGTGTGTCTGTCAGACCACGTCGTCCGAATCGCGAGCAAGCCCGCTCCCACTGGGTTACGCATGTTCTGGCGGCGGGTTCTTGTTCTCCTTGATCTTGTACGAAGCCACATACAGCGCTGGCAAAAACAACAGCGTGAGCAAGGTGGCCGATAGAATGCCGCCGATCATGGCGTAGGCCATCGGCCCCCAGAACACGTCCCGGGCAATCGGAATCATGCCCAGGCTGGCCGCTGCCGCGGTCAGCAGAATCGGCCGACGACGATGCTGGGTGGCTTGCATCACCGCGTGCCACGGATCGAAGCCGTCGCGTTCGTACTGGTCGATCTGGGTCACCAGGATCACCGAGTTACGCACGATGATGCCCACCAGCGCCAGAATCCCCAGGATCGCTACAAAGCCCATCGGCGTGCCGGTAGGCACCAGCGCCAGCACCACACCGATCAGCCCCAGCGGCGCGACACTGACCACCAGGAACATCTTGTGCACGCTTTGCAGCTGGATCATCAGGAAGGTTGCCATCAAGAACAGCATCAACGGCACGACTTTGGCGATCGGGCCCTGGGCCTTGGCGCTCTGCTCTACCGTACCGCCGGTTTGCACGTTGTAGCCTTCTGGCAGGTTGGCGGCGAACTTGTCGACTTCGGGCTTGAGCACCTTGACCAGATCGGTCGGTTGCATCGAGCCGCGCACCGAGGCCTTGAGGGTCAGGGTGGGGATCCGGTCACGGCTCCAGATCAGCGGCTGCTCCAGCTCGTAGCGCACCGTGGCAAAGGCCAATAGCGGGATCGAGGTGCCGCTGGGGGTGGTGATCTGCAGGTTGAGCAGGGTTTCCGGGGTACCGCGCTCGTTGCTGTTGGCCCGCCCGACGATATTGATCAGGTAAATGTTGTCCTTGACCTGGCTGACGGCGGCACCGCTGACGATGCTGTTCATCACATGGGCCACGTCTTCGGATGACAGCCCGAACTGGCGGGCCTTGTCCTGGGCAATGTCGATACGCAGCACCTTGCCGGGCTCGTTCCAGTTGAAGATGGTTTCACCGACATTGGGGTTGGCGTCGAGCACCGAGGCCAGGTCGATCGAGTACTTGCGCACCAGGTCGATATTCGGCCCGCTGACCCGATATTGCAGCGGCTGGCCCACCGGCGGCCCCAGTTCCAGGGTGTGCACGAAGCTGCCCACCCCCACAAAGTCCTCGCGCAAGCGTTTGTTGAGCCGTTCGATCAGGGCATCACGGCTTTCCAGGCCTTTGCTGACAATCACCAACTGGGCATAGAAAGGGTTTTGCAGTTGCTGATCGAGCGGCAGGTAGAAACGGATCGCGCCTTCACCGATGTACGAGCTCCAGCGCACGATATCGTCATCGCCCTTGAGCGACTCTTCAAAACGCTGGGTGACCTTGAGCGTCTCCTGGATCGAGGCGTTTTGCGGCAGGTTCAGGTCCACCAGAATCTCGGGGCGGTCAGAGGCCGGGAAAAACTGGTTCTGCACCAGGCCCATGCCGAACACCGCCAGTACAAACATCAGCACTGTCGCGCCAATGGTCGTCCAGCGATAACGCATGCACCACAGCAGCGCGGTGTCGAAGGCCTGGGCCAGGCGCCCGGGTTTCTCGGGCTTGGGTTTGACCTTGGCGCTGAGGATATGCACGCCCAGCACCGGCGCGAACAGCACGGCCACCACCCACGACACCAGCATTGCCACGGCAATCACCGCGAACAGGGTGAAGGTGTACTCCCCCGCCGAGCTGTTGTTAAGGCCGATGGGCACAAAGCCTGCCACGGTCACCAGTGTCCCGGTGAGCATCGGGAACGCCGTGGAATGATAGGCAAAGGTCGCCGCCTGCTCCTTGGTTTCCCCAAGTTCCAGCCGGGTGATCATCATCTCCACCGTGATCATCGCATCGTCCACCAGCAGGCCCAGGGCGATGATCAGCGCACCCAGCGACACGCGCTGCATGGCGATGCCGGTAAATTCCATAAACACGAACACCAGCGCCAGCACCAACGGGATCGAGATCGCCACCACCAGACCGGCGCGCAGGCCCAGGCTGATAAAACTCACCGCCAGTACAATCACCACCGCCTCAAACAGGGCGCTGGTGAAGCCGCTGACAGCTTCCTCGACCACTTGCGCCTGATCGGACACCATATGCACGCCCACACCCACCGGTAACTGCGCGGTCAGGTCGTCGATGCGCTGCTGTAGTTGCTTGCCGAACTCCTGAATGTTGCCACCATCAATCATGGCGATTGCCAGACCAATGGCCGGCTTGCCGTTGTAATGGAACATGGGGGCCGCGGGGTCGACATAGCCACGGGTGATTTCGGCAATGTCGGCCAGGCGGTAAAAACGGTCGTTGACCCGCAGATTCACGGCGGCCAGATCCTCAACGCTGTGGAACTGCCCCGAGGTGCGTACCGACATGCGCTCCGGCCCGGCCTCGATTACCCCGGCGGGAGTGACGGCGTTCTGCTCTTGCAGGCTTTCCAGAATGTGCTGTTGGTCGAGGCCCAAAGCTGCCAGTTTGCGAGTCGAGAAATCCAGGTAGAAAGTTTCGTCCTGTTCACCGATGGTCATCACCTTGCCGCGATTGGGTACATCGCGAATGCCGGTGCGCACTTGCTCTACATAGTCGCGCAGCTGACGCATGGTGAAGCCGTCGCCGGTGAAGGCGAAAATGGTGCCATAGACATCACCGAACTCATCGTCGAACCCCGGGCCTTGAATGCCCTGGGGAAAGTCGCCGCGAATGTCGCCGATCTTTTTGCGCACCTCATACCAGATATGCGGGATGGCATCGGCTTTGGTGGTGTCCTTGAGGAACACAAACACCGTCGACTCACCGGGCCGGGTGTAACTTTGCACGTAGTCGAGGGAATCCAGCTCCTCAAGCTTTTTCTCGATGCGGTCGGTGATTTGCAGGCGGGTTTCGTCGACCGTAGCACCGGGCCATTTGGACTGGATGACCATGGTTTTGATGGCGAAGGACGGGTCTTCAGCGCGCCCCAGATTGATGTATGAAAAAATCCCGGCGACCACCGCGACAAACATCAAATACCAGACAAATGACTGATGCTTCAGAGCCCACTCGGACAGGTTGAACTTCCCATTCATTGCGAGCTTTCCTTATCGAGTCTGACTTTCTGCCCGGGGGTGAGGCTGTACACACCTGCACTGACCACCCTGTCGCCGGTTTTGATACCACCCGACAACAGCACGTTGCGGGCGTCGCGACGCAGTACGCTGACGTCACGCGGGCTGACGGTTTGAGTGGCGCTGTCAATGATCCATACGCGGCTGTGGCCGTCGACTTCCTGCAGGGCAGTGAGCGGCAGCTGGAAGTGCTCGGCCGTCGGGCTGCTGACGGTCACGCTCACCGAGCTGCCAAGACGGAATGCCGCCGGCGTCTGGTCCAGTGTCAGGCGGGTGCGCCGGGTGCGGGTGGCGCTGTCGGCTTGCGGGGCGATTTCGCGGACATGGGCGCGGGTGTTGATAGTCGGGTCGAGCTGGCCGGCGACGAGGAATTCGATACCTTTGGGCAGTGCTTCGGCCAACGGACCCGGGAGGTCGATGACCGCCTCCTTGATTTCAGGGCGGGCCAGTGTGACCACTTCCTGGCCAATGCTCACCACTTGCCCGGCCTCGGCATGCCATTGGGTAATCACGGCATCATGGTCGGCGCGCAGGTTGCAGTAGCTGAGCTGGTCCTGAGCCTGATTGACCGCAGCCTGCGCCTGCTGCATCGAAGCCTGTGTGGTCTTGAGGTCGGCTTGCGCGGTGTCCAGTTGGGCCTGGGCGCCCACACCACGGTCGAACAGCTCTTGCTGACGACGGGCATTGGCCCTGGCGTTGATCAATTGTGCCTGTACCTTGGCCAGATCACCCTGGGCCGCACGCAGCTGGTTTTGCTGATCGGTGGGGTCGAGGTTGGCCAGAATGTCACCCTGTTTCACCACCGCACCCACATCGTAATAACGGCGCACGATGCGCCCCGGAACACGAAAGCCCAGGGTGCTTTCATAACGAGCTTCGATACTCCCAGCAAAGCGGCCCAGATCCTGAACCAGCTCGGGCCGGGCAATCACATACAGCGCCGGGCGAACGGGTTCCGGCGGCTGTTTCTCCGAGCAGCCCATCAGCATTGCAGCAGCCAGCGGCATCATCCATAAACGCCTCATAGCTGCACCCCTTCGGCCGGTGCGGGGACGATTTCAACTTTCATGCCCGGGTGTAACAACTGCCCCCCTGCAACCACGACTTTTTCTCCATCCTTGAGGCCTTCGCTGACAATCACGCTGCCGGTCAGGTAGCGCCCGACCTTGACCCGTTGCAGGCGTACATTGCTTTGCTCGTCGGCGATCCATACGGCGGGCTCGCTGATGTCCTTGGTCAGGGCCGACCATGGCAGTTCAATGCTGGCGCTGGGCGGCGGGGTCAGGTTGACACTGACAATCGAGCCCAGGTCCATGCCCTTGGGCAAGGCGTCGAGCTGCACCTTGATCTGCAGCGTGCCGCTTTGTGCCGCAACCGTGGGAGTGATTTCACGGATCTGGCCGTTGACCTTGATTGTCGGATCGCTCAGCAGCGTGACCTGTACCGTGGGGTCTTTGGGGGGTTCGATAAACAGCGATTCATACACGTTGAATACGGCATCCCGTGCGCCATCGCGGGCCAGGGTAAAAATCGGCATGGTGGCCTGTACCACCTGCCCGACTTCGGCCTGGCGCGCGGTGATGATGCCCGGTGCCTCGGCCTCCAGGTTGCTGTAACTCAGTTGTTCGCGGGCGTTGGCCAATTGCGCCTGGGCCGCTGCGAGGGCACTTTTGGCGCTCAGTTGGGCGGCATTGGCAGCATCGTATTCGCTTTGGCTGGTGTAGCCCTTTGGCAGCAGCTTTTGCTGACGCACAAACGCCGCGCGGGTTTGCACCACTTGCGCCTGTTGCGCGTTAACGCTGGCCTGGGCGGTCTCGACCTGGATCTTCAGGTCTTTGGGGTCGAGACGGGCCAGCACCTGATGGGCCTGGATATGGTCACCTACATCCACCTTGCGCTCGATAATCTTGCCACCCACCCGGAATGACAGCTGGGTTTCGACCCGGGCCTGAATATCACCGCTGAGCTGGATCGGTGGGGCGAACTCACGGGTACTCACCTGTTGCACATACACCCGGGGGGACAGAGGCTCTTTGGGGCCCTCCTTGCCGCACGCGGTGAGAAGCGCCAACAGGCTCAAGCCCAAAATGCCCGTGTTCAGTGGACCAGCCATGCAAGCTCCTTTGCGTGATGCCGTTTAACATGCGGATACGGTTGATAGCGTAGAACAGTGTTCAGCGTCTGTGGGACTCTATTACCGCCTATCAGTTTCACGAAATGAGGTCACCCCATGCTCACCACCCTGGCCGTGGCCAACTACCGTTCCATCAATCAGTTGGTGGTGCCCCTGGCCCGGCTGAATCTGATCACCGGCCCCAATGGCAGTGGCAAATCCAACCTTTATCGCGCCCTGCGCTTGTTGGCCGAAACCGCCCAGGGGGGTGTGGTCAATGCCCTGGCCCGTGAAGGCGGCCTGAGCTCGACGTTCTGGGCCGGGCCTGAGGTGATCTCCCGCCGCATGAAGCTGGGCGAGGTTGATGTCAACGCCAGCGTGCGCCAGGAAGCCAAGCGCCTGCGCCTTGGTTTTGCCGGAGAAGACTTCAGCTACGCCATCGCCCTGGGCTTGCCGATACCCGGACGCACGCAGTTCAACCTCGACCCGCAGATCAAGCATGAGAGCCTCTGGGCAGGGCCTTTTTACCGCCCGGCCAGCGAGCTGGTTGAACGTAAAGGCCCCATGATCCGCGCCCGTGACGGCCGCAACTGGCAGGTGTTGGCACAGCACACGCCGCTTTTCGACAGCCTGTTCGATCAGGTCGGCAGCTTGCAGGCATCCCCTGAAGTGTTGCAGTTGCGCGAGTCCATCCGTGGCTGGCGTTTTTACGATCACTTTCGCACTGACCCCGACGCGCCTGTGCGCCAACCACAACTGGGCACGCGCACGCCGGTGCTGCATCATGATGGCCGTGATCTGGCCGCTGCGTTGCAAACAATCCTTGAGGTCGGCAACCCTGAAGCCTTGCATGCCGCGATCAGCGATGCATTCCCTGGCGCACGGCTGGAAATCGAATGTGTGCCCGGCGGGCATTTTTATATCGAGTTTTATCAAGAGGGGCTGCTGCGCCCGTTGTCTGCCGCCGAGCTCTCGGACGGTACCTTGCGCTATCTGCTGCTGGTTGCGGCTTTGCTGACCCCGCGTCCGCCGAGCATGATGGTGCTCAACGAACCGGAAACCAGCTTGCACCCCGATTTGTTGCCCGCGCTGGCGCGGCTGATCATCAGTGCTTCGCAGCACTCGCAGGTGTGGGTGGTATCCCATGCCCGGCGTCTGATCGCCGCCCTGCAACAAGACCCTGAGTGCAACTGCATCGTGCTGGAAAAAAACCTTGGCCAGACAGAAGTGGTCGGCCAACGCATGCTGGACAAGCCCGCCTGGTATTGGCCCGACAAATAAAAACGCCGACGCTATAAAAGCCGTCGGCGTTTTCAGTAGCCTGGCGTGTAATCAGAACGCTGGCAGTACCGCACCTTTGTATTTTTCAGCAATAAAGGCTTTTACTTCAGGGCTGGTCAGGGCCTTGGCCAGCTTCTGGATTGCGACGCTGTCCTTGTTGTCAGGGCGGGCAACCAGGAAGTTCACGTATGGCGAATCAGCACCTTCGATGATCAGCGCGTCAGTGGCCGGGTTCAGGCCTGCTTCCAGCGCGTAGTTGGTGTTGATCATGTCCAGGTCAACCTGGTCCAGCACCCGTGGCAGCAGTGCGGACTCAAGTTCCTTGAACTTGAAGTTGTGCGGGTTCTTGGCGATGTCCTTCGGGGTCGACACAGCGTTGGTCGGGTCTTTGAGTTCGATCAGACCGGCCTTTTGCAGCAGAATCAGGGCACGGCCGCTGTTGCTGCCTTCGTTAGGGATAGCGATGGTTGCGCCGTCTTTAAGCTCGGACAGGTTTTTGACTTTCTTCGAGTAGCCACCGAAGGGTTCAACGTGAACACCGATCACGGTGGTCAGGTTGGTGCCTTTGCCTTTATTGAAGCTTTCCAGGTATGGAAGGGTCTGGAAGTAGTTGGCGTCCAGGTGTTTTTCGGCCACTTGCACGTTAGGTTGCACGTAGTCGGTGAACACTTTGATTTCCAGATCCACGCCTTCTTTGGCGAGGGTTGGTTTGATCAGCTCAAGGATTTCGGCGTGAGGCACCGGCGTAGCGGCAACCACCAGTTTTTCGCCAGCCTGTGCCAGGCCTGCAGTCAAAGCAGCCGCCAATGCGGTAAACAACAGAACCTTTTTCATGCGATACCCTTATGTGTGTGACCGTTCGTATGACGGTTTTCCTGGAAGACGAAGCGGACAATACCGAGTTTCTTTATTCCAGAACAATAATATTTATTCAGCTTCTTATGCCATTTTGTTCACTTGAGTTTTTTGGGGAGCGGGCTTGCCCGCGATAGGAACGCCGTGGTGTGACAGATACACCGCGTCGCTGCCATCGCGGGCAAGCCCGCTCCCACAGGGTCAAGGCAACAACTGCCTGATCGCCGCCAACTCCTGCGCCGTGGCGCCTTTTATAAACAGCTCGATCTGGCTCAGGGCGTCAGGCAGGTTCAAGTGCTCGGGCTGGATCTCCTCGCCCGTGCTCACCAGCAAAGCAAAATGAATCACGTTTTCCAGCTCACGGGTATTGCCCGGCCAGCTGTGGCGCTCAAGTACCCGCTGGGCTCTGTCGCTGATAAACGGCACGGGCAGGTTCAGGCGCTGGCTGTAGATGCCCAGGAAATATTCGGCCAGCGAAAGGATGTCCCCCGGCCGCTCGCGCAACGCGGGCAAGTCCAGCCGCCCTTCGCTGAGGTAGTGATACAGCCGCTCGTGGAATTTTCCGGCAGCCACCGCCTGCGCCAGATCGATACTGGTGGCCGCCACCAGCCGTACGTCCACCGGGCTCGGTTGATGGGCGCCCACACGGGTGACTTCGTGGGTTTCCAGGGCCGCCAGCAGCTTGGTCTGGATTGCCCACGGCAAGTCGCCGATTTCGTCCAGATAAAGAGTCCCGCCATTGGCCGAACCAAACCACCCGGCGCGGCTGCTGGCCGAACTGCTGTGTGCTCCAGCGGCATAGCCAAACAGCTCGGCGTCGGCGTAAGTGGGGCTGATGGCACCGCAATTGACTGACACAAACAGGCCGGTGCGGTCACTGGCGCGGTGGATATGTCGAGCCAGCAACTCTTTGCCGCTGCCGGTTTCACCACGAATCAGCACGGGCAAGGCGCGCGGCGCGAGCAGCTCCAGATCGTTGCGTAATTGGCGCGAGCGGGGGTCGACAAACACCAGCGCTTTGGCGCGAATGCTCAGCGGGCTTTTTTCCGCGTCAGGAAAGGTCAGCAGCGGCTGACCGAAGGTTTCATGCAGGCTCATGGCAGGCTCCCGCCCGCCGCCGGAGGGTGGGCGCGGGCGTTACAGGAATTCACGCGCGACGCAGGGCGCCGTGCTCGATACGGGTTTGCAGGCGGTATAAAAAGGCGAAGCCTTGCTCCCAGCGCTGGTGTCCGGATTTAACGTTGATATGCCCGGCGCCGCTGATGATGCCGATCTCGGCGCCCCATTGACGGGCAAATTCCATAGCCCGTGGCGCGCTGACAGCACCATCGTTATCCGAGCTGACGATGTGGCTTGGAAAAGGCAACGACCGGGTCGGGATCGGGGCAAAGTTGCGCAAGGCCGGCGCACAGGCCGGGCGCTCGACGTCTGCCGGGGCCACCAGCAACGCGCCGCGCACTTGGTTTAACAGGCTTTCTGGCGCACGCTCGGCCCAATGGGCTACGGTAATGCAACCCAGGCTGTGGGCGATCAGGATCACGGGGGTGCTGTCGGCAGCAATGGCTTCGGCCAGGGCGGCGATCCAGTCTTCGCGGCGGGGCGTCAGCCAGTCGGCCTGCTCCACCCGGGCACTGTTCGGCAAGCTGTTTTGCCAGTGGGTTTGCCAATGATCGTCGGACGAACCTTGCCAGCCCGGCACTATCAAATAGCGAATCGAATCGTTGCCCATGGGTGTGCGCCTCCAGCGGTATGTGTGTTACCGAGTCAGTATAGGGACGGTTTTTAGATTCGCTAAGGAATAAGAAGCTATTTGTTTATAACTAAAAATAAAAACTTGAGGGTTCTGCACCATGAAAAGCCTGGTCGACCATTTGAGCCAATATGCTGCCTATCACCGCGACCCGCACAATATCGCCACGCATTTCGTGGGCATCCCGCTGATCGTGATTGCCGTTGCAACGCTGCTGTCGCGCCCGCAATGGATGGGTATTTCACCGGCAGTGCTGGTGATGCTGGCCAGTGCCGTGTTTTACCTGCGCCTTGAGTTGCGCCTGGGGTTGTTGATGACGCTGCTGCTGGCTTTGACGGTGTGGCTGGGGCACGCGCTGGCGGGGTTGGGCACCGCTGCCTGGCTGGGCTGGGGCATTGGACTGTTTGTGGTGGGCTGGGTGTTCCAGTTTGTCGGGCACTATTACGAGGGGCGCAAGCCGGCGTTTATCGATGACGTCACCGGGCTGATCGTGGGACCGCTGTTCGTGGTGGTGGAACTGGGGTTTTTGCTGGGCTGGCGCGAGGATTTGCGTCGAGAGATGGCGCTGCGCGCCGGTTAGCGCATTGTGGGAGCGGGCTTGCTCGCGATTGGGCCACCGCAGGGTGAAAGAGTCACCGCGTCGTGGCCATCGCGGGCAAGCCCGCTCCCACAAGGGCAGGTCAGTGTTTGAACGCCTGATGCAACTGCGCCAGGGTTTCGAAGTGGTACTTGGGTGCAAACGAGTTCAGCTCTTCAAAGCTGCCAAAGCCATAGCCCACCGCCGCTGCGTCCATGCCGTTGTCGCGGGCACCGATCAGGTCGTGCTTGCGATCACCGATCATCAGGGTTTGCGCCGGGTCCAGTCCTTGTTCGTTGACCAGATGGGCAATCAGCTCAACCTTGTTGGTGCGGGTACCGTCCAGCTCGCTACCGTAGATCACCTTGAAGTGCCTGGCGAAATCAAAGTGGCGGGCAATTTCGCGGGCATAGATATGCGGCTTTGAGGTAGCGATAAACAGTTGGCGGCCCTGTGCAACCAGCTCTTCCAGCAAGGGAGTGACACCCTCGAACACTTCATTTTCGTACAGCCCGGTCACGGCAAAACGCTCGCGGTAAAAGCCCATCGCCTCCCACGCCTTCGCCTCGTCGAAGCCATAACTGGCCATGAACTGTTGCAGCAGCGGCGGGCCGATAAAGTGCTCGAGTTTGCTCAGGTCTGGCTCATCAATGCCCAGTTTGCTCAAACCGAACTGGATCGAGCGGGTGATCCCTTCCCGTGGGTCGGTCAGGGTGCCATCGAGGTCGAACAATACGTTCTGGTAATGCATGCAGGGCTCCAAAAAGGGGGGCTTAAACGGGCTGGGCGTAGCCTTCGGCCAAGTGCTGGTCCTTGAGCTTGACGTAATTGCCGGCACTGTAGGTAAAGAAGGCCTTTTCTTTTTCGGTCAATTCGCGCACTTGCTTCACCGGGCTGCCCACATACAGAAAGCCGCTGGCCAGGCGTTTGCCCGGTGGCACCAGACTGCCCGCGCCGACGATCACGTCGTCTTCAATCACGGCGCCGTCCATCACGATGCTACCCATGCCGATCAGGATGCGGCTGCCCACGTTACAGCCGTGCAACATGACTTTGTGGGCGATGGTCACGTCATCACCGATCAGCAGCGGGAAGCCTTCAGGGTTGAAGGGCCCGGCGTGGGTGATGTGGAGTACGCAACCGTCCTGCACGCTGGTGCGCGCACCGATGCGGATGCGGTGCATATCGCCGCGAATCACGGTCAGTGGCCAGATGGAACTGTCGGCGCCGATTTCGACGTCACCGATCACCACCGCCGAGCGATCGACAAAGGCACGCTCGCCCAAGGTCGGTGTGTGCTGCTGGAATGGACGAATGGACACAAATAGCTTCCTTCTTTAGCCGTAATAGGGCGTTGCAATGCTGCGGTCAGCGTCGATTGTAATTAAGATGAGCCAATGTTTCTTCCAGCCAAGGTGCCAAACGTGAGCGAGAACAACCCTCTATTGCAGCCCTATGACCTGCCGCCGTTCTCGGCGATCCGTCCTGAGCACGTACAGCCGGCCATCGAGCAGATCCTCGCCGACAACCGTGCCGGCATTCAAGCCATCCTCAAGGATCAGGGCCAGAACCCGACATGGGCAGGCCTGGTATTGGCGATGGATGAGTTGAACGACCGGCTGGGCGCGGCCTGGAGCCCGGTCAGCCACCTTAACGCGGTGTGCAACAGCGCAGAGCTGCGTGAAGCCTATGAGGCCTGCCTGCCGGCATTGAGCGCTTACTCCACCGAGATGGGCCAGAACCGCGAACTGTTCCAGGCCTTTGAAGCCCTGGCCCACAGCCCGCAAGTCGGCGACTTCGACCAGGCCCAGAAAACCATTCTTGAGCATTCGCTGCGCGACTTCCGCCTGTCGGGTATCGACCTGCCGGAGGCCGAGCAAAAGCGTTACGCCGAGGTACAAAGCAAGCTTTCCGAGTTGGGCAGCAAGTTCTCCAACCAGTTGCTGGACGCCACCCAGGCCTGGACCAAGCACATCACCGACGAAACAGCACTGGCGGGCCTGACCGACTCGGCCAAGGCGCAAATGGCGGCTGCCGCACAGGCCAAGGGCCTGGACGGCTGGCTGATCAGCCTCGAGTTCCCCAGCTACTTCCCGGTGATGACCTACGCCGAAGACCGCGCCCTGCGCGAAGAAGTCTACGCGGCTTACTGCACCCGCGCCTCGGACCAGGGCCCGAATGCCGGCAAGTTCGACAACGGCCCGGTAATGGAAGAAATTCTCGACCTGCGTCAGGAGCTGGCCAAGCTGCTGGGTTTTGCCAGCTTCGCCGAGCTGAGCCTGGCCACCAAAATGGCCGAGACACCGGATCAGGTGCTGACCTTCCTGCGTGACCTGGCCAAGCGCAGCAAGCCGTTCGCTGCCCGCGACCTTGAGCAACTGCAAGCCTACGCCAGCGAGCAAGGCACCCCTGAGCTGAAAAGCTGGGACACCGGCTTCTTTGGCGAAAAACTGCGTGAGCAGCGCTACAGCGTGTCGCAAGAAGCCCTGCGCGCCTACTTCCCGATCGACAAGGTACTGGGCGGGCTGTTCGCCATTGTCCAGCGCCTGTACGGCATCGAAATTGCCGAAATCAAAGGTTTCGATACCTGGCACCCGGATGTTCGCCTGTTCGAAATCAAGGAAAACGGCCAGCACGTCGGGCGCTTCTTCTTCGACCTCTATGCCCGCGCCAACAAGCGTGGCGGTGCCTGGATGGACGGTGCTCGCGACCGTCGCCGCACCGCAGCCGGCAAGCTGCAAAGCCCGGTGGCCAACCTGGTGTGCAACTTCACTCCAGCCGTTGCGGGCAAGCCTGCACTGCTGACCCACGACGAAGTGACCACCCTGTTCCACGAATTCGGCCACGGCTTGCACCATATGCTGACCGAGATCGAACACGCGGGTGTGTCGGGCATCAACGGCGTAGCCTGGGATGCGGTCGAACTGCCGAGCCAGTTCATGGAGAACTGGTGCTGGGAACCTGAAGGCCTGGCGCTGATTTCCAGCCACTACGAAACCGGCGAAGCACTGCCAAAAGACCTGCTGGATAAAATGCTCGCAGCCAAGAACTTCCAGTCCGGGCTGATGATGATTCGTCAGCTGGAGTTCTCGTTGTTTGACTTCGAACTGCACGCCACCCACGGTGACGGTCGCAGCGTTGCGCAGGTGCTTGACGGCATCCGCGACGAAGTTTCGGTGATGCGTCCGCCTGCCTACAATCGCTTCCCGAACAGCTTTGCGCATATTTTCGCCGGCGGTTACGCCGCGGGTTACTACAGCTACAAGTGGGCAGAAGTGCTGTCGGCCGATGCGTTCTCGCGTTTTGAAGAAGAAGGCGTGTTCAACCCGCACACCGGCAAAGCGTTCCGCCAGGCGATCCTGGCCCGTGGCGGCTCGAAGGCCCCGATGGAGCTGTTCAAGGACTTCCGTGGCCGTGAGCCGTCGATTGACGCCCTGTTGCGTCACAGCGGCCTGACCGAGGACTCGGCAGCATGAGTGATGCACCGGTGAACGTGAGCAAAAAACGCTTTATCGCCGGGGCTGTCTGCCCGGCGTGCAGCGAACCTGACAAGTTGATGATGTGGAACGAAGACGAAGTGCCGCACCGCGAATGCGTGGCCTGCGGTTATTCGGATACGTTGAATGAACAGGGTTTGTCGGTGCCCAAGGAGTTGGGTACGCGGGTCAATACGTCAGCGCTGAAAAAAGCACCGGATCCCAAGGTGCAGGCGGTGCAGTTTTTTCCTAATCCGAAACTGAAAAAGCCCTGAAGATCAACAGCCCCTCACCCTCTCCCGGAGGGAGAGGGGACTGAAGTCAAAAGCAGATTCACGCAACGCCATAGATCAAGCCCCCTCTCCCTCCGGGAGAGGGTTGGGGTGATGGCGCTCGTGCTTTTAAGCCTTCTGCCACACCTTGGGCTTGAAGAACAACGTCTCGCCGCGCGCCAGATCGGTCAGGCTGTCATGGTCCTTGACCACTTCCACTTCGATCAACTCGCTCTGCCCTTCAACCTTCAATGTCACCCGGGTGGTTGCACCCAATGGGCGAATGTCACGCACCTCTGCAGCATGATGGTCTTCGATCTCGTGACGCGACAGTGACACTTCATGCGGACGGAACAGCACATGCTGGTCCTCACCGATATGCAGGCGGTTGGAGTCACCCAGGAAGTGATACACAAAGTCGCTGGCCGGGTTTTCATAAACTTCGCCCGGTGAGCCGATCTGCTCGATTACACCCTTGTTCATCACCACGATACGGTCGGCGACTTCCATCGCTTCTTCCTGGTCATGGGTCACGAACACGGAGGTCAGGTTGATATCTTCGTGCAGGCGCGCCAGCCAGCGGCGCAGTTCTTTGCGCACCTTGGCGTCCAACGCACCAAACGGTTCGTCCAGCAGCAGTACCTTGGGTTCTACCGCCAGGGCACGGGCCAGGGCGATACGCTGACGCTGACCGCCTGACAGCTGCTCAGGGTAGCGATCCGACAGCCAGTCCAGCTGCACCATGTTCAGCAACTCGTGGACTTTTTCAGCGATGCGGGTTTCGCTCGGGCGTTCCTTTTTCGGCTTCATGCGCAGGCCGAAAGCCACGTTATCGAACACCGTCATATGGCGGAACAAGGCGTAATGCTGGAACACAAAACCGACGTTGCGATCACGCACATCGTGCCCAGAGACGTCTTCACCGTGGAACACGATGTTGCCTTCGTCCGGGGTTTCGAGGCCGGCGATAATGCGCAGCAAAGTGGTCTTGCCGCAGCCCGACGGGCCGAGCAGGGCCACCAGCTCACCGCTATGAATGTCCAGATTGATGCTGTTCAGGGCCTTGAAGGCATTGAAGTTCTTGCTGACGTTACGGACTTCGATCGACATGGTTTATTCCTCCGCGGCGCTGGCGCGCAGGCGGTTAATACGGGATTCGCTCCACTGCTTGAGCAGCAGGATGAAGAGCGCCAGGATCAGCAACAGGGTGGCCACGGCGAAGGCGGCAACGTGGTTGTATTCGTTGTAGAGAATCTCGACGTGCAGCGGCAGGGTGTTGGTCACCCCGCGAATGTGCCCGGAAACCACCGACACCGCACCGAACTCACCCATCGCCCGCGCAGTACACAGCACCACGCCGTAGATCAGGCCCCATTTGATATTGGGTACGGTCACGTGCCAGAACATTTGCCAGCCGTTGGCGCCCAGCAGGCGTGCGGCCTCCTCTTCCTGAGTGCCCTGCTCCTGCATCAGCGGGATCAGTTCCCGGGCCACAAAGGGCACGGTCACGAAGATGGTGGCCAGCACGATACCCGGCAAGGCGAATACGATCTGGATGTCGTGGTCCTGCAACCACGGACCGAGAAAGCCCTGCGCGCCAAACATCAGCACGTAGACCAGACCGGCGATCACCGGTGAGACCGAAAACGGCAGGTCGATCAGGGTGACCAGGATGCTCTTGCCGCGAAAGCTGTACTTGCTCACGCACCAGGCCGCGCTGACGCCGAAGACCACGTTCAGTGGCACCGAAATCACCACGGCGATAATGGTCAGCTTGAGGGCCGACAGGGCGTCGGGTTCGAGGATGGCGTCGAAAAAAGTACCGACCCCCATTTTCAAACCCTGGGACACCACGATCAGCAGCGGCAGCAGCAGGAACAGGGTAAAAAACAACCAGCCGAAGCCGATCAGCAGGCGCCGCGACAGCGGGCTGCCACGGCGGGCGGCATTGGCCACGGATGAAGCGCTCTGTGTTGAGCTGGACATGGTCAGGCCTCCTTCACGGTTTTTCGATGCGACGCTGAATCAAATTGATGATCAGCAGCAAAATGAAGGAAACCACCAGCATCATCACGCCAATGGCCGTGGCGCCGGTGTAGTCGTACTGGTCCAGCTTGACCATGATCAGCAGCGGCAGGATTTCGGTTTTGAACGGCATGTTACCCGCGATAAAAATCACCGAGCCGTACTCGCCCACACCGCGGGCAAAGGCCAGGGCAAAACCGGTCAACCAGGCGGGCAGCAAGGCTGGCACCAGGATGTAGCGGAACACTTGCAGGGGCTTGGCGCCCAGGCAGGCAGCGGCTTCTTCGATTTCACGGGGGATATCGGCCAGCACTGGCTGCACGGTGCGCACCACAAACGGCAGCGTGACGAACGTCAGTGCCAGGGTGATGCCCATCGGGGTGTAGGCAATCTTGAAACCCAGGTCGTTGGCGAACTGGCCGATCCAGCCGTTGGGGGCGTACAGGGCTGTCAGGGCGATACCGGCCACGGCAGTCGGCAGGGCAAACGGCAGGTCGATCATGGCATCGATGACCTTGCGTCCGGGGAAGGTATAGCGCACCAGCACCCAGGCCAGCACGGTGCCGATCACGCCGTTGATAATGGCGGCGACAAAGGCGGTGCCAAAGCTCAGTTGCAGGGCGGCCAGCACCCGGGGGGCAGTGATAATGGCCCAGAACTGGTCCCAGGTCAGTTGGGCGGCATGCACGAACATCGCAGCCAGCGGGATCAGCACAATCAGACTGAGGTACACCAAGGTGTAGCCCAGTGTCAGCCCGAAGCCGGGTATGACGGGGGAGATACGACGAGACATAAGAGTCCTTGGTTAACGCACGAAGCCCGCAACTCGGTCGCGGGCTCTATGTTCTAGCTTTCAGCGAGGCCAAAGGCCCCACCCCACAGGTTACTGCGCCTGGTAGATCTGGTCGAACACACCACCGTCATTGAAAAATTTCGGCTGCGCAGTTTTCCAGCCACCGAAGTCTTTGTCGATAGTCACAAGCTCCAGTTTCGGAAACTGCTGTGCGTACTTGGCAGCGATTGCTGCGTCACGCGGGCGGTAGAAATTTTTTGCAGCAATTTCCTGGCCGGCCGGGCTGTACAGGTGTTCGAGGTAGGCTTTGGCGATTTCGGCATTGCCCTTTTTATCGGCGTTTTTGTCGACTACAGCCACTGGCGGCTCAGCCAGGATCGACAGGGAAGGTACGACGATGTCGAATTTATCGGTACCGCCATCCTCCTTGAGTGCCAGGAATGCTTCGTTTTCCCAGGCCAGCAACACATCACCCTGACCGTTGTTGACGAAGGTGATGGTCGAACCCCGGGCGCCGGTGTCCAGTACGGGCACATGCTTGAACAGAGTCTTTACATATTCTTTGGCTTTTTCTTCGTTGCCGCCGTTGGCTTTCAGGCCGTAAGCGTAGGCTGCAAGGAAGTTCCAGCGCGCGCCGCCGCTGGTTTTAGGGTTCGGGGTAATGACCGATACGCCGTCCTTGGTCAGGTCGCCCCAGTCCTTGATGCCTTTAGGGTTGCCCTTGCGCACCAGGAACACGATGGTCGAGGTGTACGGGGTGCTGGCGTCCGGCAGGCGGGTTTGCCAGTTTTCCGGCAGCGAGCCCTTGTTCAGCCTGGCGATTTCGTCGATGTCACCGGCCAGGGCCAGGGTTACCACGTCAGCGCGCAGGCCGTCGACCACGCCGCGGGCCTGTTTGCCCGAGCCGCCGTGGGATTGCTGGATTTTGACGTTGTCACCCGGGTGGCTGGCTTTCCAGAACTGGGTGAACTCAGTGTTGTAATCCTGGTACAGCTCGCGGGTTGGATCGTAGGAAACGTTCAACAACTCGTAATCTTTGGCTACAGCGGAGCCAGCAAAAATGGCACTGGCCAGCGCGGCCAAAGCGTAACGGCGTAGGGACATAGGTGAGGCTCCAAAGCATTTTTTAATTTTTATTGAGCGCACTCAGGTGAATGCGCTTGAACGATTCAGGCGTTTTTCTGACTCGGGTTTTGCAGGCGGAATTTCTCTTTGCGTTCGATCTGCACCACTTGCGCGTTATGCACAGTGATTTCCACAGCACCAAAGCGCAGGTCTCGCAGCGCGCTCTGGATTTCCCGCAGGATGGTTGCTTCGTCCTGGCCGTCAACGCTACGCAGAGATGCGCTCATGGTGCTGCTCCTGAAAATGGGGTGCCGACAGGGTTGCTGGCGTAGGGGCAATAGTAGTGAGGTGTAGATATTCTTAAAAATACTATTTAAGAATGTTTATATAACTGAAAGCTCAAAACAGGCACTTGAGCACCATGTGTAGCAGCTGCCGAAGGCTGCGTCCGGTTGCGAAGCGACCGTAAATACTGCCCGCGATATTTTTCTGACACAGCGCAGGGCTCGGTTTTACGACCGCGGCGCGGCCGGACGCAGCCTCGTTCCTTCGGCAGCTGCTACGAATTTCCCAGCGGCAAAGTGGGACGCGACTACACTCCAACTGCCTTATAACGACAGGATGTTTTGCAAAGGTGGGAACTGTTGCTGGACAGTCAGCACAAGTGGGATCACCTTAGAGCGGCTGTCGTCTTTTCCTGCATAGTCTGGAGTCTTTATGTCGTTTACCCCTGAGTTGGTTGCCGAACTGGAAGTCCTTGCACTGTTTGACTTGGAAAGTACCCTTGAGGGCCTGAAGATTCATCAACATGCCGCGCCAGAAAAAGTCGCCGCGGCGCAGCGCCTGTTCGAGAAAAAACTGATCGATCAACCCGATGGTGGCTATCTGACAAGCCTGGGACGTGATGCTGCCGAAAGTGTCCAAGTACTGCTGTCGATTCTTGTTGAATCCAAAGAAGTTGCCTGACGCCACGCCCCGCCCTCGGGATCTGAACGATTAATGATTCCGCGGGCACACTTATCTCCGCCCGCACTGAACCAGAGAACTGAGCGACAGGTTCTCCAGCAGTTGCGTGGGCGCTTTTTGCGCGTCAATCAGGGTCGCCTGGCCCGAGCGGTAGAGGGGCTGGCCCCTCGCCAACAAGCGCTACTGAACCTGTTGGCGCTGCTCTTTCATATCAATCACCCGCTCTTGCCCGGTTATGTGTCTGACTGCACTCCCGCCGGGGTGTCGGGTTATAAACCTGACGCACTCGCCCTCGCCTCTGCCCGACATCTGATTCACGACTTTTCTTGCAGCATGGGCAACGCTTGCCAGTCACAACCGATCCATGGGCTTTTTTTGATGGGCAGCCTCGGCACATTGGCCCAGACCGCGCAAAGCGATATGGACGTGTGGGTTTGCCTCGCTCCGGACTTGAATGATGCCGCCGTGTCGGCCTTGCGCAAAAAATGCCGACGCCTGGAAGCCTGGGCGACGAGCCAGGGCTGTGAAGCACACTTCTTTTTGATCGATGCACAATTGCGCAACGACGAGGGCGACGAGCCACGACAGAGGTTGTTGCTCGATGAGTTTTATCGCACCGCCATCTGGCTCGCCGGGCGCACACCGATGTGGTGGTGGGTGCCGGTGCATGAGGAAGCGCGGTACGCTGAATTCGCCTGTGGGCTACTGGAAACAGGGGTAATCGACCGTGACGAAACCATTGATCTTGGCCACCTGGCCCATATTGCCCCCGGCGAGTTTCTGGGCGCCGGGCTGTGGCAATTGCTCAAGGGCATAGAGGCGCCCTACAAGTCGCTGCTCAAGCTGCTGCTGATTGAGGTGTACGCCAGCGAGCACCCGCAGGTGAGCTGCCTGAGCCTGGGGTTCAAACAGAGGGTGTACGCCAATCAACTGGACCTGGATGAGATGGACCCCTACGTGGTGGTTTACCGACGTATTGAGCGTTACCTGGAGGGCCGGGGTGAGTTGCAGCGACTGGAACTGGTTCGCCGCAGCCTCTACCTGAAGGTCGGCCACGAGTTGAGCAATGGCGAGGCAGGCATGTTGTGGCAGCGGCGGTTACTCAAGCGCCTGACCCGCGAATGGGGCTGGGATGAGCAGCACCTGGCAATGCTCGACAATCGCTCGCAATGGCAGGCGCAGCAGGTCAGTCATGAGCGTCGGGCCCTGGCCCGGGAGCTGAGCGTCAGCTACCGGTCTTTGCGTCAGTTTGCCCGTGACGAGCAAACGCCTGCGCTGTGACATGACTGATCCGGAAGGTCTTAAGCGCTGAAATCGCTTGCTGCTTTTGGCTGGTATTCCACTTCAAGCAGTTCCAGCTTGAGGGTCTTGCCACCGGGAGCAGGCCAGTTGATGTGCTGGCCAACTTGCAGCCCCAGCAACGCGCTGCCCACAGGGGCCAGAATCGAAATCTTGCCTTCGTCGGCGTTGGCGTCTTTTGGGTATACCAGCGTCAGGCGGTAGTCCTTGCCACTGCTTTCTTCGCGACAATGCACACGGGAATTCATGGTCACGACGCCGGCAGGCACTTCTTCGTGGCCAACGATGGTTTCGGCGCGATCGAGCTCGGCTTGCAGTGCCTCAATGCCAGGAGTCGTTTCTGGCAAGCTGTCGATCAATTGCTCCAGACGCTGTACGTCCAGGCGGGTGAGGATGAGTGGGGTTGGTGTGCTCATGACCTGGCAGACTCCTTTTTTCTGCACGAAAAAGCAAAACCCCGCCGGAATATGGCGGGGTTTTGACGAACCTCGTTAGTGCGAGGCGAACCCGGACACTACCACAGCAAAATAAATACACAAGCAGGGGGGACACTGCCCCCTGATTGCGTACGACGATTATCCGTAGCAGCTGCCGCAGGCTGCGTTCGGCGACGCAGTCGTCGTAAAGTCAGGCTCTGCGGTGTGTCAGTTGAACAAAGGACTCAGGTTTTGCGATTGCTACGCAATCGAACGCAGCCTGCGGCAGCTGCTACGGGAGCCGCTGCCGCAATTGGGCCTGTTCACAAATCACCCGGCGCCGCTGGTCGTCTGCCGAGCGCCACTCGCGAATATCTTCAACGTGGCGAAAACAGCCCAGGCAGACTTTGTGCTCATCCAGCCGGCAGGTGCTGATGCAGGGGGACGGCACTGCCGGACTAACGTTACTGTAGAGCGGTTTTGCAGGTTTAGCAGAAGCGGTCACTGTCAGATCTCTTCAAATTCCAGCTCGGCGCCTGCATGTTCCAGTGTCAGGCGCTGAACCATTTCGCTGAGCAGCTCGTCGCTTTTATCGCACTTCCACGAACTGCGTTTTTCATCGTAGTCGAAGTGAAAACCGCCGCTGGGGGCCGCCAGCCAGAGCTGCAGCAGCGGCGCCTGACGGCTGAAGATCAGGGCTTTGCCATTCTCGAACTTGATTGTCAGGATGCCGGCGGAATTCTCTACATCTACATCCAGATCAGAGTCATCAAAGATGTCTTCCAGATTTTCCTGGGTGGCATCGACCAGATCGTGAAAACGGGCTTCAGTCAAACTCATGGTGGAACCTCGTAATATCTAGTCATGCTCGGAGCTCGCAAGATACGGGCGCTCCAGGCCGATTGCAAACCCCATAACAGCCATCTGCCCGCGACCACTGATCATCCACACAGGACGTAACGCTCGGCCGCTCTGCTGCATAGGCAAGCTGGTGGGTGCTCGGTATACTCGGGCGCAATTAATGCTTTTCAAAGGATTTCGCCATGAAGCGCCTGATCTCTTCTATTGCTGCGCTCGTCGCGGTCGCCTGCCTTGTTTCTGCCTGTGGTCAAAAAGGACCGCTGTATCTTCCCGATGACAGCAAATCCCCTGAAGACCAAGCGAAGTCGTCGCAATCGCAATCGCACAAGCACCAATAAGGGAACACCATGGACGCTTTTAATTACCGGGACGGCGAGCTGTTCGCCGAAGGTGTTGCGCTGACGGCCATTGCCGAGCGTTTTGGCACGCCGACGTATGTTTATTCCCGGGCACACATCGAGGCGCAGTACAACGCTTTCGCCGATGCCCTGAACGGCATGCCGCACCTGGTGTGCTTCGCGGTCAAGGCCAACTCCAACCTGGGCGTGCTCAATGTCCTGGCGCGTCTGGGCGCCGGTTTTGACATCGTGTCCCGTGGCGAGCTGGAGCGTGTTCTGGCCGCTGGCGGCACGGCTGACAAGATCGTGTTTTCCGGTGTCGGCAAAACCCGCGATGACATGCGTCGCGCTCTGGAAGTGGGCGTGCACTGTTTCAACGTCGAGTCCACCGAAGAGCTTGAGCGCTTGCAGGTGGTGGCCGCCGAAATGGGCGTTCGCGCCCCGATTTCGCTGCGGGTCAACCCGGACGTCGATGCGGGAACCCACCCGTACATCTCCACCGGTCTGAAAGAAAACAAGTTCGGCATCGCCATCGCTGACGCCGAAGATGTCTACATCCGTGCCGCTCAATTGCCGAACCTGGAAGTGGTCGGTGTCGATTGCCATATCGGCTCCCAACTGACCACCCTCGAACCGTTCATCGACGCTCTCGACCGCCTGCTGGCACTGATCGACCGACTGGGCGATTGCGGCATCTACCTGCGCCATATCGACCTCGGTGGCGGCCTGGGCGTGCGTTACCGCGATGAAGAGCCGCCACTGGCCGGTGATTACATCAAGGCCGTGCGTGAGCGCCTCGACGGGCGTGACCTGGCGCTGGTGTTCGAGCCGGGTCGTTACATCGTGGCCAATGCTGGCGTGCTGCTGACTCAGGTCGAGTACCTCAAGCACACCGAGCACAAGGATTTCGCCATCGTCGATGCGGCGATGAACGATCTGATCCGCCCGGCCCTGTACCAGGCCTGGATGGACGTGACTGCAGTTCGCCCGCGTGACAGCGAAGCCCGCGCCTACGACATCGTCGGCCCGATCTGCGAAACCGGTGACTTCCTGGCCAAGGACCGCCAGCTGGCGCTGGCCGAAGGTGATTTGCTGGCCGTGCATTCGGCCGGTGCCTATGGTTTTGTCATGAGCTCGAACTACAACACCCGTGGCCGCGCCGCCGAAGTACTGGTGGATGGCGATCAGGCGTTTGAAGTGCGTCGTCGCGAGACTGTTGCCGAGTTGTTTGCTGGCGAAAGCCTGCTGCCGGAGTAAACCCATGTTGCTGCGTTTTACCAAAATGCACGGCCTGGGCAATGATTTCATGGTTCTCGACCTGGTCAGCCAGCACGCGCACATCCTGCCCAAGCATGCCAAGCAATGGGGTGACAGGCACACGGGTGTCGGCTTTGATCAGCTATTGATCGTTGAAGCACCGAGTAACCCGGAGGTGGACTTCCGTTACCGGATCTTCAACTCCGACGGTTCCGAAGTGGAGCAATGCGGCAACGGGGCGCGCTGCTTTGCGCGCTTCGTGCTCGACAAGCGCCTGACCACCAAGCGCCAGATCAAGGTCGAAACCAAGAGCGGCATTATCGAACTGAACGTGCGCAGCGATGGGCAAATCAGCGTCGACATGGGGCCGCCGCGCCTGGTTCCGGCAGATATCCCGTTTGTGGCCGACGCCCAGGCGTTGAGCTATGAGCTGGATGTCGATGGCCAGACCGTCGAGTTGGCTGCCGTTTCGATGGGCAACCCCCATGCGGTGCTGCGCGTAGACGATATCAACGCTGCACCGGTGCATGAACTGGGCCCCAAAATTGAACACCATCCGCGCTTTCCCGCACGGGTCAATGTCGGTTTTCTGCACGTGATAGATCGTCAGCGCGGGCAACTGCGCGTCTGGGAACGCGGCGCCGGGGAAACCCAGGCCTGCGGCACCGGCGCCTGTGCAGCGGCCGTGGCAGCCATCAGCCAGGGCTGGATGGACTCACCGCTGATCCTCGATCTGCCTGGTGGCCGGTTGTCCATCGAATGGGCAGGCCCTGGCCACTCTGTGATCATGACCGGCCCGGCCATGCGTGTTTACGAAGGACAAGTCCGTTTATGAGCGAGCGCAACCGATGACCGACAAGACGCAGCCAGCAGCACTCGACGTCCCTGTGGATAACTCGCAAGCCGCAACGGTTGTAGCGTATCTGCAGGAGCATCCGGATTTCTTCAGCCAGCGCGAAGAGCTGTTGCTGTCGCTGCGCATTCCGCATCAGCGTGGCGACACCATTTCGCTGGTGGAACGTCAACTGGAGCTGCTGCGCAGTCGCAATATCGAGATGCGTCATCGCTTGTCGCAACTGATGGACGTGGCCCGTGACAACGACCGTCTGTTCGAAAAAACCCGTCGCCTGAACCTGGCCCTGATGGACGCCACCAGCCTCGAAGAGCTGGTGATTGCCGTCGAAGACAGCCTGCGCCAGGACTTCCAGGTGCCCTTTGTCAGCCTGGTGCTGTTTGGTGACAACCCGATGCCGGTCGGCCGTTGGGTCAGCAGCGCCGATGCGCAACGGGCGCTGGGTGGCTTGTTGACTGAAGGCAAGACCGTCAGCGGCAGCTTGCGCGAGCACGAGCTGGACTTCCTGTTTGGCGAAGAGCAGCGCAAGCAAATCGGTTCCACGGCCGTGGTAGCCCTTAATCATCTGGGGTTGCACGGTGTACTGGCGATTGCCAGTCGCGATCCGCAGCACTACAAAAGCTCGGTGGGCACGCTGTTCCTCGGCTATATCGCCGAAGTGCTGGGCCGGGTGCTGCCGCGCTTTACCAACGCGCTGCGCTCGGTGCGCTAGATGGAACGGCAACTGGACGCTTACTGCATTCACCTGCGCAGTGAGCGCCAGGTGTCCCCGCATACGCTTGAGGCCTACCGCCGCGACCTGAACAAGGTGCTGGCGTTTTGCGCCAAGGAATCAATCCCCAGCTGGGCGGCACTGGATATCCAGCGCATGCGCCAACTGGTGTCGCGTCTGCATCAGCAAGGGCAGTCCTCGCGCAGTATTGCCCGTCTGCTGTCGGCGGTACGCGGGCTTTATCACTACCTCAATCGAGAAGGCCTGTGCGACCACGATCCGGCAAACGGCCTGGCCCCGCCAAAAGGCGAACGTCGCCTGCCCAAGACCCTGGATACCGATCGCGCCCTGCAATTGCTGGAGGGTGGTGTCGAGGACGATTTTCTGGCCCAACGCGATCAGGCCATTCTGGAGCTGTTTTACTCGTCGGGCCTGCGCTTGTCGGAGCTGACCGGGCTAAATCTGGAACAGCTGGATCTGGCTGACGGGCTGGTCGAAGTGCTCGGCAAAGGCAGCAAGACCCGCGTGCTGCCCGTCGGCAAGAAGGCCCGGGAGGCGCTTCAGGCCTGGCTGGCAGTGCGGTTGCTGGCCAACCCCAAGGACGACGCCGTATTCGTCAGCCAGCGTGGTACGCGCCTTGGGCCAAGGGCAATTCAAATGCGGGTCAAGGCTGCCGGTGAGCGTGAGCTGGGACAGAATCTGCACCCGCACATGCTGCGCCATTCATTTGCCAGCCATCTGCTGGAGTCCTCCCAGGACTTGCGTGCCGTGCAAGAGTTGCTCGGGCATGCGGACATCAAAACCACGCAAATTTATACTCATCTGGATTTCCAGCATCTGGCATCGGTCTACGACAGCGCCCATCCAAGGGCCAAACGCAGTAAGGACAGTGAATGACGATTGAGCTGATTACCTTCGACCTCGACGACACTCTGTGGGACACCGCCCCGGTGATCGTCAGCGCTGAAGCCGTGTTGCGTAACTGGCTGACGGATAACGCACCAAAATTGGGCGCTGTTGAGGCCGGGCATTTCCAGGCGATTCGCGAGCGGGTATTGAGTGAGGAGCCGCAGCTCAAGCACCGGATCAGTGCCCTGCGTCGGCGCATTCTGTTTCATGCGCTGCACGGTGCGGGTTACGCCAACGCTGCGTCTTTGGCCGATGATGCCTTTGAGGTGTTTATTGAGGCGCGTCACGCCCTGGACGTATTCCCCCAGGCCGAGCCGACCCTGATGGTGCTGGCACGGGATTACGCCCTGGGTGTGGTGACCAACGGTAACGCCGATGTGCGAAGAATAGGTTTGGGCCATCACTTCAAGTTTGTGTTGTGTGCTGAAGACATTGGCATTGCCAAACCGGACGCGCGCCTGTTTCACGAAGCGCTGGCGCGCGGTGGCGTGGCAGCAGGGGCGGCGGTGCATGTGGGCGATCACCCCGGTGACGATATTGCCGGAGCGCAATTGGCAGGCCTGCGTGCAGTGTGGTTCAACCCCGGCGGCAAGCACTGGGACGGGGACAAGGCTCCCGATGCGGAAATTGGCTGTTTGAGCGAGTTGCCGCTGGTGTTGAAGCACTTGTAACTGTGGGAGCGGGCTTGCTCGCGATGCAGGCACCGCGGTCGCCAGACAAACCGGAATGTTGCAATCACGATAAGCCCGCGCCACAGGGATGTGAAGTTTTCCAACACCCACAAAAAAACCCGCAGCGACGGCGGGTTTTTTCTTCAAGCATGCAAGCGGTCCTTATCCTTAGATAGGACGGCTGCCGTACTTGTTGTCAGGCTTTTTGGGCGGGTCAGCCACCACATTGGCCTCAACTTCCTGCACCTTGCCGCCCTTGGACAAAAACTCTTCCATGGCGCGGGCCAGAGCATCACGCTCCTTGTTTTTAGCTTCTACGCTCGGCAGGTCATCAACCGACACAGCGGCCTTTGACTTGCCTTTGGCCGCAGGGGCCGGCGCATCATCGCCACCATCGTCGTCTGCAACATCCTCGGCGGCCGTTTCCAGGCCCTCTTCGGTATCGTCGTCTTCGCCTACTTCGAGGTCATCGTTTTCCAGATCGTCGTCGCTCATGTTCTACCCCATGACATACGTATAGCAGATTAGTTATAGACCAGCTGTGGCGACTGTCGACCACCGCTGGTGAAAAAGTAGCCTTGGGCAAACCGCGGCTTACGCCTCTTCATCGTTGTAAGGTGAAGAGGGTTTGGCGAATACCACCATCATTACGGCATCCGCCTGAATTAACACCTCGCCAGGCGCCCTGTGCCGAATGCTCCAGCACACGGATCACGGGCCTTGAAAGCGTCGGGAGATCATCCTCGCCTTCGTCGTACTCGAGCATTGTTTTCTGCCCTCGGCGCGCATTCTAGCGTGCTGAAGAAAAAAGCAAAGCGGCTAATAGTCGAGTTGTGTCGCAAGCACGGGTCGCATAAACAAGCGTAGAACTTCGCAACCCCAATAACCTGTAGGGGAAATCATTTCATAGCACCGAATATCGCCTTATTACCGGCAAAAAAAAACCCGGCACGCCGGGTTTTTTTATAGAGGGAACCTTACAGGTTGTAACCACGCTCGTTGTGCTGAGCCAGGTCGAGGCCCACAGCCTCTTCCTCTTCTGTCACGCGCAGCCCCATCACGGCATCCAGTACCTTGAGGATGATGAAGGTGACGATCGCGGTGTAGACCACAGTGAAGGCTACGCCCTTGAACTGGATCCAGACTTGCGCTGCGATGTCGGTCACGGTGCCGAAGCCGCCCAGTGCCGGGGCTGCAAACACGCCGGTGAGGATTGCACCGACGATACCGCCGATACCGTGCACACCGAACGCATCCAGCGAGTCATCGTAGCCCAGCTTGCGCTTGAGGCTGGTGGCGCAGAAGAAGCAGATCACGCCAGCCGACAAGCCGATCACCACCGAGCCCATCGGGCCTACGGTGCCGGCAGCCGGGGTGATTGCCACCAGGCCTGCTACCACGCCCGAGGCGATGCCCAGTGCGCTAGGTTTGCCATGGGTAATCCACTCGGCAAACATCCAGCCCAGGGCTGCGGCTGCGGTGGCGATCTGGGTCACCAGCATGGCCATGCCGGCAGTACCGTTGGCGGCCGCTGCAGAGCCTGCGTTGAAGCCGAACCAGCCGATCCACAGCATGGCAGCGCCCACCAGGGTGTAACCCAGGTTGTGTGGCGCCATCGGGGTGCTTGGGTAGCCTTTGCGCTTGCCGAGCACGATGCACGCTACCAGGCCGGCGATACCGGCGTTGATATGCACCACAGTGCCGCCCGCAAAGTCGAGTACGCCCCAGTCCCACAGCAGGCCGCCGTTGCCGCTCCACACCATGTGCGCAATCGGTGCGTACACCAGGGTGAACCACACGCCCATGAAGATCAGCATGGCGGAGAATTTCATGCGCTCTGCAAAGGCACCGACGATCAGCGCCGGGGTGATGATGGCGAAGGTCATCTGGAAGGTGATGAACACGGCTTCCGGGAACAGCGCGGTGGATGAGGTCAGGCTTTCAGGCGTTACACCCGCCAGGAATGCTTTGCCAAACCCGCCGATAAAGGAATTGAAGTTGGTGACGCCCTGCTCCATGCCCGTGGTGTCGAACGTGATGCTGTAGCCGTAAATGACCCACAGAATGCTGATCAGACCGGTAATGGCGAAGCACTGCATCATCACGGAAAGAATGTTTTTGGAGCGCACCATGCCGCCGTAGAACAGCGCCAGGCCGGGAATGGTCATAAACAGCACCAAGGCTGTAGCAGTCAGCATCCAGGCGGTGTCGCCGGAGTTGAGGACTGGAGCAGCCACTCCGTCTGCCGCCATGGCCAGGCCAGGCATTACGACGGACAACAGGGCTCCGAGCCCTGCGATTTTACGCAGAGTCATAGTGTTTTCTCCTGGGGCGTTGGGTTTGGCGGCTTAGATTGCGTCGGTATCGGTTTCGCCGGTACGGATGCGAATAGCCTGTTCCAGATTGACTACGAAAATCTTGCCGTCACCAATCTTGCCGGTGTTGGCAGCCTTGGTGATCGCCTCGATAACCCGATCAAGATCCTTGTCGTCAATGGCGACATCAATCTTCACCTTTGGCAGAAAATCGACCACATATTCCGCTCCGCGATACAGCTCGGTATGGCCCTTCTGACGGCCGAAGCCTTTGACCTCAGTAACGGTAATGCCTTGTACGCCGACCTCAGACAGCGACTCGCGCACGTCATCCAACTTGAACGGCTTGATAATGGCGGTGACTAGCTTCATGAAACTTCTCCCGAATTGGTGGACTTGCCCCAGGAAAACAAACCCGGCTCAAGTCTAAGCGCAGTGTCTGGCTTTGTAACGCATCGTCAGCCTTCTTCAGGCTGTACAACGTGTGTAAATCGCTGGTGACGAAAACACTCCTTGAACCACCTGCCGCACTGCCTTCGTCACAGCTACTGCATCAGTGCATGAGTCATGTTGGTCTTAGCAGAAACCTTGCCATGTCTGGAAAAATCAATAATTACAGCGATTTAGAGGAAGTTGATGGCTTTTTGCCTGATTTCTCGGGGTATTTGTGCTCGAAGATGGTGCGAAGCTTGCGGGGGTGGTGCGCGAAAAATGTGCAGAAAGCCCCCGCCAATGGGGGCCTACACCCCGTGATACACTCGTCACCATCAGTTTTAAGGACCTTATCCATGCTCGCGCCCAAAGATTTTCTCGACGCCCTTGGCGGCCACGCCTCCCGCTTGTTCAGTGGCGAAACCGCGCTGCCGCGCAATGAAATCGAAAGCCAGTTCAAAGCCTTGCTGCAAAGCGGTTTCAGCAAGCTTGATCTGGTGAGCCGCGAAGAGTTCGACAGCCAGATGGTGGTTTTGGCGCGCACCCGTGCTCGCCTCGAAAGCCTGGAGGCCAAAGTGGCCGAAATGGAAGCAAGGCTGTTGCCGCCGAGCGAATAACGCTCAAAGGCGGTGCATTCGCCTGTATTAACAAGGATGTTTTTATATGCTGGTGATGAACCCGCTAGTGCCCGAGATGATCGTCTCGGACCTTTCGCGCAGTCTGCATTTTTACTGTGAAGTGCTCGGTTTCAAGATCGAGTACCAACGGCCCGAGCATCTTTTTGCGTTTCTGTCATTCCATGGCAGCCAGTTGATGCTGGAACAGGACGACCTCGAAGAGTCTTCCTGGCGGGTCGGCCCGCTGGAGCAGCCGTTCGGCCGGGGCATGAACCTGTCGATCAAATGCCCGGATGCCGATTGCCTGATCGAGCGCCTGCAAGCCGCTGGCCACACCCTGCGCAAACCCCTGGAAGAACGCTGGTACCGCAGCAATGAAGTGCTGTTTGGCGAGTGCAACTTTTTGGTGCTCGACCCCGATGGCTATTTGTTGCGCTTTGCCGAGGATCTGGGGACCCGAGCACTGGAGCAGTGAGTCAGGCGCAGTGGTGAATGGGTTGCACCTGTTCGCGAATCGCTGCACCGCGGTCGATTTCTGCCGTGCGCAGGTCGTAAGTGGTTTGCAGGTTAAGCCAGAACTCCGGGGTGGTTGCCAGGCAAATTGACAGGCGCAGTGCCATATCGGCACTGACGCCACGGCGCTGCAGCACAATATCGTTGACCGTCGGCGCGGACACCCCCAGCGCCCTGGCCAAAGCAGCAGACGAGAGGCTCAGGGGCTCAAGGTATTCTTCCTTGAGAACTTCACCCGGGTGAACCGGGCGCATGCCATTTTTGATCATGATGACCTCAGTGGTAATCAGCTATTTCTACTGCTTCAGGGCCATTGGCGCCCCAGACGAAGCAGATTCGCCATTGTGCGTTGATGCGGATGCTGTACTGGCCCTTGCGTGTACCGCTGAGAGCCTCGAGCCGGTTGCCAGGTGGTGACGCTAGATCTGTCAGCACGCTTGCAGCGTCCAGCATGGTTAATTTTCGTTCAATTACATTGAGAATGTCTGACCATAAGCGCGTCTTGCCATTTCGATACAGACTTTCAGTTCTGTTGCATTTAAAACTTACAATCATGATTAATGAATAACGTTATTGATTAATCATAGGGTCTTATAATTTTTTCGCCACCGCACTTTGGCAGTTCGTTGGCCGTGCTCCCATACCCGTTAACATCCCGTATCCATTCCATGCCTGCCCCTGGCTTGAGATTCGCGCACCATGGTTTTTTTGCGAACTCAAGGAATGAGTCATGGCTCTGGCGATTGTTTACAGCCGCGCCCAGGTGGGCGTCGAGGCGCCTGCCGTTACGGTCGAAGCGCATCTGGCCAATGGGTTGCCTGCGTTGACGCTGGTTGGTTTGCCCGAAACAGCGGTCAAGGAAAGTAAAGACCGGGTACGCAGCGCAATCATCAACTCCACCCTGGATTTCCCGGCCCGGCGTATCACCCTCAACCTCGCGCCCGCCGACCTGCCCAAGGACGGCGGGCGTTTTGATGTGGCCATTGCCCTGGGCATTTTGGCGGCCAGCGGGCAACTGCCGGCTGTGGCGCTGGAGCAGGTGGAGTGTTTGGGCGAACTGGCGCTATCGGGCGCAATCAGGCCAGTGCAGGGCATATTGCCTGCCGCCCTGGCAGCAAGGGCCGCAGGCCGGGCGCTGGTGGTACCGCAGGCCAATGCCGAAGAAGCCTGCCTGGCCTGCGGGCTGACAGTAATTGCGGCCGAGCACTTGTTGCAGTTGGTGGCCCATTTCGCAGGTCGGGAGGTGATAGAGCCCTATATCCCCAGCGGCTTGCTGCATATCAGCAAACCCTATCCCGACCTGAGCGATGTCCAAGGGCAGCTTTCGGCCAAACGGGCATTGCTGGTCGCTGCTGCTGGCAGTCACAACCTGCTGTTTACCGGGCCGCCGGGCACGGGTAAAACCTTGCTGGCCAGCCGCCTGCCCGGCTTGTTGCCACCGCTCAATGAGCAAGAGGCGCTGGAAGTGGCCGCCATTCAGTCAGTGGCCAGCCAAGTGCCATTGAACTGCTGGCCACAGCGACCGTTTCGCCAACCTCATCATTCGGCCTCGGGGCCGGCGCTGGTGGGCGGCGGCTCCAAACCGCGGCCCGGGGAAATAACCCTGGCCCATCACGGCGTATTGTTTCTGGATGAGCTTCCCGAGTTTGATCGCAAGGTTCTGGAAGTCTTGCGAGAGCCCATGGAGACTGGTAAGTGGTATTCTCACACTTTGCCAAACGTCACAGGAAGCCCGGAATGCCTACTGCCTACGCTTATATCCGCTACTCATCCAAGGCCCAAGGCGAAGCCGGTAGAGACTCCGTAGACCGTCAAATGGCTTCAATCCAAGCTATTACAAAGCAACAAGGTATTGAGTTGCCGCCCGAGAATATCTACTCGGATACGGGCATATCTGCACACGATGGAAGCAACAAGAGAAAGGGAAAACTAAAAGAACTCATTGATATGATAAGCGACATGCATATCAAAGAGGGCGACTACATATTCGTTGAAAGTATCGACCGCCTTAGTCGCCAAAGACTTCTACAGGCAAAAGAACTGGTCAATGGCATCCTTGAAAAAGGTGTTATTTTAATAACTACTATTGATGGTCAACGGTATGAAAAACCAAACGAAACAAACCGAATTGATGACTTACAGCAAGATATCCTTTTAAGTGTTATCGCAAAGCGAGCATACGAAGAAAGTAAGACAAAATCAGTTCGCAGAAAGTCCGCATGGAATAGAGCCAAAAAACTAGCGGAAGAAGAAAAGGTCATTTTTAACGCCCATAATCCACCCTATGGCATTCGATATAACAAAGAACTTAATTGCTTTGAAATCGAGGAAGAAGAAGCTCAGGAAATAAGAGATTTCTTTGAGAGCTTGAAATATGTCGGCGTGTCGTTGTCAATTAAAAAGCTCAACGCTTATTCAAAACGAAAATGGTCAAGTAGAAATATAAAGCATCTAATAGATACGAAATACGTTCTTGGTGCTTACATGGCTCAACGAAGAGATGAAAACAAAAAGAAAGTATTTGAGCGATACATTGAAAACTATTATCCGCAAATCGTTTCATATGAACTATTTAATGAAGCAATAGCGGCGATGAAAAACAGAGCACAAAGAAAAAACTATGGCAACCAAAGTGTTGGTAGCTTGAACATTTTCCGCCACAGCATCAAATGTGATTGTTGTGAGGCATCTATGTTGTTTGAAAAACAAACAAACCCCAAAGGCGTCGTTTATCCGTATTTTCAATGCTACACACGCAAAGAATTAAAAAATGGATGCGACCAACCACGCTTTCGTTTTGACTTGGCTTTTGGGTTATTTCTTGAACTCATATATCAATCAACAACAAATGAAGATTTCGACGTTCACCCATGGCAAAACGAAGACCCAAATCCCGAACGTCCACATGAATGGATAACTCGTGAAAGCGGGATGATTTATCGTCTCCCAACACAAGACGACATTGATGAAGAAGAACGGGTAGAGAATTTTAGAGAATTATTAATCAAGCTACTGTCAAACAGAGAGAGCCAAACCAAAGACAACAAGAAAATTGTAGAACTGAACAACCTTTTGCTTGAACAAAAAAGTTATAGAGACAACCTAATGAAATCTTTTGCTGGTTTCACCAGTGGAGTTATCCCAAAAGAATTCTTAGAGGTAGTTAGCAAAACAGAAGCAAATATCAACGATATTGAACAAAACCTTGCAGAACTACAAACACAAATAAACATCAAGAAAACCACTATAAACATTTACTCCGAAAACGACATAATTGATTTGTATAAAACAGAAGATGGTCGCTTAAAAATAAATCAATTCTTTGTTGCTAATGACATCACTTTCAAGTTCAACTTCGAAAAAACCACAAGAACTTTGTTTGCTAAGATTTTCCAGAATGGTTTTGAAATTGACCGCATAGCGAAACAGTTCAGCCTACATAATCCACTTAAAGAGTTTGGCATCAACAATCTCAACGAATACTTTAATTGATACCATAACAATCAAAGTAGGCTGCCTAATCGGTGGCCTTTTTTGTGTTCGCTTGAAAATAAAATAATTAATGGTAACTTGTAGTTAAACAACTCAAAACTGAAAGTATGAGTTTTTATCAACCAGCTGATAATAATTTCACACTTTCCTTCGGAAAGACGCACTACGTGCTTGCGAATTTATTACTGGCCCTTGTCAGGGGGACAGAAGCAAAATCAAAAGCTTAACTGGTCAATAAGAAAATTTTCACCAACTCCATTGGCTGTAATTTCTCTTGTAGACCACGCTATCGAAGTCTCTGAACCCTTGGCAGGGTCATCGCCATACGCAGTCACCAGCACGCCCGTAGGCGGCCTGAGTGACGAAAACAAACCAGTTCACCAGTAAGGTGAACATCGATCAGGAGCAAAATGACCAAAGTCAAAAATATGATTTGGAAACGTTTAAATTTCACCGGTGTGAAATCAAAAACAAAAGGCAATATCCTCGGAACCAATCAACTAACTAAATCCCTTGAACATTCGTTAAGACTTGTTCAAAAGCATGGCATGGAATTTAATTTAGACTTGAAAATGAACAACTTGATTGTTCACAACAATAAAATTATTCAGCTCGAAACTCTATCGAAAGATGAACGAAGAGATATATTGAAAAGCATAGTTGAACCTGCTATTGCAACAAGTGAATCAAAACAGCTATCCACTGTTAACAATTCCGACCTTTCTAAGTACTCGTACAAACTGAAACAACTCGCTCAAAAAAATGAATCCCCTGAACTCACTACACTTCTCGAAAGTATATTGACCAATAAAAACGAGCCAATAGACAAGGGTGAAACCCTTGCCCAGTTAGAGCTTTTGACTTTAAAAAGAAAGGAACAAAAAAAATCTTGCCTATCAACTTACATTGATTTGCACAATTCTAAAATGGAGCTTTCTAAACCTATACCCGATAATTTTCATAAGAAAAGAACAGTTATTCAAGAGGCATTTTGGAAATTTCCACTTAATCAAAATGTGGACAATATAAAACCGGCCCACTATATAAATACTATCAATAGCTTTTATAAAGAACATTTTCCAGATTATCCGATTAAACTGATTGTGTTTCATGGTGATGAAATTTCGTCGCCTGATGATAATGGCTTGGCTGTTCACCCTCATATATTTATAGATGGTAAAAACAGCAAAACAAATAAATACGACATAATCGACCAAGAATTTAGAATGGTGAATAAATTCAGGGGCTTGAAAGGTCTTGAACCACTCGATAGACACGATGGTAAATATTCCACCGCTGTTCAGTTGGGTGTAGATTATCAAGAAATGATTTATAAACACGTCAATGAAAAACTTGCCAAATATAACTATGATATATCTGTGGAGATCATACCGGATTCGCCAGAAAAAAAAGCAAGGAATAGGTTAATAAAAAAAGATACTTCACAACCTAAAATTGATAGGGTTTATAATTCCATAAGTCGAGGGACTGAACAAAAAGCAAAACTTGATAACGAATTGAATTCAATTAATGAACGAACTAAAAAAGCCGCTAATGCAATAAGTGAGCTTAGCGAAAACTTTAAATTAGCAAAGTCTAATTATTCCGAACAATTAGATGAATTCAAGACAGCCGAAAAGAAGAAAGTTGATACAAATTTAAAAGAATATAGAGCCGATGAAATAAAAAAGAACGATGAATACATTAAAGAACAATTGAATTTTATTGATAGAATATCAAGCATGTTCAAATCAATATCAGACTTTGTTGAGGTTTGCGTCAATAGAACTTGGAAGATGGACACTAAACGACCGACGAAGGAAAAAGTTATTGAGGTTAATAAAAGATTAGATGAAATGTATAAAGCATTACCAACAAGTGATGGTAAAAAAATAATCAATGACTATCTCGACGAACAAAATAAATCACTTGAAAAATATGATGTTGAAGCCAGCTTTAAACCTAAAAAACTGAACCCATCTCGCAGAACCTTGAAATTGCACTGATTAATTTTAACAGAGATATAAGAAGACAGAGTTTAAACTCTGTTTTTCATGTGAGTGCCATAAGTGGCAAAATCAAAAGCACTCTGGATGGTAAGAGCAAAAGCAGCGATTTGACTTTATATAATAAAATGATACAACATAAAAAGGTGAACCCCGAATGTTGTTAGCATTCAGGGTTCGGCGTTGATACTGAATGAGGCAGTTTCAACTTGTAATTAAAGTTATATCACATAATTTTATATCTTCAAGTCTCTCCCGCCTTAAAAATTCATAACTATAAGAAATTCAGTATTCACGCCTGTAAGCAATGTTGGAAATTCAGGTGATTGTTCCGTTGCGTAGCCAAAGAGAAATAGAATGGGGATATTGGAAATTTCTCGACCCGCCAGCCATAGAAATATGTTGAACAGGGTTCCAATGTGGTGTTGATATAGCCATCAAGTGTTCAAAGTTTAAACTGAGTATCACAGATTTAAACCCCGAGCTAAAACAAGCGTAATCGGGTAAGGCTCAACTGTTTTCAGTTTATGAAGATAGGAAGACCAGCTTTGCCCGAGCTTTATTCTGGTAAGAATAAAAGCGAAGGGCAAGGCTGGAATTAAAAAGATATCACACATGTACGTACCTACTCACATACACACACCTACACACCTACATACACATACACATACACATACCTACACCTACACCTACACCTACACCCACCTACACACTCACACCTCTACGCCATTACATCGCTAAAACACTCGAAACACCCCAAATTTAAGTGGTTTATTAGGTCGGGAGTAGTAAGACACCTATGCAGCTAATTACGCTTCGTAATCACGCATTTTAAATAACATCTTTTGGTAGCAAAACTTTCGAAAATTTTAAAGTCGTTATTTTGCCGTTTTTAGAGGATTCACCATCATCCTCGTATATTAATATCTACACGCAAAAATACGCTGTTTTTGGCCTATTTCCGTTAATGCACCAAAAAAATGCATTTGTTTTTTTATGAGTTTTTTATGTAGTTTTTTGAGTTTTCATCTTTTTGGACAGCCGTTTCTTGGCTTAAAATCAATGAAAACCACTGTCAATAGCAAAATGAAAATAAATTTAAGGTCGAACCTTATTAGTCAAATAGGGTTAGACCTTAATCAATGCAATCATCTGCTCATTTTTCAACCTTGAACAAGTTCAAGCTTTCAAAATGACCTTGCTTACCTATGCTTATGATTTGCACCACTTTCAGCAATTAACATTCCAACGATACGAGCCCCCCAAGTAATTACCAGAAGACCGACGACTATAAAAAACAATGTCCACATCCCTTTGAATGCACTGGCTAATAATGCAAATGGCACTACTGCTCCCCCAAGTAATACCATGCCAAGAATCGCCCAAAAACCACCCCATAGGAACCATGTAGTCAAAAGGCTAATGAGAAAGCTCAGGAGGCCGAAAACATATGAAAATATGTATATCGTTGCACCAGTAAAAAACCGAAGTCTTTTAAAGATTGAAAGTGGTAACAACACAAACAAAATCAACCCTATACATATCCATCCTACTGATATTAACGGCGGAATTATTTGTTCGTAAGCTCTGGTTATGCCTGCAAAAAATAAGAACGGTAAAGCCAGCAATCCTAGAAAAACGGCAATCCCGAACGCGATGCTCCCAGCTTTTGATAGAAATCCCATACAACCTCCTGTTGGCAAAATGCCATTCTCAGTCCAATCGGGAGCAAAAATCCATTGCTAAAAATTGTGTGGAATAACCCCCTACCATTCGAAAGCGGCTTTATCGTGATTGCACGGGCGAAAGATCGCATGCGTTTTCCGGCGCGCTTCCAACTGGTTGCGGCGATGAATCCCTGCCCCTGTGGATATCTTGGCGAACCCACTGGCCGCTGCCGCTGTACACCGGAGCAAATCCAGCGCTATCGCAACAAACTTTCCGGCCCGTTGCTCGATCGCATCGACCTGCACCTGACCGTAGCCCGCGAGACCACCTCTCTCAATCCGCCGCTTGCTTCAGGTGACACCACGGCCAACGCCGCCGGGCTTGTGGCTGCCGCGCGTGAGCGCCAACTGCAACGTCAGGGCTGCGCCAATGCCTTTCTCGATCTGCCGGGTGTGCGAACCCAATGCCGCTTGAGCGATATGGATAACAGCTGGCTGGAGGCGGCTTGCGAGCGCATGACCTTGTCACTGCGAGCGGCGCACCGACTGCTGAAAGTGGCAAGGACCCTGGCGGACCTGGAGCAGACACACAATATAGAGCGCAAGCATCTCGCAGAGGCGTTGCAATATCGGCCATTCAATGGCTGATTATGGCGGTCAGTGCAACTGCTCAACGGTTGGCAACACCATGGCGGCGACTTCCTGCTGCAAAAAGTCGCTGAGCCGACGCAAACGCTCGCCCCCGGGACGGGTCTTGGGCCAAACCAGATAGTAATTATCGCCGCTGGCCACGGCAGCAGGGAACGGCAGGCTCAGGCGCCCCTGGGCAACGTCTTCGGCCACCATCAACAAATCCCCCATGGAAATGCCGTAGCCCCGGGCGGCGGCAATCATGCCCAGCTCCAGGGTGTCGAAAACTTGCCCGCCCTTGAGTGACACTTGCCCGCCCAGGCCCATGCAGTCGAGCCAACGCCGCCAGTCGCGGCGGTCAGGCGTAGGGTGCAGCAGCTCAGTGCTCGCCAGGCGTGTGACGTCCCATGGCGCGTCGCCCTGAATGGCGGGCGCACCGACCGGGATCAGCATCTCCGGGAACAGCAGCGTGGCCTCCCAGTCAGGCGGAAAGTGGCCGTTGCTCAACAGCACAGCACAGTCGAATGGCTCGTGGTTGAAATCCACGTGGTCAATGTCCATCCAGGCACTGGTCAGTTGCACCTCATTGCCGCTCTGCAAGTGGCGAAAGCGGCTCAGGCGGGCCAATAACCAGCGCATGGTCAGGGTCGAGGGGGCTTTCATGCGCAAGATGTCATCTTCGGCGCGCAAGGTAGTACAGGCGCGCTCCAGGGCGGCAAAGCCTTCGCGCACTCCCGGCAGCAGCAAACGCGCGGCTTCGGTGAGTTGCAGGCTGCGCCCGCTGCGCTGAAATAACCGGCAGGCGAAATGCGCTTCCAGGGTTTTGATATGGCGACTGACAGCGCTCTGGGTAATGGACAACTCTTCGCCCGCCCGGGTGAATGAACTATGGCGAGCTGCAGCCTCAAAGGCGCGCAAGGCGTAAAGCGGAGGAAGGCTACGAGCCATTACTCATATTCCTATAGTTCAAAAAGGTGATGGCACAGAAGGCAAGTTCAACCATGAGTTTAAGTCATGCCAATGATCGTTTTTATCCCTTTGCTTAAAACACTCAACGCGCCGAGAATCAAGCCTTTCAACGCACCTATAGAAATTTCTACAATGACCAAACAGCATCCTGCACGTATCGAACTCTCGGCCATTATGAGGTTGGCCGGGCCGCTGATCGCTTCGCAGCTGGCTCACATGCTGATGGTACTCACCGATACCCTGATGATGGCGCGCTTGAGCCCGGAGGCTCTGGCTGGCGGGAGTCTGGGAGCGGCCAGCTACTCATTCGTGTCGATTTTCTGCATTGGCGTCATCGCTGCCGTGGGCACGCTGGTGTCGATTCGCCAAGGTGCAGGGGATATCGAAGGGGCGACCCGCCTGACTCAGGCCGGGTTGTGGCTCGCCTGGGCACTGGCGTTGGGCGGCGCGGTAATGCTGTGGAATATCAAACCGCTATTGTTGCTGTTTGGCCAGACGCCCACCAACGTTGAGGCGGCTGGCCAGTTTCTGCTGCTGCTACCGTTTGCCCTGCCCGGCTATATGACTTTTATGGCCCTGCGCGGCTTTACCAGTGCAATGGGCCGGGCCACACCGGTGATGGTGATCAGCCTGATCGGTACCGTGGCCAACTTTGTGCTCAATTACGCGCTGATTACCGGCATGTTCGGCCTGCCAAAACTGGGCTTGATGGGTATCGGCCTGGTCACGGCGATTGTGGCGACCTGCATGGCGCTGGGGTTGGCCTGGCATATCCATCGGCATCCGGCCTACAACGCGTACCCGATCAGCAAGGGCCTGTCGCGGATCAATCTGACATATTTGCGGGAACTGTGGCGGCTCGGCCTGCCGATTGGCGGGACCTATGCCGTGGAAGTCGGTTTGTTTGCCTTCGCAGCACTGTGCATGGGCACCATGGGCAGTACACAGCTGGCAGCGCACCAGATCGCACTGCAAATCGTATCGGTGGCATTTATGGTACCTGCAGGCATGTCGTATGCGATCACCATGCGTATTGGCCAGCACTATGGTGGTGGTGACTTGCAGCGGGCGCGGCTGGCAGGACGGGTCGGTATCGGTTTTGGTGCATGTGTGATGCTCGGGTTTTCCGTGGTGTTCTGGTTTTGGCCAAGGGATCTGGTGGGGTTGTTCCTCGATTACAACGACCCTGCATTCCGTCCGGTATTTGAGCTGGCCGTCAGCCTGCTGGCGGTAGCGGCATGGTTTGAGCTGTTTGATGGCGCACAAACCATCGCCATGGGCGCGATTCGCGGGCTCAAGGATGCCAAGACCACCTTTCTGGTGGGGCTGTTCTGCTATTGGGTGATTGGCGCGCCAATGGCCTGGATGCTGGCCTTTACCTTCGGTTGGGGCCCGGCAGGTGTCTGGTGGGGGCTGGCGACGGGCCTGGCCTGTGCAGCGATCAGCTTGACCCTGGCGTTCGAGTGGAAGGTACGGCGCATGATCAAGCTGGAGCGCAAGGCGGCCAAAGTGGCGGGCGTAGCTGTGTAGCAGCTGCCGAAGGAACGAGGCTGCTACGGAAGTTTTTCTTAAGCCCTAGAGCGCAATTGGCACCTGCTGCCCGGCCCCAAACGTCAAATACTCCACCAGTTCGGCCAGCGGCAGCGGCTTGCTGATGAAGTAGCCCTGCACCTGATCGCAGCCAAAATCACGCAAAAGAGCAAGCTGTTCGGGAGTTTCGACGCCTTCGGCAACCACTTCCAGTTTCAGGTTGTGGGCCAGGTTGATCATGGCGTGGACCAGTTTGCGGTTCTCTTCGCGGCTTTCCATGCCGCCCACAAAGCTCTTGTCGATCTTGAGCAGCGTAATCGGCAGGCTATTGAGGTGCACAAACGATGAAAAACCCGTACCGAAATCATCCAGCGAAAAACGCACACCCAGTCGGCCCAGGGCATCCATGGTCTGTTTGACCAGATCACTGCGCCGCATCACGGCCGTTTCGGTCAGCTCGAACTCCAGCCACTGTGCTTCGACGCCGCGCTCGCTGATCAGGCGGCTGAGGGTCGAAAGCAACTGGCTGTCCTGAAACTGGCGAAACGACAGGTTGACCGCCATGTGCAGCGGCTCAAGCCCGCGTTCGCGCAACGCCTGCATATCCCGCAGGGCACGGGAGATAACCCAGTACCCCAGCGGCACAATCAGCCCGCTTTGCTCGGCCAAAGGCACGAACTCACTCGGAGCCAACAGGCCACGCTCGGCATGGCGCCAGCGCACCAGCGCTTCCAGCCCGACGATCTGCCCCGTGCCAAGATCCAGGCGCGGCTGGTAATGCAGTTCCAGTTCGTCACGGCGCAACGCCCGGCGCAACTCGCTTTCGAGGTCGGCCAGGCTGCGGGCATTGCGATTGATACGCTCGTTGAATACGTGGAAGGTACAGCCCTGGGTGCTTTTGGCCTGTTGCATGGCAATGTGCGCGTGCCACATCAACGGGTCGGCCCCGGCGTTGGCGCGGGCATGGGCAATACCCAGGCTGCAGCCGATCAACAGGCTTTCGCCGTCGACCCAGTAGGGCTCGGCCATCACCTCGGTAATGCGCTCGGCCATCCATTCGGCACGCTCGGGCGCGCGATGGGTATTGATCAACAGGGCGAATTCATCACTGCCAAGACGGGCCAGTTGGTCACCCGCTTCAAGCTGGCTTTTGAGGCGCGCCACTACTTGCAGGATCAGGCGGTCGCCAGCCTGATGGCCCAATGCATCGTTGGCGTGACGAAAGTTGTCCAGGTCCAGATGGCCCAGGGCAATGCCACGGCCGTCACTTTCGGCCAGACGCACGGCCAGCAGGGTCTGGAAGCCTTGCCTGTTGGCAATGCCGGTCAGTGGATCCTCTTCGGCGAGGCGCTGCAAGGTGTGTTCCAGCAGGCCGCGTTCACGCACATGGCGCAGACAGCGGCGCAGTACATCGCCCGTCAGGCTGGCGCCGACCAGCCAGTCGCTGACGCCCGCTGGAGCGCTATCAGGCTCGCTGTCGAGCAGCAAAACCGTGGGCAGGCGGCAGCGGCCCGCTGGGGGCTGCAGGGCCGGGGTCGTCAGGAGCAGCGCATTGCGATCGTTTTCGAACAGATGGCTGACAGACTCCCAGCTCGGCGCGCATATCAGGACGGCCGCACTTCCCATTGGCGCCAGACACTCGCGCAACAACGCTGCCCAAGATGGCTCTTCGGCCAATAGCAGCAAACGCAAGGGTTCGACAGGCGTAGACAAGCTAGCTCCCTAGACTCTGCAAAAATTCGGGCAGTGGGCATTATGACGTGCCGGCAACCAATGGCAATGACACTGGTTATCAAATACTTATTTGCTGCATTAACCCTACGGTAGCTGGAAATACTCTTTACATCCTGTGCGAAAGTAACAAAAGCAGTAAATTTAAAGGATGTGGCATGTCACACCGTCGCACAGAGGCAGCAATATTTGCTCAGCCTGTTAAAATGCCCGCCCTTTTTACAAACGACCCCTGATCTCGTCATGTCCCGACTCAATCCCCGGCAGCAAGAAGCCGTGAGCTACGTCGGCGGCCCTCTATTGGTGCTCGCCGGCGCAGGCTCCGGCAAAACCAGCGTGATTACCCGCAAAATCGCGCACCTGATCCAGAACTGTGGCATCCGTGCCCAATACATCGTCGCCATGACCTTTACCAACAAAGCCGCCCGCGAGATGAAAGAGCGTGTCGGCACCCTGCTTAAAAAGGGTGAAGGCCGCGGCTTGACGGTGTGCACGTTCCACAACCTGGGCCTCAACATCATCCGCAAGGAGCACGCGCGGCTGGGCTATAAGCCCGGCTTCTCGATCTTTGACGAGGCTGACGTCAAGGCGCTGATGGCCGACATCATGCAAAAGGAATATTCGGGCGACGACGGGGTCGACGAAATCAAGAACATGATCGGCTCGTGGAAAAACGACCTGATCCTGCCGCCCCAGGCTCTGGAAAACGCGCGCAACCCCAAGGAGCAGACCGCAGCCATCGTCTACACCCACTACCAGCGCACGCTCAAGGCCTACAACGCGGTGGACTTTGACGACCTGATCCTGCTGCCGGTCAAGCTGTTCGAAGAACATGCCGACATTCTGGAAAAGTGGCAGAACAAGGTGCGTTACCTGCTGGTGGACGAATATCAGGACACCAACGCCAGTCAGTATCTGCTGGTTAAATACCTGATCGGCAAGCGCAACCAGTTCACCGTGGTAGGTGACGACGACCAGTCGATCTACGCCTGGCGCGGCGCTCGCCCGGAAAACCTGATGCTGCTCAAGGATGATTACCCGTCCTTGAAAGTGGTGATGCTGGAGCAAAACTACCGCTCCACCAGCCGTATTCTGCGCTGCGCCAATATCCTGATTGCCAACAACCCCCACGAGTTTGAAAAGCAGTTGTGGAGCGAGATGGGCCACGGCGACGAAGTGCGGGTGATCCGCTGCCGCAACGAAGACGCCGAAGCCGAGCGAGTGGCCGTCGAAATCCTCACCCTGCACCTGCGCACCGATCGACCGTACAGCGACTTCGCGATCCTGTACCGCGGGAACTATCAAGCCAAACTGATCGAATTGAAGCTGCAGCACCATCAGATCCCGTACCGTTTGTCGGGCGGCAACAGCTTCTTCGGACGTCAGGAAGTTAAAGACCTGATGGCTTACTTCCGCCTGATCGTAAACCCGGATGACGATAACGCCTTCCTGCGCGTAATCAACGTCCCACGTCGCGAGATCGGTTCGACTACCCTGGAAAAGCTGGGTAACTACGCGACCGAGCGAAAGATCTCGATGTATGCCGCCACCGATGAAATCGGCCTGGGCGAACATCTGGACGCACGCTTCACTGACCGCCTGGTACGTTTCAAGCGCTTTATGGACCGTGTACGTGAGCATTGCTCGGGCGAAGACCCGATTGCAGCGCTGCGCAGCATGATCATGGACATCGACTACGAAAACTGGCTGCGCACCAACAGCTCCAGCGACAAGGCGGCGGACTACCGCATGTCCAATGTCTGGTTTTTGGTCGAGGCGTTGAAAAACACCCTCGAAAAAGACGAAGACGGCGCCATGACCATCGAGGAAGCCATCGGCAAACTGGTGCTGCGCGACATGCTCGAGCGCCAGCAGGAAGAGGAAGACGGTGCCGAAGGCGTGCAGATGATGACCTTGCACGCCTCCAAGGGTCTGGAATTTCCTTACGTGTTCATCATGGGCATGGAAGAAGAAATCCTCCCGCACCGCTCCAGCATTGAAGCAGACACCATTGAAGAAGAACGGCGCCTGGCCTATGTGGGCATTACCCGTGCCCGTGAGACGCTGGCATTCACCTTTGCCGCCAAGCGTAAACAGTACGGCGAGATCATTGACTGTGCGCCGAGCCGTTTCCTCGATGAGTTACCCCCGGACGATCTGGCCTGGGAAGGCAACGATGACACCCCCACCGAAGTTAAAGCGGTTCGCGGCAATACAGCACTGGCTGATATACGCGCGATGCTAAAACGCTAAAATCGACTATTTTTTACTCTACCTTCAGCGCAAAAGCGCTATTTGAGGACGTTACGTTGGAAGCACTGCACAAGAAAATTCGCGAAGAAGGCATCGTGCTTTCCGATCAGGTTTTGAAAGTCGACGCCTTTTTGAACCATCAGATCGATCCTCAGCTGATGAAGGAAATCGGCGACGAGTTCGCGCGTTTGTTCAAGGATTCGGGCATCACCAAGATCGTCACTATCGAAGCATCGGGTATCGCCCCTGCTGTGATGACTGGCTTGAACTTGGGTGTACCTGTGATTTTTGCGCGTAAGCACCAGTCCCTGACCCTGACTGAAAACCTGCTGTCGGCCACGGTGTATTCGTTCACCAAGCAGACTGAAAGCACCGTTGCGATTTCCCCGCGCCACCTGCAAAGCAGCGACCGCGTGCTGGTGATCGACGACTTCCTGGCCAATGGCAAGGCCTCGCAAGCGCTGATTTCGATCATCAAGCAAGCTGGCGCCACCGTGGCCGGTCTGGGCATCGTGATCGAGAAGTCGTTCCAGGGCGGCCGTGCCGAGCTGGATGCACAGGGCTACCGCGTTGAATCCCTGGCCCGGGTCAAATCCCTGGCGGGCGGTAAAGTGACCTTTATCGAGTAACCCTTTCAGTCCGTAGCAGCTGCCGAGGCACGAAGGCTGCGCCGCCGAACGCAGCCTGGCGGCAGCTGCTACGAAAGGCGCGTCAATTGCTTTTCGCGGTTGCCTGCAGCCCTGCCAGCAGCAAACGCTGGTACAGCTCATCGCGCAACCCGTCGGGTTGTGCGAGCTGCATGCGCTCCAGGTGTTCGGGGAATGCCTGGGGCGAAGGCGCGTCCAGCGTAGCCTTGCCCAGTTGGTACATCTGCGTGAGCTTGAATTTGCTTTTAAGCCAGTTCAACGCTCGCAGCAGGTCTTGCTCCTGCGCGCTGAAATCACTGCCCAGCGGGTATTCCGGGAACAAATGCGGGTGCCGATCGGCGATCTCCTGCAAACGCTGCGGGCTGTTGTCGGCAAAACGTGGATCAAGGCGAAAGTCCTTGGGCAGCTTGCCCATCAGTTGTGCCTGGGTGGTCAGTTCGGTCTGGAAGCGCGAGTCGGTGATGTTGAGCAGCGCCTCGATGACTTTGCTGTCGGTTTTGCCGCGCAAATCAGCAATCCCGTATTCGGTGACCACAATGTCGCGCAAATGCCGCGGGATGGTGCAGTGACCGTATTCCCAGACAATATTGGAACTTACGTCACCGCCCGACTCTCGCCAGCTGCGCAACATGATCACCGAGCGTGCGTCATGCAGGGCATGGCCCTGGGCAACAAAGTTGTATTGCCCGCCGACCCCGCTCAGCACCCGGCCGTCTTCGAGCTGATCAGCCACGGCGGCACCGAGCAAGGTCACGGTGAATGCGCTGTTGACGAAGCGCGCATCACGCCGTTGCAGGCGTTTCAACTCTTCCTGGCCGTATAGTTCGTTGATATAGCTGATGGCGGTCATATTGAATTCAAGGCGCTTGCTGTGGGGCAACTCCCTTAGCCGCTGGTAAAAATCGCGGGGGCCGAGGATAAAACCGCCGTGGATGCTGACCCCGTCACCCTGCAAGCTTTCATCCAGGGTGCCCGCATTGGCCTGGGCTTGCCTGTCGGCATCGGGGTAGACCTTGCGTCGCACAATCCCGGCATCGGCCAGCACCATCAGGCCGTGGACAAACATCTCGCTGCAACCATACAGGCCCCGGGCAAATGGCTCGACGCCACCTTGTTGCTCGATCAGCGTGCGCCACTGGGTGATATCGATAGCGTCGAGCAGGTCGCGGTAGCCCTCGTTGTCACCCTGGCGTGCGAGCAGGGCTGCACTCAGGGCATCACCCATCGAGCCAATGCCGATCTGCAGGGTGCCGCCGTCGCGTATCAGGGTGCTGGCATGCAGGCCGATCATATGGTCTTGCAGATTGACCGGCATGCTGGGCGTTGAAAACAACATAGTGTGCTCATCTTCGTCAATCAACAGATCAAAATCGTCGATACTCAGCTCCGAGTCGCCGGGCATATAAGGCAGGTCACCATGTACCTGGCCCAGTATCAGAATGGTCTCCCCCGCCGCACGCCGCTTGGCAATCATGGGCAACAAATCGAGGGTGATATCCGGGTTGCAGCTCAGGCTCAGACGCGCGGCATCCTCGGGGTGTCGAGCAACCAGTTGGGCCACCAGGTTCAGGCCGCTGGCATTGATGTCGCGGGCCGCGTGACTGTAATTGCTGCTGACGTAATCCTGCTGGGCAGCCGGGCTGTTGAGCAAACTGCCCGGCTGCAAAAAGAACTGCTCGACGTGGATGTTGGTGGGCATGCTGTTGTGAAGCAGGTCGGCCAGGTAATCCAGCTCAATGTAATCGCCAAATACCCGCTCGACAAAAGGCTCCAGAAACAACCGTTGCAGTCCGTCCCCAAGTGGGGGGCGGCCCAGACTCAAAGCGGTATAGATCGTCAGTTGGCGTTCGGGCAGCTGCCTGATCCGCTGATACAGCGCATTGACGAAGCGGTTGGCCTTGCCCAGGCCCAGCGGCAGGCCAAGGTGAATATGCATCGGTAATCGCGCCAGCACATCATCGACTGCGCGCTCGATCGAACAGGACTGCACCATCTGATCCTCCTTATCCAGTCTTGAATATAGACGTGATAGCGCAGAGGACGCGGACGAGCTCAAATTTCGGGCACAAAAAAGCCGCCCATCAGCGGCTTTTTCAGAGAAGGTCGGATTATTTCAAACCGGACATTTTCTCGATGGCGCCTTTTAGCTCTTCATCGGTACAGGTCATGCAAGTGCCTTTTGGCGGCATGGCGTTGATACCGGTGATGGCCTTGGCCAGGATGCCATCAAGGCCGCCCTGATGATCGGCGCGCTCTTTCCAGGCGGCGGTGTCACCGATTTTCGGTGCGCCCAACAAGCCGGTGCCGTGGCAAGCACTGCAGTGCTTGGCAATAATGTCGTCGGGGGTCATGCCACCACCACCGCCTACAGAAGCGGTCACTTCCATCCCTTTGCATTCCTGCCCTTGAACACAGACCTTACCCACTGGCTCAAGACGTTTTGCAATGTCATCGTTCGTTGTTGCCTGAGCGTTGACTGCCCATAGGGCCACTACTGCTGCTGGTACGGCCAGCATTTTCATAATTAGGTTCACGCGTTCACCCTCAATGGTGGCTATTCACGCCCACAACCACGGTTTCGCGGGCGGCGAAAGTATAACGGTTAGCCCGCCTCTCTGAAACAACCCTAAAGACAAAGGGGGAATAGAGCTGGCGAAATGCATCTACGGGTGCCTCTGCAAGCAGACAGGGCGCCTCTGTTCTTAGAAATTCGCCGGGGTGGCTGCGCTGATTAGTCGCGCCGCGACGTCGAACGGATTACGAAAGCGGTGTGGTTTGGAGCTTTCGAAATAATAGCTGTCACCGGCTTCCAGCACGAAGGTCTCAAGACCCACGGTTAACTCTAGGCGACCTTCCACCAAAATCCCGGTTTCTTCGCCTTCATGGGTCAGCATTTCGTCCCCGGTATCGGCGCCCGGTGGATAAATCTCGTTGAGAAAGGCAATGGCCCGGCTCGGATGTGCCTTGCCCACCAGTTTCATGGTCACCGCACCGTCGGAAATGTCGATCAGCTCATTGGCTTTGTAGACAATTTGAGTTGGGTTTTCTTGAAGGATTTCTTCGGAAAAAAACTCGACCATGGACATGGGGATGCCACTCAGCACTTTTCGCAGGGAGCTTATGGACGGGCTCACGCTGTTCTTTTCGATCATCGAAATGGTGCTGTTGGTGACGCCCGCGCGCTTGGCGAGTTCACGCTGCGACAGGCCTTTGAGTTTGCGGATGGATTGCAGTCGTTCACCGACGTCCAATGCGGGAGCCTCCTGGGGGTCAGATTCGGGTCGAGAAGCCGCCATCATGGCGATAGCGTTCAGTATTTACAACACTTCGACTTCAAACCCGGACGCCCATTCGCCCCTGCATATTGGATACAACCCATCAGTTACCGGAATAGAGCCGTGGAACGCGTTTGAGGTTGCAGAAAATCTGGTAAGGAATGGTATCTGCTGCAGTGGCCACTTCGCTGGCGAGAATGTTTTTACCCCACAACTCGACCGTCGAACCCAGGCCCGCTTGCGGCACATCGGTGAGGTCGATGCACAGCATGTCCATCGACACACGACCCAGCAACTGGCTGCGCACACCGTCCACAAATACGGGGGTACCGGTGGGAGCCTGGCGCGGGTAGCCGTCGGCATAACCCATGGCCACCACGCCGATTCGCATGGGTTTTGGGGTGATGAACCTGGCACCGTAGCCCACTGGCTCACCGGCGGGCAGTTCGCGCACGCAGATCACTTTGGACTCCAGGGTCATCACCGGTTGCAAGCGAGAGGCAGTGGCCTGTGGCTCGTCAAATGGCGAGCTGCCATACAACATCAAGCCCGGGCGTACCCAGTCACTTGGCACGCGTGGCCAGCCGAGTACGGCCGGCGAGTTGCGCAAGCTGATTTCTGCCGTCAAATCGGTGCGAGCGCCGAGGAACACAGCAACCTGCTCTACGCTTCGGGTGCAATCGAGCTCATCGGCGCGGGCAAAATGGCTCATCAGCACGATTTTCGCCACATTGGCACTGGCCTGCAGACGCTGGTAAGCGGCCTTGTAATCGTTGGGGTGCAAGCCAACGCGGTGCATGCCACTGTCCAGTTTCAGCCACACATGGATGGGTTTGGCGAGCCGGGCCTGCTCGATGGCATCAAGCTGCCACAGCGAATGCACCACACACCAGAAGTCATGTTCGACGATCAGTGGTAGTTCATCCGCTTCAAAAAAACCTTCCAGCAGCAGGATTGGCGCGCGAATACCGGCGGCGCGCAGTTCCAGTGCTTCTTCAATACAGGCCACGGCAAAACCGTCAGCCTCGGCCTCAAGAGCCTGGGCGCAGCGCACGGCACCGTGGCCGTAGGCATCGGCCTTGATCACAGCAAGGGCCTTGGCCCCCGTGACTTCACGGGCCAGTTGGTAATTGTGACGCAGGGCTTGGAGGTCGATCAGGGCACGGGCTGGGCGCATGGCGGCGGGCTTCTAACGGCAAAAGAATAAAAAACGGTGCACACCCGCAGCGTGAACTGCGTGCTGCACCGCAAGAGGGACTGTTACGTGATCAAAAAACTTACGGCAATGCTGCCACAACAGACAGTTCAACCAGGATTTCGGGCTCGCACAGCTTGGCCTCGACAGTTGCGCGGGCCGGCGCTACACCCTTGGGCAGCCATTGGTCCCAGACGCTGTTCATGCCGGCAAAGTCGGCATCGATGTCTTTGAGGTAAATAGTGACCGACAGGATACGGCTTTTATCGGAGCCCGCCAGGTCCAGCAAATGCTCGATATTGGCCAGTGTTTCACGGGTCTGTTGCTCGACCCCGGCGTTCATGTCGTCGCCGACTTGCCCGGACAGGTAGACAGTGCCGTTATGGGTAACGATCTGGCTCATGCGTTCATTGGTGAGCTGGCGCTGGATTGCCATGTTTTGCAGTCTCCTGGTGGTTGCCGTAGCGGGAAATATCAAGGCCCTCGGCGCTGATTTGCGGGGTCTTTTTGGCCATTACGTCCGCGAGGAAACGACCGGAACCGCAGGCCATGGTCCAACCCAGTGTGCCATGCCCGGTGTTCAGGAACAGGTTTTTGAACGGGGTTGCGCCCACAATCGGCGTGCCGTCCGGGGTGGTCGGGCGCAGGCCGGTCCAGAAACTGGCCTGGCTCAGATCACCGCCCTGAGGATAAAGGTCGTTGACGATCATCTCCAGGGTTTCGCGTCGGCGCGGGTTCAGCGACAGGTCAAAACCGGCGATTTCAGCCATGCCGCCAACGCGAATGCGGTTGTCGAAACGGGTGATCGCGACCTTGTAGGTCTCATCGAGAATGGTCGAGGTCGGTGCCATGTCCGAATTGGTAATCGGAATGGTCAGCGAGTAGCCCTTGAGCGGATAAACCGGCGCCTTGATGCCCAGTGGCTTGAGCATTTGCGGCGAGTAGCTGCCCAGTGCCAGTACGTAACGATCGGCGGTTTCGAGTTTGCCGTCGATCATCACGCCATTGATGCGATCACCTGCGTAGTCCAGACGCTGGATATCCTGGCCGAAGCGGAACTCAACACCCAGGTTTTTGGCCATTTCAGCCAGGCGGGTGGTAAACATCTGACAGTCGCCAGTCTGGTCATTGGGCAGGCGCAGGGCGCCGGCCAAAATGTCGGTCACGCTGGCCAGTGCGGGCTCAACCCGGGCAATACCGGCACGGTCGAGCAGTTCGAACGGTACACCGGATTCTTTCAGGACCGCGATGTCCTTGGCGGCGCCATCGAGCTGGGCCTGAGTGCGGAACAGTTGTGTGGTGCCGAGGTTACGGGCTTCGTAGGCAATACCCGTTTCGGCACGCAGTTCGTCGAGGCAGTCACGGCTGTACTCGGACAGGCGAACCATGCGCTCCTTGTTCACGGCATAGCGGCTGGCGGTGCAGTTGCGCAGCATCTGTGCCATCCACAGGTACTGATCAATGCTGGTCGTGGCCTTGATGGCCAGAGGTGCGTGGCGTTCGAGCAACCACTTGATCGCCTTGAGCGGCACGCCCGGTGCAGCCCACGGCGAAGCGTAGCCCGGGGACACCTGGCCCGCGTTGGCAAAGCTGGTTTCCATTGCAACGGCTGGCTGACGGTCCACGACAACCACATCAAAACCGGCTCGGGCCAGATAATAGGCGCTGGCAGTACCAATAACGCCGCCACCCAATACCATAACTCGCATATTCATTCCCTCATCGCGGCCAGCCGCAGACGTTTATTGTTCGATGCAAAGATGAGCGCAGTATATGAAGCATTGAGCAGTGGTATTCACTGTATAAGAAGCTATATTTGGCGACAATTCTCGGGCATAACCCTTTTCACGGAGGAGAATCTCCTATGCGTACAAATCATCAAACAAAGCGTGAATTGGACAAGATAGATCGCAACATTTTGCGCATCCTCCAGGTCGATGGCCGCATCTCGTTTACCGAGCTGGGAGAGAAGGTTGGGTTGTCGACCACTCCCTGTACAGAACGAGTGCGCAGGCTGGAACGTGAAGGGATCATCATGGGCTACAACGCCCGGCTGAACCCGCAACATTTACAGGGCAGCCTGCTGGTATTTGTGGAAATCAGCCTGGACTACAAATCAGGCGATACCTTTGATGAATTCCGACGCGCCGTGTTGAAGTTGCCCCATGTGCTGGAGTGTCATCTGGTGTCGGGGGACTTCGACTATCTGGTGAAGGCGCGGATCAGCGAGATGGCTTCTTACCGCAAGCTGCTGGGTGACATCTTGCTCAAGCTGCCCCACGTGCGTGAGTCCAAAAGCTATATCGTGATGGAAGAAGTCAAAGAGAGCCTGAATCTGCCGATTGCAGATTGACGGCTTTCCCTTAGAGGGGCTGCGCAGACCGGCTTTTGCCTTTAGTCCCCTCTCCCTCCGGGAGAGGGGCAGGGTGAGGGGGCTCTTGATCTAGACCAGCACCTGCCGCGTACTGGCGATGTACTCATGCACCAGCTTCTCTGCGCTGGGGTGAATCATCTCTACCGGGCGTCGACCGTTGGGGCACGGCAAGGTGGGGGTAGTGCCAAACAACCGACAGATCAATGGCCGCTCTTCATACACCGTGCAGCCATTGGGCCCCAGATGCACACAGTTCAGCTCATCCATTGCTGCTTCTTGTTCGGCAGCCGTCTTGCGCGGCAAGCGGGCCATTTCTTCGGATGAAGTGGTCACAGGCCCGCAGCAGTCATGGCAACCCGGCACGCATTCGAACGAGGGGATTTGCTGCCTGAGAAAGCGGATCTTGTGACTGTTACAGCTCATCCAGAACGTACCGATTGAGAAAAGGCCGCAGAGTCTGCCTGAAAACCCCTGCCCTAGACAGGGCCATTCGGCTGTTCTTGCCCCACGGGAATGGCACGGCTTATGCTCCGTCAAATTTTCCAAACATCAATAATCAGGATTACGCACATGAACGCCCCTGTTCAGCGCAGCCAGCACACCGCTTCTTATTACGCCGCCAGCAGCCTGCCACAACCCGATCATCCGGTGTTGCAGGGCGAGCTGGTGGCGGATGTGTGTGTGGTGGGCGGTGGCTTTTCCGGCCTGAATACGGCGCTGGAGCTGGCCGAGCGCGGCATGAGCGTGGTCTTGCTGGAAGCGCACAAGATCGGTTGGGGCGCCAGCGGGCGCAATGGCGGGCAACTGATTCGCGGGGTCGGCCATGGTGTTGAGCAGTTTGAAGGCGTCATCGGCAAGGACGGTGTGCGGCAAATGAAGCTGATGGGGCTGGAGGCGGTGGAAATCGTGCGCCAGCGCGTCGAGCGTTTCAATATTGCCTGTGACCTGACCTGGGGCTATTGCGACCTGGCCAACAAACCCCGTGACCTTGAAGGTTTTGCTGAAGAGGCCCAGGAGCTGCGCGATCTGGGTTATCGCCATGAAACCCGTCTGTTGCAGGCCAACGAAGTGCACAGCGTGGTGGGTTCGGACCGGTATGTCGGCGGCTTTGTCGATATGGGCTCGGGTCATTTGCACCCGCTGAATCTGGCGCTGGGCGAAGCAGCGGCCGCTGCGCAACTGGGTGTAAAGCTGTTTGAAAACTCCGCAGTAACCCGCATCGATTATGGCCCTGAAGTACGGGTGCACACGGCCCAGGGCTCCGTGCGGGCCAAAAGTCTGGTACTGGGCTGCAACGCCTATCTCAAGGACCTCAACCCGCAACTAAGCGGCAAAGTGCTGCCTGCGGGCAGCTACATCATTGCCACCGAGCCGTTGAGCGAAGCCCGGGCTCACGCCTTGCTGCCACAGAACATGGCCGTGTGCGACCAGCGCGTGGCGCTGGACTACTACCGTCTTTCGGCAGATCGGCGTCTGTTATTCGGTGGGGCCTGTCATTATTCTGGGCGGGATCCGCAGGATATTGCCGCGTACATGCGTCCTAAAATGCTCGAGGTGTTCCCGCATCTTAAAGACGTGAAAATCGACTACCAGTGGGGCGGCATGATCGGCATTGGTGCCAACCGCCTGCCGCAGATCGGCCGCCTGCAAGAGCATCCCAATGTGTATTACGCCCAGGCGTATTCAGGGCACGGGGTTAACGCAACCCACCTGGCGGGCAAGTTGCTGGCCGAAGCTATCAGTGGCCAGCACAGTGACGGTTTTGATCTGTTTGCCAAGGTCCCGCATATCACCTTCCCGGGTGGCAAATACCTGCGTTCGCCATTGCTGGCGCTGGGGATGCTGTGGCACCGGTTAAAAGAGCTGCGCTGATTCAAACCTGTAGCCGCTGCCGCAGGTTTGGTTACGAACGCCAAAATGGCTTGCAGCCTTCCTGCCGGGCCATTTCGCGGGTCAACCCCACATCGCGCAGCTGCTGTTCGTCCAGGTTCAGCAGCATCCGGCGACTGCGAGCACGGTGGCAGAACAGCCCCCACACCCCAAGACCGGCCGGGGTGCTGGTGACTTGACGGGCTTCATGCTCAGCCAGTAATTGTTGGCTGTGCAGCGTCAGGCGCACATCGCTCAAACCATTCATCAGACAGCTCCTTTTGACTCGATTGCCATGAGTCAGCATGATGGCCGTGCGCTGGAAACCATGACAGATTCAGCAAAGTCTTTTTAAATACATACAGATCTGCCATTTCAGGCGCTGAATCCTTGGTTTACGCCCCATCTGTACTGGTCCACCCTTCGGGAGTTCTGCCATGACCCTTTATGTCAACCTCGCCGACCTGCTCGGTACGCGCATCGAGCAGGGCTTTTATCGCCCTGGCGACCGTTTGCCGTCGGTGCGGGCGCTAAGCGCCGAGCATGGTGTGAGCCTGAGTACGGTGCAGCAGGCGTATCGCTTGCTGGAGGACAATGGCCTGGCGTCGCCGCGGCCCAAGTCCGGGTACTTCGTGCCGATGGAGCGTGAGCTGCCCGCCCTACCGGGCATGGGTAAACCTGCCCAGCGACCCGTGGAAATTTCACAGTGGGAGCAAGTGCTGGAACTGGTTCGCTCAGTGCCGCAAAAGGACGTGATCCAGTTGGGGCGCGGCATGCCGGACGTCACCACGCCAACCATCAAGCCGCTGTTGCGCAGCCTGGCGCAGATCAGCCGGCGTCTGGACTTGCCCGGTCTGTATTACGACAACGTCTACGGGGTACTCGGCCTGCGCGAGCAGGTGGCGCGGTTGTTGCTCGATTCGGGCTGCCAGTTGGGCGCAGAAGATCTGGTAATCACCACGGGCTGCCATGAGGCCTTGTCGTGCAGTATTCGAGCCGTGTGCGAACCGGGTGATATCGTCGCGGTCGACTCGCCAAGCTTTCATGGCGCCATGCAAACCCTCAAGGGCCTGGGGATGAAGGCCCTGGAGATCCCTACCGATCCGCTGACCGGCATCAGCCTCGAAGCCCTGGAACTGGCCCTGGAACAGTGGCCGATCAAGGCTATCCAGCTCACCCCCAGTTGCAACAACCCACTGGGCTACATCATGCCCGAAGCCCGCAAGCGGGCGCTGGTGACCCTGGCCCAGCGTTTTGATGTGGCGATCATTGAAGACGATGTGTACGGCGAACTGGCCTACACCTACCCTCGCCCGCGAACCATCAAGTCCTTCGACGATGACGGTCGTGTCCTGCTGTGCAGTTCATTCTCCAAAACCCTGGCCCCCGGCTTGCGCGTTGGCTGGGTGGCGCCGGGGCGTTATCTGGAGCGGGTGCTGCACATGAAATACATCAGCACCGGCTCTTGCGCACCGCAGCCGCAACTGGCGGTTGCCGACTTCCTGAAAAACGGTCATTTCGAGCCGCACCTGCGCAAAATGCGCAGCCAATACCAGCGCAATCGCGACCTGATGCTGGGCTGGATCAGCCGCTACTTTCCGCCCGGCACCCGTGCCAGCAGGCCCCAGGGCAGCTTTATGCTGTGGCTTGAGCTGCCTGACGGCTTCGACAGCCTGCGCCTCAACCGCATGTTGCTGGACCAGGGCGTGCAGATCGCGGTGGGCAGTATTTTTTCGGCTTCGGGCAAGTACCGTAATTGCTTGCGCATGAACTACGCTGCAAAGCCTACGCCGCAGATCGAAGAAGCGGTGCGCAAAGTGGGTATGGCAGCCAGTAAACTGCTGGCAGATACCGTTTAACTCCAGTGACGTCTGGCCCGAGGCTTTACCCGTTGAAATCACTTTGCGCATTGTTTTTAGTCGTCTTGCTGGGAGGCTGTGCCACGTTGGACGTACCCCGTGAACCCACCCAGGCGTTACCCGCCGCAGACTCGGCCTTTGGCCGCTCGATCCAGGCCCAGGCCGCGCCGTATCAAGGTCGCTCGGGGTTCAGGCTGCTGCCCAACAGCGGCGAAGCCTTCAGGGCCCGGGCCGAGTTGATTCGCAACGCGCAAACCAGCCTCGACCTGCAGTACTACATCGTCCACGACGGCTTGAGTACGCGCATGCTGATTGACGAATTGCTCAAGGCCGCAGATCGCGGCGTGCGTGTGCGCATCCTGCTCGATGACACCGCCAGTGATGGCCTGGACGATATCCTGGCCACCCTCGCCGCTCATCCCAATATCCAGATTCGCCTGTTCAACCCCCTGCAACTGGGCCGTGGAACGGGTGTAACCCGAGCGATGGGACGGCTGTTCAACCTCTCGCGCCAGCACCGGCGCATGCACAACAAACTCTGGCTGGCCGATAACAGTGCGGCGATCGTGGGCGGGCGCAATCTGGGCGATGAGTACTTCGATGCCAAGCCGGAGCTGAATTTTACCGATATCGACCTGCTTGGCGTCGGCCCGGTGGCCGAGCAGTTGGGGCACAGCTTCGATCAGTACTGGAACAGTGCCCTGAGCCAGCCGATTGGTGATTTTGTCTCCTCGCAACTCTCTGAGCAGGAGCTGGGCAAGGCACGCAAACAACTGGAGACCTCGCTCAAGCGTGCGCAGCAACGCAACCCGGCGCTCTATCAGGAGCTGGCCTCATACGAAACCCGCCCGCAGCTCGACGTGTGGCGCAAGGAGCTGATCTGGGCCTGGAATCAGGCGCTGTGGGATGCTCCGAGCAAGGTGCTGGCCCGGGATGAGCCTGACCCGCATCTACTGCTGACCACACAACTGGCGCCGGAGCTGGTAGGCGTTAATCAGGAGCTGATTCTGGTTTCAGCCTACTTTGTGCCGGGTGAAACCGGGCTGGTGTACCTGACGGGCCGCGCCGATGCCGGGGTCGATGTACGTTTATTGACCAACTCCCTGGAGGCTACAGACGTGCCCGTGGTGCATGGCGGTTATGCACCCTATCGCAAGGCGCTGCTGGAGCATGGGGTCAAACTCTTCGAATTGCGCCGCCAGCCGGGCAGCAGCGGTGGCAGTGGCCCGCACTGGTTCAAGCCCGGGATGAGTTCGGATTCGAGCCTGCACAGCAAGGCGATGATCTTTGATCGGCAAAAATCCTTTATCGGTTCATTCAATTTCGATCCGCGTTCAGGCTTGTGGAACACCGAAGTCGGCGTGCTGGTGGACAGCCCCGAGCTGGCCGCCGAGGCCCGCAAACTGGCGTTGCAGGGCATGGCCCCGGCCTTGAGTTATGAGCCGAAACTGGAGCAGGGCAAGATGGTCTGGGTGACCGAAGACAATGGCCAGTTGCACACTTTGCATCATGAACCGGGCAACTGGTGGCGCCGGCTCAATGCCTGGTTCAGCAAAAGTGTGGGGCTGGAAAAAATGCTCTGATTGGCGGCTGCCCTCTCCCCAACCCTCTCCCGGAGGGAGAGGGAGCTGATCGACGGCGATTCTATAGACGTATGCGACCAGCACGGCGAAACAAGTCGCCCAACGCATGTCTGTGCTCCAATTATGTGGTGTAAAAACCATTGTGGGAGCGGGCTTGCTCGCGATGAAGGCACCGCGGTCTGTCAATCAGACCCGGTGCTGTCATCGCGGGCAAGCCCGCTCCCACAGGGTGTTGCGTTTAGAGGATTACAGCTTGATCCAGGTGGACTTCAGCTCGGTGTATTTATCAAACGCGTGCAGAGACTTGTCACGGCCGTTGCCCGACTGTTTGAAGCCACCAAACGGCGCGGTCATGTCGCCGCCATCGTATTGGTTGACCCATACGCTACCGGCGCGCAGGGCCTTGGCGGTCAGGTGAGCCTTGGAGATATCGGCCGTCCAGACGGCTGCCGCCAGGCCGTATGGCGTGTCGTTGGCAATCTTGATGGCCTCTTCGGCACTGTCGAAGGTGATAACCGACAATACCGGCCCGAAGATTTCTTCCTGAGCGATTTTCATCGCATTGCTGACGCCGTCGAAAATGGTCGGTTCAACGTAGGTGCCGCCGGTTTCTTGCAGAATTTGATTACCGCCTGCTACCAGTTTTGCGCCTTCGCTATGGCCGGACTTGATGTACGACAGCACGGTGTTCATTTGCTGGGTATCCACCAGCGCGCCCACGGTGGTTTCCGGGTCCAGCGGGTTGCCGGGCTTCCAGCCCTTGAGGGCGTCGATCACCAGCGGCAGGAACTTGTCCTTGATCGAGCGCTCCACCAGCAGGCGCGAACCCGCGGTGCAAACTTCACCCTGGTTAAAGGCAATGGCGCTGGCAGCGGCTTCGGCAGCCGCTTGCAGATCCGGCGCATCAGCGAAAACGATGTTCGGGCTCTTGCCACCGGCTTCAAGCCAGATGCGCTTCATGTTGGACTCGCCAGCGTAGATCATCAGCTGCTTGGCGATTTTGGTCGAACCGGTAAACACCAGCGTATCGACGTCCATATGCAGGGCCAGCGCCTTGCCGACCGTGTGGCCGTAGCCTGGCAGTACGTTGAAGACGCCCGCTGGAATGCCGGCTTCAACGGCCAGCGCAGCGATACGGATAGCCGTCAGAGGGGACTTTTCGGACGGCTTGAGGATGACCGAGTTACCGGTCGACAGGGCCGGGCCCAGTTTCCAGCAGGCCATCATCAGCGGGAAGTTCCACGGCACAATGGCAGCGACAACGCCCACCGGCTCGCGGGTTACCAAGCCCAGTTGGTCGTGCGGGGTGGCGGCGACTTCGTCGTAGATCTTGTCGATGGCCTCGCCGCTCCAGCTCAGCGCGCCGGCAGCACCGGGCACATCGATGTGCAGGGAGTCACTGATCGGCTTGCCCATGTCCAGGGTTTCAAGCAGGGCCAGTTCTTCAGCGTTTTGCTTGAGCAGGCCGGCAAAGCGGATCATTGCGGCTTTGCGCTTGGCCGGAGCCAGGCGGGACCAGACGCCGGACTCGAACGTCTTGCGGGCCACTTCCACGGCGCGCTGGGCGTCAGCGCTGTCGCAGCTGGCAACCTTACCCAGCAAACGGCCATCGACCGGGCTCAGACACTCGAACGTTTCATTGGAGACCGCATCGGTGTATTCACCGTTGATGAAGGCGCGACCTTCGATTTTCAGCTGTTGGGCCCGTTGTTCCCAGTCAGCACGCGTCAGGGTGGTCATTCGAGTGTCCTCCTCTTGTTGAAATGGAAGCGCCACCCTAAACCAGTGGCCCTGGAACTTTCAATATATTTGACACAGGTGGCGTAAACACCATGGCTTGTTCGTTTTAATAAACATAGACTTTAATTTTGCTGACCACACATGCCGCAATTTCGGGGGGATAACAAAGATGAGCATCGCAAGCGTAGTCGACTTCAGCACTGCCAATACCCAGGCTGAACGTTTTAGCCCGGCCCCGGAAAAGGTGCTTAAAGGCAACCCTGAGCAAGTTATCCACAACCACTACGACAGCCCCTGTGGGCAAATGAACGCCGGGGTGTGGGAAGGAGCTGTGGGCCAGTGGACCGTCAATTACACCGAGCACGAATACTGCGAGATCGTGCAGGGCGTTTCCGTTTTGCGTGACCATGAAGGTAACGCCAAGACCCTGCGCGCCGGCGATCGCTTTGTCATCCCAGCGGGATTCAAAGGGACATGGGAAGTGCTGGAGCCCTGTCGGAAAATTTACGTAGTCTTTGAGAGCAAGGCCTGAGACAGCTGATCCAGAGCCTTCAACAAGCCCTGCCACGCTTTGATGGCGGGGCTTTTTTATGCCTGCCCTCCAGGGCTACAGGCTACAAATTCAGAAATACGTCGCCAGCGCCCTTCGCGTCAATGTGAGCCAGTCTTGGGAGAACGCCGGGCACTTAAGGAATGAGCAGGCCCGCAGCGTTATTTCATTTATCTGAAAACAGGGAAGCCCCATGTCCAGTCTGAATACTTTGAAACGCCTGTTGTTGACCACCAGCGTCCTGCTGGGGTTTTGCTCCATGCCCGCGATGGCTGAGGAGGACGGCAAGTGCAAAACGGTTGCGATCAATTTTCTGGTTGCGCCTGAGGCGACGCCTGCTTTGCTGGAGATGCTGCGCCGGGAGTCCGGGGCAACCGAGTTGCGTGTCGAGAGGCCGGGCATAGGCTACACCCGAGAGCACAACGCAGACCGCCTTCGCGTGGTCGTCGACGAAAACAACCTTATGCAGAGCTATATGTGCGGCTAAGGCTGACAAACGCGCACAAAAAAGGCCCGTATCGTGAGATATGGGCCTTTTTCGTAAGAAGAAAAACCAATTACTTGATTTTGGCTTCTTTGTAGATCACGTGCTTGCGAACCCGCGGATCGAATTTTTTGATTTCGATTTTGTCCGGAGTGGTGCGCTTGTTCTTATCAGTGGTGTAGAAATGGCCTGTACCAGCGCTCGACACCAAACGGATCAATTCACGCATGATTAGCTCCCTTAGATCTTGCCAGCACGGCGGATTTCGGCCAGCACGACAGTGATGCCACGCTTGTCGATGATACGCATGCCTTTAGCAGATACGCGCAGACGTACGAAACGTTTCTCTTCTTCAACCCAGAAGCGGTGATGCTGCAGGTTCGGCAGGAAACGACGACGGGTTTTGTTATTTGCGTGGGAAATGTTATTCCCAGTCACCGGACCCTTACCGGTAACTTGACAGACTCTCGACATGCCTCAGCCCTCTAAAACCACATGCCCAACCCGGCATGGGTTGGCCGCTTAATCTCTCAGTCATGGCGCCAGGCGCCGCGTTTCTTTAAGGGTCTTACCGGCTACACCTACAAACGCAGGAACCGGGCCCCTAGAAAAGAGCGCTGCTTTATACCAGAAAGACTAAAGAGCAACAACAAGCAGTGTGATTTGGTGTAATTAATGAAGCCGCCATTTTAACGCCAATCCGCGCGGCGTCTATGCCTTGTGGCGTTTTACCGCTCGTCGCTGGGTGAAAGGTTTCGGGGGCTGGTGCCCGCTCGTAGCCGCTGCCGAAGGCTGCGATCGAGCACGTAGTGGTCGCCTTTTCACGCTTGCTCAAGGCCCTGGAAGCCCTTTCCCGGCCTGCGACAGCGACTACAGGATGTCGAATGCCATTAAAAAGTGGTCATTTGAGTACCAGAACACTAGGGTAAGACTTTTCCAGACTGCACTTGCAGATGGGCCTTATCGACTTGTACAGGAAACAGATCATGCGCCTCGCTGCCGTCCCCTTTTTGCTCACCTTTTGCCTGAGCCCGCTCGTACACGCGGCCACCTTGAGCGTTTGCACCGAGGCCAGCCCTGAAGGGTTCGACGTTGTGCAGTACAACTCGCTCAGTACCACCAATGCCTCGGCAGACGTGCTGATGAACCGCCTGCTGGACTTTGACGCTAAAGCCGCGAAGCTGGTGCCTTCGCTGGCGCAAAGCTGGTCAGTGTCCCCTGATGGTCTTGTGTACGATTTCAAGCTGCGTCCCGGGATCAAGTTCCACAGCACGCCTTATTTTTCCCCCAGCCGTGAGTTGAATGCCGATGACGTGCGTTTCAGCTTCGAACGCATGCTTGACCCTGCCAACCCATGGCACAAGGTGGCGCAAAGCGGTTTTCCCCACGCGCAATCCTTGCAGTTGCCTGAGCTGATCAAAAAAATTGAAACTCCGGATCCGCTGACCGTGCGCTTCACCCTGAGTCGCCCTGATTCGACCTTCTTGCCAGCGCTGAGCATGGGCTTTGCCTCGATCTACTCGGCTGAATATGCCGACAAGCTGATGAAAGCAGGCACACCGGAGCTGATGAACAGCCAGCCGATAGGTACCGGGCCTTTTGTATTCAACCGTTTCCAGAAAGACGCGGTGGTGCGCTACAAGGCCAACCCGGACTACTTTGCCGGCAAGCCAGCCGTTGACGGGCTGATTTTTGCCATCACCCCGGACGCCAACGTGCGGCTGCAAAAATTGCGTCGCAATGAATGCCAGATTGCTCTCTCGCCCAAGCCGCTGGACGTCGCAGCTGCCGCCAAGGATCCAGCGCTGGCTGTAGCGCAGACCCCGGCCTTCATGACCGCGTTTGTGGCCATCAATAGCCAGCATCCACCGCTGGATAAACCCGAGGTACGTCAGGCCATCAATCTGGCTTTCGACAAGGACACTTATCTCAAGGCCGTGTTTGAAAACAGCGCCCAAGCGGCCAACGGTATTTACCCGGCGACCACCTGGAGTTATGCCAAAGACTTGCCGGGCTATGCCCACAATCCGCAAAAAGCCCGTGAATTACTGGCCAGGGCGGGTCTGAAAGACGGCTTCAAAACCACGATCTGGACGCGCCCGACAGGCAGCGTGCTCAATCCCAACCCGAGCCTGGGCGCGCAGTTGCTGCAAGCCGACCTGGCCAAGGTGGGTGTCCAGGCCGATATCCGGGTGATCGAATGGGGCGAGCTGATCCGTCGCGCCAAGGCTGGCGAGCATGACCTGCTGTTTATGGGCTGGGCAGGCGATAACGGTGACCCGGACAACTTCCTCACGCCGCAGTTTTCCTGTGCGGCAGTGAAATCCGGAACCAACTTTGCGCGTTATTGCGACAAGGCGCTGGACGGTTTGATCAGCCAGGGCAAAACCCTGACCGATCAGGACAAACGCAGTGCTTTGTATCAAAAGGCGCAAGCGCAGATCCAGCAACAGGCGCTGTGGCTACCGCTGGCCCATCCAACGGCCTACGCACTGACCCGTAAAGACGTACAGGGATATCAGGTGAGTCCGTTTGGGCGCCAAGACTTTTCAACAGTCAGCGTTAAGCCCTGAGCCTTACATCCAGCCGCGCTCGACCATTGAAAGCGGCTGGCCGTCACCGACTATAAAATGATCCAGCACCCGCACTTCGATCAGATCAAGCGCCTGGATCAGGCGCTTGGTCAACGTGCGGTCAGCCTTGCTGGGGTCGCTGATGCCCGAGGGATGGTTGTGGCAGAAAATCACCGCTGCCGCATTGTGCGCCAGGGCACGCTTGACCACCTGGCGCGGGTAGACACTGGCGCTGTCTATCGAGCCCCTGAACAGCACCTCGAAGGCCAGCATGCGGTGCCTGGAGTCCAGAAACAGGCAGCCGAAGGCTTCGTGTGGCTCATGGCGCAGCAATGACTTGAGATAATCCCGAACGACTTGCGGGCTCTCCAGCGCGCTGTCGCGGCGCAAGCGTTCGGCCAGGTGGCGGCGGCTCATTTCGAGTACGGCCTGCAACTGGCTGAACTTGGCCGGGCCCAGCCCGAGCGGGAGACAGAATGCGCGCAGATCGGCTTCGAGCAAGGCCCGCAGGCTGCCAAACTCGCTGAGCAGATGGCGCGCCAGATCGACTGCACTTTTGCCCGAAACCCCGGTGCGCAAGAAGATTGCCAGCAGTTCGGCGTCTGAAAGACTGCCTGATCCGTGTTGCAAAAGCTTCTCCCGCGGGCGCTCCGCCGCAGGCCAATCTCGAATGCTCATAACACCTCCTTGTAAATGGGCGCCGCTGTTCCCTGGCAGGCGCTGTGTTATCTTAGCCCATCATTTTTGCGCGGCATTTGGCCATTTTCTGCGCAGTCATCATCGAACTAAAAGGCAGGCCTATGCAGCGGCTGTATCGAAAACGCATTGTTTTGGGCGTCGGCGGCGGCATCGCGGCTTACAAGAGTGCAGAGCTGGTTCGCCGTCTACTGGACCAAGGCGCGGAAGTAAGGGTTGTCATGACCCGTGGCGGCAGCGAATTCATCACGCCTCTGACCATGCAGGCGTTGTCCGGGCACCCCGTTCATCTGGATTTGCTCGACCCTGCGGCTGAAGCGGCCATGGGGCATATCGAGCTGGCCAAGTGGGCCGACCTGGTACTGATTGCACCTGCAACCGCTGACCTGATTGCCCGCCTTGCCCAAGGCCTGGCCAATGACCTGCTGACCACCCTGGTGCTCGCCACGGATGCCACGGTTGCCATCGCTCCGGCGATGAACCAGGCCATGTGGCGCGACCCGGCCACCCAGGCCAATACCCGGTTGCTCGAAAGCCGCGGCCTGCGCGTGTTTGGCCCGGCCTCCGGAAGCCAGGCCTGTGGCGACGTGGGCTTTGGCCGCATGCTCGAGGCGGATGATCTGGTGAGCTGCGCCGCCGAGTGTTTTCAGCGTCAGGTGCTAACCGGCAAGCACGTGCTGATCACCGCAGGCCCTACCCAGGAAAACATCGACCCGGTGCGCTATATCACCAACCACAGCTCCGGAAAAATGGGCTTCGCCCTGGCTGAAGCAGCAGTGGAAGCCGGCGCCCGTGTGACCCTGATTACCGGCCCGGTACACCTGCCGACCCCGGATCGCGTGACCCGTATCGACGTGGTCAGTGCCCGTGACATGCTCGCAGCCTGTGAGGCGGCGATCCCCTGTGACGTGTTTATAGCGTCTGCTGCTGTTGCAGACTACCGCCCGGAAGTCATTGCCCCGCAAAAACTAAAGAAAGACCCTACCAAAGGTGACGGCCTGTTGCTGCAAATGGTGCGCAATCCAGACATTCTGGCCACTATCGCTTCACGCCCTGATCGCCCTTTCAGTGTCGGCTTTGCCGCAGAAACCGAGAACTTGCTCGATTACGCTGCGCGCAAGCTCAAAGACAAAAACCTCGACCTGATTGTCGCCAATGATGTGGCCAACCCCAGCATCGGCTTCAACAGCGAAGAGAACGCCTGCAGCGTGATTGATCGCGAACTGCACGCCACCGTATTTGCCCAGACCAGCAAGGGCAAGATTGCCCGCCAGCTGGTCACTTTTATCGCCGAACGTCTGAACCAGGTTTAACTCGTATGCACGCTTTGCAAGCCAAAATCCTCGACCCTCGCATTGGTAACGAATTCCCGCTGCCGCAGTACGCCACTCCTGGCTCTGCCGGCCTGGACCTGCGCGCCATGCTTAAAGAAGACACCGTTCTGGAGCCGGGCCAGACCCTGCTGATCCCCACCGGCCTGTCGGTGTACATCGGCGACCCGGGCCTTGCCGCCCTGATCCTGCCGCGCTCGGGCCTGGGCCATAAGCACGGTATCGTACTGGGGAACCTGGTCGGCCTTATCGACTCTGACTATCAAGGCGAACTGATGGTGTCGTGCTGGAACCGTGGCCAGACCGCCTTCAACATCACCATCGGCGAGCGTATCGCTCAACTGGTGCTGGTGCCGGTAGTGCAGGCGCACTTTGAGCTGGTCGAAGAGTTCGACGAAAGCCAGCGTGGCGCTGGCGGTTTTGGCCACTCCGGCAAGCTCTGATTTGTATTTCAAGGCCAGGCGTCCTGCCTGGCCTTTCACGCATTCCCGAACCCCTCTGAACATGGAGTCTCCCCCTACAATGAGTAGCTCAGCTTCGGTCGCACCGAAATTCCCTGACAGCATTTTTCGCGCCTACGATATTCGTGGCGTGGTGCCGGAAACCTTGACGGCTGAAACCGCGTACTGGATAGGCCGCGCCATTGGCGCCGAGAGCCTGGCCAAGGGTGAGCCCCATGTGTCGGTAGGTCGGGATGGGCGCTTGTCGGGCCCTGAGCTGGTCGAACGCCTGATCCAGGGTGTGGCGGACAGTGGCTGCCAGGTCAGTGATGTGGGGCTGGTGCCGACACCCGCCCTGTATTACGCGGCTAACGTATTGGCAGGCAAGTCGGGGGTCATGCTCACAGGCAGCCACAACCCGTCGAACTACAACGGTTTTAAAATCGTGATCGCGGGCGATACGCTGGCCAACGAACAAATTCAGGCATTGCATACACGCCTGAAAACCAACGATTTGACCTGGGGCGAAGGCAGCATTGAACGCGTTGATATCTTGTCGCGCTACGCCGAAGTGATTACCCGTGACATCAAGCTGGCCAAGCCCTTGAAGGTAGTGGTCGATTGCGGCAACGGCGCTGCTGGCGTGATTGCACCGCAACTGATTGAAGCGTTGGGTTGTGAAGTGATCCCGTTGTTCTGTGAGGTGGATGGCAACTTCCCCAACCATCACCCTGACCCGGGCAAGCCGGAAAACCTCGTGGACCTGATTGCCAAGGTCAAGGAAAGCAATGCCGATGTAGGCCTGGCCTTCGATGGTGATGGCGATCGCGTGGGCGTGGTGACCAACACCGGCACCATGGTGTTCCCGGACCGTTTGCTGATGTTGTTTGCCCAGGATGTCCTGGAGCGTAACCCGACAGCCGAGGTCATTTTCGACGTGAAGTGCACACGTCGACTGGCACCCTGGATTGAAGCCTGTGGCGGCCGCCCGCTGATGTGGAAAACCGGTCACTCCCTGATCAAAAAGAAAATGAAAGAAACCGGCGCCCTGCTGGCTGGCGAAATGAGCGGGCATATCTTTTTCAAAGAGCGCTGGTTCGGTTTTGACGACGGTATCTACAGCGCTGCGCGCCTGCTGGAGATCCTCAGCAAGCGTCAGGCAACCGCTGAAGAGCTGTTTGAGACCTTCCCGAACGATATTTCTACGCCTGAAATCAATATCGATGTGACGGACGAGAGCAAATTCAGCATCATTGAGGCTCTGCACGATGCTCAATGGGGCGAGGCCGCCGAGTTGACCTCCATTGATGGTGTGCGGGTTGACTACCCTCATGGCTGGGGCCTGGTTCGCGCCTCCAACACCACGCCGGTGCTGGTGCTGCGATTCGAGGCCGAAACAGAGGCCGAACTGCAACGCATCAAGGATGTCTTTCACGCTCAATTGAAGCGTGTGGCACCTGATCTCCAACTACCGTTTTGATCGACTTGTTCTACCGGAGCCCTGAATGACCCTCGAACGTGATGCCGCCTCCAACGTCGCCAAGGTTTTGTCCGAAGCGCTGCCCTACATTCGCCGTTACGTCGGCAAGACGCTGGTGATCAAGTACGGCGGCAACGCTATGGAGAACGATGACCTGAAAACCGGCTTTGCCCGTGACATCGTGCTGATGAAGGCCGTGGGTATCAACCCGGTCGTGGTCCACGGTGGCGGCCCGCAAATCGGTGATCTGCTCAAGCGTTTATCCATCGAGAGCCATTTTATCGACGGCATGCGCGTGACCGACTCGCAAACCATGGATGTGGTGGAAATGGTGCTGGGCGGCCATGTGAACAAGGAAATCGTCAACCTGATCAACCGCCACGGCGGCAGTGCCATCGGCCTGACCGGTAAGGACGCGACGCTGATTCGCGCCAAAAAGATGGTCGTGACCCGTCAGACGCCGGAAATGACCAAGCCGGAAATCATCGACTTCGGTCATGTGGGCGAAGTCATCGACATCAATACCGACCTGCTGCACATGCTGACCAAGGGTGACTTCATCCCGGTTATCGCACCAATCGGTGTGGGCGCCAATGGCGAGTCCTACAACATCAACGCCGACCTGGTGGCGGGCAAGGTTGCCGAAGCCCTCAAGGCCGAGAAACTGATGCTGCTGACCAACATCGCCGGCTTGATGGACAAGGAAGGCAAGGTGCTGACCGGCCTGACTACCGCTCAGGTGGATGACCTGATCGCCGACGGCACCATTTATGGTGGCATGTTGCCAAAAATCCGCTGCGCGCTGGAAGCCGTGCAAGGTGGCGTGACCACGGCGCATATCGTCGACGGTCGCGTTCCGAATGCCGTACTGCTGGAAATCTTCACCGATACCGGTGTGGGTACGCTGATTACCAACAGCAAACCGGCTTAAGCAGAACCAAAAAAAGCCCCGCCCGGAGTGATCCGGGCGGGGCTTTTTGATGGGCGAGGGGATTAAATCCCGTACTGCGCCCGGTACGCTTCAACGGCTGGCAGGTATTGCTTGAGGGTTTCGTCTTCGGCCAGGAACTGCAAAACCTGGTTCAACGAAACGATGCTGATCACCGGAATACCGAAGTCGCGCTCGACTTCCTGGATCGCCGACAGCTCGCCATTGCCGCGCTCCTGACGGTTGAGGGCAATCATCACGCCGGCCGCCTTGGCGCCCTGGGCCTGGATGATTTGCATCACTTCACGGATAGCGGTACCGGCCGTGATCACGTCGTCGATGATCAGGATATCGCCTTCAAGCGGCGAGCCAACCAGGCTACCGCCTTCGCCATGAGCCTTGGCTTCCTTGCGGTTGAAGCACCACGGCAGATCACGGTCGTGGTGCTCGGCAAGCGCTACGGCAGTGGTCGCCGCCAGGGGGATGCCCTTATAGGCCGGACCAAACAGCACGTCGAAGGAAATACCGCTGTCAACGATGGCGGCAGCATAGAAGCGCCCCAGCTGGGCCAGTGCAGAGCCGGTGTTGAACAGCCCGGCATTGAAGAAGTAAGGGCTGGTACGGCCCGACTTCAGGGTGAACTCACCGAAGCGCAAAACGCCACGATCGATGGCAAAGCGGATGAAATCGCGCTGATACGCTTGCATGAAAAAAGTCCCCAGATACCACGGATTTAGCTAATTAGTAAGACGGCGTGTATCATACACGCACGTGATTTTTGGGGCCATTTATGCGGATCATCAGTGTGAACGTCAATGGTATTCAGACGGCAGTCGAGCGCGGTTTGCTCAGTTGGCTGCAAGCTCAGAATGCCGACGTTATCTGCCTGCAGGACACCCGTGCCTCCGCCTTTGAACTGGACGATCCAGCCTACCAGCTCGATGGCTACTTTCTTTATGCCTGTGACGCCGAAGTCCCCGCCCAAGGTGGCGTGGCTTTGTACTCGCGGTTACAGCCGAAAGCAGTCATCACCGGGCTTGGCTTCGAGACGGCCGATCGCTACGGGCGCTACCTGCAAGCCGATTTCGATAAGGTCAGCATCGCGACCTTGCTGCTCCCTTCGGGGCAGAACGGCGATGAAGACTTGAATCAAAAATTCAAGCTAATGGACGACTTTGCCCGCTACCTGGATAAGCAGCGTCGCAAGCGTCGTGAGTACATCTACTGCGGCTCGCTGTATGTGGCGCAGCAGAAACTCGACATTAAAAACTGGCGCGACAGCCAGCAATCGCCCGGCTTCCTGGCGCCTGAACGGGCCTGGATGGATGAGATTGTCGGCAACATGGGATATGTCGATGCCCTGCGTGAAGTCAGTCGGGAAGGTGACCAGTACAGCTGGTGGCCGGATAACGAACAGGCCGAGATGCTGAATCTGGGCTGGCGTTTTGACTACCAGCTGCTGACACCGGGCTTGCGCCGCTTTGTACGAAGCGCTCGCATGCCGCGTCAGCCACGCTTCTCGCAGCACGCGCCATTGATCGTGGACTACGACTGGACACTGACTATCTAAGTGTTGATCGCAGATCCAGAAAAAGGCTCCCGCTCTGTTATCAAGGGCGGGGGCCTTTTTTGTATCCGAGGCACTTTCAGGCGAAACTGGGCGTTCGTTTATGCAAGGTGCGTATCCGGTACTGCAAAAGCACAGCGGCAATAAAAGTGACAACAGCCTGCAGTACGATGAATAGATAGATTGAAGGGCTATTAAAGTCATACAGGTAAATGACCGGGATAAACCCTGCAAGCATAAAGGTATTGATCAGTACTTGAGGGATCAGGGTGTCTCGCATTGCCCGCAAGTGGCTTGCCGTGAGCGAGAAGTAAAGCGAGCTCAATACCGACATGCATATCGCCACAAATCCTTCACTGGTAAACGTCAGCGAGCGGTCGCCAAAGATAAAAAACAAACCGCTTCCCAGCGCATAACCCCCCCCTGCAATCACGGCCATGAGCACGGCGGCGGCTAGTTGTCCGCGCGGGTAGATCTTGTCCGCATCCACGATATGCTGGCTGGTATAGACGCTATGTAGCTGAGCGAACGCCATGACCGGAATGCTGAGAAATCCGATAATAGACATACAGATCGATAGATCGGCAACCAGGCTTTCATTCAGCGACAGCAGTTTTCCGTTAAGCAGGTAAAAGTACAATTTTTGCCCCGCTACCCCGGCGGCAATAGGAAAGCCCATTGAAACGACGTCTGCCAGTATTTTTGGCTTGACGAGGATGTGCCGGTATCCGAGCCGCATAGAGAGGCAGGCCAGGGAGATGAAGAGGGCTGTTTCGACAATCAAGAAGTAGCCAACAGCCAAGAAAACAAAGTCGTGCTTGCTGCAAAAAACAAAACAAAACATCAGGAATGCGCAGCCTGCACACGTGCACCACTTCTTTACGGTTGCACACGGCAAGGAGTGTCCAGAGGCTTCGTGGAAAAGATGGGTGAAGGTATTGATTACCAGCAAAGGGATGGCCGGAATATAAATAAGAGACAGGTAAAAGAGTTTATCCCTGTCAAGGCTGTCCAGAAAACGGATGGAGGGGAGGTAAGCGAATACGGCAAGGGCTGCGGCAAACGCAATGGCAGCGAATAAAACCGCTATCGACAGTCCGCTCTCAAAGATTGCCTGGGGAGTGAGCGCATTTTTTTGATCATGAACGATATTGCCAATGGCCGCCAGCGGCATGTAGAAAAGGGTAGATATAACTGAAAAGATCGCCAGGACATAGGCGAACACAGGAAGATCGGCAATATTCTTGTGCGCGAGCAGCGCCGCAGCGATGGAAATGCCAAAAAATGGAAAGAGTCGACTGACAATAAAATTCCATAAGTTTTCCTTTAGATTTTGCTCATAGGTCAACTTCACGTTCGACGTTTCCATAGGGTTATCATGTAATGCCCAAATATAGGCTAACAGGCATCCCTATAAGTTCGCATATCCAAGATAAGATGATGCCAGATTTCATCCACTTCCAGCGCGGGTGGCAGGACGGGATACATTGCTTGGTATTTTTATTGAGAAACAAAAGTTTTTATAATACTGGATCGCTATCTCTGCTTCTATCGGTGTCCACTGCCGGCAGAGCAATGGGGTGCAGCACCTTTTGGAGAGTTCATCACGGCAGTTTTCATAATATCTTTATCCTTAAAGATAGTGGCGAAGACTGATCAAGCAGTCGACATAAAAACTAGACGAGCAAAAACAAATAGTCAATAGAATATTTTCAAGTGCCACTTGGTCTTTTTTTAAATTCGGTATTCACAGATGGCCATTGCACTAACATGGCGCGATAAATAACGGTGCGCTTTAAAATGAGGCTCTCTTAAAGGCATGGTTTATTTAGCGCGCATAAGTAAGTAGTTGTCGTTAAACGAATGCCTGGATAAACAAAGCATCGTACTGACGTCCACTCACCTGTTGATTTGGCTCCCGCAACCAGCAAGCGTAGAAAAGCCCACCGAGGTGGGCTTTTCAACAAGGCGCCTGAGTTGCTGACTGAAACGTTACTTGATCGGCCGCCAGGTGAAGGGATAACGGTACACCACCCCGTCATTGGCCTTGACCCCTGCAATCACCACCAGCACTACCGCGCCAATCAGTACCAGGCCCAGCAGCGCAAAGCCGATCAGCACGAACATCAGCACATAGCAAATGGCCGAAGCAATCGCCACGGTGATCTGGAAGTTCAGTGCTTCCTTGCCCTGGTCGTCAATAAACGGGTCGCTCTCGCGCTTTACCTGCCACAGGATCAGCGGGCCGATCAGGCTGCCAAACGGAAACCACATCCCGAGGAACGCCGAAAAATGACAGAACATCGCCCATTTCCGGGCGTCGCGGCCCGGTTTGGGTGTTGAAAGATCCAGCTCACTCATCACGTTCTCCGGTTGGTCGTTTGAAGGCTTTGACAGTCAATCCGGCAATTTAGTCGGCCAATGCCGCTTGTTGCAGGGCAAAAATTTCGTTCATGCCTTTTTGTGCCAGTGCCAGCATGGCGTTCAGCTCTTCAGGCTGGAACGGTGCGCCTTCGGCGGTGCCCTGAACTTCGATGAAACCGCCGCTGCTGGTCATCACCACGTTGAGGTCGGTTTCGGCTGCCGAATCTTCAGGATAGTCCAGGTCAAGTACCGGTACGCCCTGGTACATGCCCACCGATACCGCCGCGATCATCTGCTTGATCGGGTCGCCGCCTTTGAGGCCGCCACGCTTCTTGATGATCTTCAGGGCGTCGACCAGAGCAACCATGGCGCCGGTGATCGAGGCAGTGCGGGTGCCGCCGTCAGCCTGGATTACGTCGCAGTCGACGTACAAAGTGATATCGCCCAGTTTGGACATATCCAGTGCAGCACGCAGGGAGCGGCCGATCAGGCGCTGGATTTCCAGGGTGCGCCCGCCTTGCTTGCCGCGGCTGGCTTCGCGCTGGTTACGGTCGCCGGTGGCGCGTGGCAGCATGCCGTATTCGGCAGTCAGCCAGCCCTGGCCCTGGCCTTTGAGGAACCGCGGTACGCCATTCTCGACGCTGACGGTGCAGATGACTTTGGTGTCACCGAACTCGACCAGTACAGAACCCTCTGCGTGTTTGGTGTAGTTGCGGGTGATGCGGATCGGGCGGAGCTGATCGGCAACGCGACCACTTGGACGTTTCATGTGGGATACCTGTACGGGACGGAAAACTGCCGAGCATTATAAAGGAAAGGCCATGGCTGCGCAGGGCGCGTCTGTGAACCCTGGCGGGGAACGAAGATTGGATGTATTTACGACCGACGCCATTTGGGGCAGTTGCCCGCACTGCGTTACAATCTGTCGTCTAACCTGCCGCCAGGCTTAACTCATCCAATCGCGAGGTACCGTCCATGGTGCACAGCATGACCGCCTTTGCCCGCGTCGAAAGCGCCGGCACTCAGGGCACCCTGAGTTGGGAGCTGCGTTCGGTCAACAGCCGCTACCTGGAGCCGCACCTGCGTCTGCCTGAATCTTTCCGTGACCTCGAGGGCGCGGTGCGTGAAGCGCTGCGCCAGGGCATCTCCCGGGGCAAGCTGGAATGCACTTTGCGTTTCACTGAAGAAACCACCGGCAAGCCGCTGCAGGTTGACCGCGAGCGTGCCGCCCAGCTGGTGGCCGCCGCCGAGACCATCGCCAGCCTGATCAAGCAGCCTGCCGCGCTCAACCCGCTGGAAGTCCTGGCCTGGCCCGGTGTTCTGGTAGCCGATGCCAGCGACCCGCAAGCCTTGAACACCCAGGCCCTGGCGCTGTTCAAGCAAGGCCTGCAAGAACTGAAAAACGGCCGTGAGCGCGAAGGCGCGGAACTGGCCCGACTGATCAGCGATCGCTTGACCGCCATCGAAAGCGATGTCGAAACCCTGCGCGAGCTGGTACCGCAAATGCTCGCCACCCAGCGTCAAAAGGTCCTCGATCGCTTTGCCGACATGAAGGCCGAGCTTGACCCCCAGCGCCTTGAACAGGAAATGGTTCTGCTCGCGCAAAAAAGCGACGTGGCCGAAGAGCTGGACCGCCTGAGCACCCATATTCTTGAAGTACGCCGCGTACTCAAGTCGGGGGGTGCTGCCGGGCGACGCCTGGACTTCCTGATGCAAGAACTGAATCGCGAGGCCAATACCCTGGGCTCCAAGGCATTCGATCCACGCAGTACCCAAGCGGCGGTCAACCTCAAGGTGTTGATCGAGCAGATGCGTGAACAAGTACAGAATATTGAGTAAGGCACACCCTGACATGACCCACAGCACTGGCACCCTTTATATCGTTTCTGCTCCTTCGGGCGCAGGCAAGACCAGCCTGGTCAAGGCATTGATCGACGTTGAGCCGCAGATCCGGGTATCGGTCTCGCACACCACCCGTGCCATGCGCCCAGGTGAAGTGAATGGCGTGAACTATCATTTTGTCGAGCGCGAAGAGTTCGTGAAAATGATTGAGCACGGTGACTTCCTGGAACGTGCCGAAGTGTTCGGCAACCTTTACGGCACTTCGCAAAGCCACCTGCAGCAGACCCTGGATGAAGGCCACGACCTGATTCTGGAAATCGACTGGCAAGGTGCAGAGCAGGTGCGCAAGCTGATGCCGCAGGCGCGCTCGATCTTTATCCTGCCGCCGAGCCAGGAAGCCTTGCGTCAGCGTCTGGACAACCGTGGCCAGGACAGCGACGAAATCATTGACGCACGCATGCGTGAAGCCGTGAGTGAAATGAGCCACTATGTGGACTATGACTACCTGATCATCAACGACGATTTTGCCCTGGCACTTGAAGACTTGAAGGCCATTTTCCGTGCCAATCGCCTTCAACAAAAACGCCAGCAACAGCGTTTTGGCAAATTACTGGCCGAACTGCTCGGTTAATGAACACTTCCCAAAACCCCTGTAAGGGCTTTACATTGGCGCTTACAGAGGTTTTAGGAGCAGTGACGGAAAAATCAGCGCTTCCCTAATGGCTGGTGATTTTTTAAACTGTTCAGTCCGCTCGCCCATCCGGGCAGCGCGCATATTGCATTTGCTACGAGGAAGACCATGGCCCGCGTAACCGTTGAAGACTGTCTAGAACACGTGGATAACCGCTTTGAGCTGGTCATGCTCTCTACCAAGCGTGCCCGTCAACTGGCCACCGGCGGTAAAGAGCCTCTGGTGCAGTGGGAAAACGACAAGCCTACCGTTGTTGCCCTGCGCGAAATCGCAGAAGGCCTGATGAGCTACGAGTTTATCGCCAACGCTGAAATCGTCGAAGACGAACCGCTGTTCGCAGCGTTCGAGGACGAGTCCAACGAGGCGAACTAAGCCTATGCCCGGTCGACGTAGCACGGCGAAGGGTAAAAAGTTTTGGCAGGAGGTTTCCTCATGCCGAGCATAGACGCCCTCGCCGATCGCTTGTCGGCGTACCTCGGCCCGGACCAGGTCAATCTGGTCCGCCGGGCGTACTTCTACGCAGAACAAGCCCACGACGGCCAACGCCGACGCAGCGGCGAGCCTTATGTCACGCACCCGCTGGCAGTGGCAAATATCCTTGCCGACATGCATATGGACCATCAGAGCCTGATGGCGGCCATGCTGCATGACGTGATTGAAGACACCGGTATTGCCAAGGAAGCGCTGGTAGCGCAGTTCGGCGAAACCGTGGCCGACCTAGTCGATGGAGTCAGCAAGCTGACTCAGATGAACTTCGAAACCAAGGCCGAAGCCCAGGCTGAAAACTTCCAGAAGATGGCCATGGCCATGGCACGCGATATCCGCGTGATCCTGGTGAAGCTGGCTGACCGTCTGCACAACATGCGCACCCTCGAAGTGCTGTCCGGCGAAAAACGCCGACGGATTGCCAAGGAAACCCTGGAAATCTACGCACCCATCGCCAATCGGCTGGGCATGCACAGCATTCGTATCGAATTCGAAGACCTCGGTTTCAAGGCGATGTACCCGATGCGCTCCGCGCGCATTTATCAGGCGGTCAAACGCGCCCGGGGCAATCGCAAGGAAATCGTCAACAAAATTGAAGAATCGCTCAGCCACTGCCTGGCCATCGATGGCATTCAGGGCGAAGTCAGCGGTCGTCAAAAGCATATCTACGGCATCTACAAGAAGATGCGCGGCAAACGCCGGGCTTTTAACGAGATCATGGATGTTTACGCATTCCGGATCATCGTCGACAAGGTCGACACCTGCTACCGCGTGCTGGGCGCTGTACATAATTTGTACAAGCCCCTGCCGGGCCGGTTCAAGGACTACATCGCCATTCCCAAGGCCAACGGCTACCAGTCGTTGCATACCACGCTGTTTGGCATGCATGGCGTACCGATCGAGATCCAGATCCGTACCCGTGAAATGGAAGAAATGGCCAACAACGGCATCGCCGCCCACTGGCTTTACAAGTCCAGTGGCGACGAGCAGCACACGGGCACCCACGCCCGGGCGCGGCAATGGGTCAAGGGCGTGCTGGAAATGCAGCAACGCGCCGGCAACTCCCTCGAATTCATCGAAAGCGTGAAGATCGACCTGTTCCCGGACGAGGTCTACGTGTTTACGCCCAAAGGACGGATCATGGAGCTGCCCAAAGGCTCCACGGCCGTCGACTTTGCCTACGCGGTGCACACCGATGTGGGCAACAGCTGCATCGCCTGTCGCATCAACCGGCGTCTCGCACCGCTGTCCGAGCCGCTGCAAAGCGGCTCCACGGTCGAGATCGTCAGCGCTCCCGGCGCCCGACCCAACCCGGCCTGGCTTAACTTTGTGGTCACCGGCAAGGCGCGTACCCATATTCGCCATGCGCTCAAGCTGCAACGTCGTTCCGAGTCGGTCAACCTGGGCGAACGCCTGCTCAACAAGGTGCTTAACGGCTTCAACAGCGCGCTGGACAAGATCCCGGCCGAGCGCGTTCAGGCCATGCTCCAGGAATACCGCCTGGAGCATATCGAAGACCTGCTCGAAGATATCGGCCTCGGCAATCGCATGGCCTATGTAGTGGCCCGACGCCTGCTGGGCGAAGGCGAAGCATTGCCGAGCCCGGAAGGCCCGCTGGCGATTCGCGGCACCGAAGGCCTGGTGCTCAGCTACGCCAAATGCTGTACGCCGATCCCGGGGGATCCGATCGTTGGCCATTTGTCCGCAGGCAAAGGCATGGTCGTGCACCTGGACAACTGCCGCAATATCAGTGAAATCCGCCACAACCCCGAAAAGTGCATTCAGCTGTCGTGGGCCAAGGACGTTACCGGCGAGTTCAACGTTGAATTGCGCGTCGAACTGGAACACCAGCGCGGCCTGATTGCGCTGCTGGCCAGCAGCGTCAACGCTGCCGACGGCAATATCGAAAAGATCAGCATGGACGAACGCGATGGTCGCATCAGCGTGGTCCAACTGGTGGTCAGCGTACACGACCGTGTACACCTGGCCCGCGTGATCAAAAAACTGCGCGCCCTTACCGGGGTTATCCGCATCACTCGCATGCGTGCGTAGCCATCTAATTACAAGGAGTCACCCATGTCCAAGACTGTTATCACCAGCGACAAGGCACCTGCTGCAATCGGTACTTATTCTCAGGCGATCAAAGCTGGCAATACTGTCTACATGTCCGGTCAAATCCCGCTGGACCCAAAAACCATGGAACTGGTTGAAGGCTTTGAAGCCCAGACCATCCAGGTTTTCGAAAACCTGAAGTCGGTCGCTGAAGCCGCAGGCGGTTCGTTCAAGGACATCGTCAAGCTGAACATCTTCCTGACTGACCTGAGCCACTTCGCCAAGGTCAACGAGATCATGGGCACCTACTTCGAACAACCCTATCCGGCCCGCGCCGCCATTGGCGTTGCTGCACTGCCAAAGGGCTCGCAGGTAGAAATGGACGCTATTCTGGTTATTGAGTAACGCCCTCGGCGCAGCGTCTTCATGCTGCGCCACCCCCCCGCTCTTCCCGGCTTCAAAAGGATTCCACCATGCGCAAAGCGCTAGTGTTGTCACTGCTCTCCATTGTTTTGGGTGGTTGTGCCAGCGAACCCGCCCCCCGTGATATCAGTGGCATCTGGATCAATCAGGCAGCAATAGATGAAGCGGCCAAGGGTGGCGGCCTGCTTGACGCCTTGTCGTCGTCAGGGCCAACCCTGGAATGGAGCATCGACGCCAAAAACGCCAAGGCCACCTGGCGAAGCAGCTTTGAGCGGGACGAGGGTACGCTGGTGCCTGATGGCAGCGCGTCGTGGAAGGTCAATTTCTATGGCGGTGAGAATACTGACCTGAAGCTCGAAGGCTCTGAATTAATACAGTCAGCGACTGAATTCTTTCCGCGGCAGGCGTTCGTACGTCCAGCTCAAAGTGATGTCGGTGAAGTTTCCCGGGGCACAAATGCAGACTTGTTCAAATCGGTGCATTTTGAGCAGGCACTCAAGTCAGCCTATCTTGGGGGCGAATGGCGCGTACTGAGTGGTGCAGGTCAGGGTGCCAAGGTGACATTCTCGCCCAAGGGGCAAGTCAGTGGATTGCCTGGCATCAATGGCTATGAGCTGTGCCTGGGAGGTGACTGCGCCACTATGAGCGGCGGTTTGGACAGCCTCTGGCTTCAGCAGGGGGAAATGGGCGCAGCGCATATTTTTGTGCGCAAAGGCCGCACACTTGAAATCTTCGAGGCGGTGGACGTCTCAGCGCCCGACGAAATGCCCCAGTTCTACCCGGGCAAGCGTGAGTGGGCGCTGGAGAAGCTGTAAGCCAACCAAACGCCCGCTCCTACAAGACAACTCTCAGGCCTGCTCCCCCAAAATCGCAGCATAGCCCTCGCGATAATTCGAATAGCGCGGCTCCCAGCCAAGCGCCTTGGCGCGGGCATTGCTGCAGCGCTTGCTGCCTGCGCGGCGCACGCTCGCTTCGGCGGCCCATTCGGTAATGCCCAACCGCTCGCGCAACCAGTCCACCACTTCTGCCAGTGGCGCCGGTGCGTTATCCACACCTATATAGCAGTCATCCAGCGCCTTGCCCTGACGATCAGCCTCCAGCAGAAAGGCCAGCAGCCCCGCAGCATCATCGGCATGGATACGGTTGCCATACAGCGGCGGCTCAACCGCCACGCGATAACCTTTGCGCACTTGCCCCAGCAGCCATTCACGACCCGGCCCGTAGATCCCGGTCAGGCGTACCGCGCTGGCAGCGATGCCACTCTCCAGCGCCACCCGCTCGGCATCCAGGATGATCCGGCCAGAATAGTTGGTGCTCAGGGCGGGCGATGTTTCGTCGATCCATTCCCCGTCTTTCTGGGCGTAAACGCCACTGCTGGATACAAACAGCAGACGCTTGGGTCGCTGACCATGCTGCTCCAGCCAACTCAGGGTGTTTTTCAGGCCGTCTACATATGCCGCCTGATAGCCCGCTTCGTCATGCTCGGTCGCCGCCGCGCTGTACACCACGTAGTCAATTTGCCCGGTTGGCCATTGCGTCGGGCATTGCTCGCTGAACAAATCGCCCTCCACACCGATAACGTCCGTGGGTAAACGGTCAATGGAGCGGCGCAGGCCGTAGACCTGCCAATCCTGGTCGAGCAGTTGAGTCGCCAGACGGCTGCCGACATCACCGCATCCGACGATCAATACAGAGGCTTTGGGCATCGCAAAAATCCTAATGAAAAGTTACAAAAAGACGTAATTTGGCACGACCAAAGTCGTGACTTCCGAAAAAAACAGATGCTATTGCTTTTGTTAACAAGAATTACTTGCAATAATAACCCATCATTTTGCCCTTGGTCTTACAACGCGTTGTAGGGCATTACCTCATTACTTTTCTCAGGTCCGGCTAGCATGACACGCAATCATCCCACCGCTTCGCCAACCCAGCCTTCGAGCCCTGCACGCGTCTGGCGTGGGGTTGCGGCGCTGATGTTCAGCTTGATGTTGGCACCTGTTGCGGCATTTGCCGACGAGCCTGCTGCCCCGGCCGTGCACGCGGCCACTGAAGCAGCTGCCCCGGCACCTGTTGCTGCACCGGGTACGACTGATCCTACACTGGTTGAAGGCGCTGCTGCGCCAGCCGATAACGCGCCGCAAATAGTCGCAGAAGAAGACAACAGCCTGGGCATGGCCCATGACCTGTCGCCTTGGGGCATGTACAAAAACGCAGACATCATCGTCAAAATCGTAATGATCGGCCTGGCTATTGCTTCGATCATCACCTGGACGATCTGGATTGCCAAAGGCTTTGAAGTCCTGGGTGCCAAGCGTCGTCTGCGCAGCGAAATTGCCCAACTGAAAAAAGCTCGCACCTTGAAAGAAGCCAGCGAGACGGCTGGCAAAGAAGGCACCCTGGCCCACTTGCTGGTGCAGGACGCCCTTGAAGAAATGCGCCTGTCGGCCAACAGCCGTGAAAAAGAAGGCATCAAGGAGCGTGTAAGCTTCCGTCTTGAGCGTCTGGTTGCAGCGTGCGGTCGCAACATGAGCAGCGGCACTGGCGTACTCGCCACCATCGGTTCCACAGCACCGTTCGTCGGTCTGTTCGGTACCGTATGGGGCATCATGAACAGCTTTATCGGCATCGCCAAAACCCAGACCACCAACCTGGCAGTTGTTGCGCCGGGTATTGCCGAAGCCCTGCTGGCCACGGCACTGGGTCTGGTCGCAGCGATCCCTGCGGTAGTGATTTACAACGTCTTCGCCCGCTCCATCACCGGCTACAAGGCCCAGGTGGCGGATGCGTCTGCTGAAGTGTTGCTGTTGGTTAGCCGTGACCTCGATCACCTGCCGCCCGAGCGCAGCTCGCAACCGCACATGGTGAAAGTGGGGTAATCGGCCATGGGCCTGCATTTAAAAGAAGGCGATGACGATCTCGCCGAAAACCATGAAATCAACGTCACCCCCTTTATTGACGTGATGCTGGTACTGCTGATCATCTTTATGGTGGCAGCACCGCTGGCCACTGTGGATATCAAGGTTGACTTGCCTGCTTCCAGCGCCAAACCGGCGCCTCGCCCTGAGAAACCGGTGTTCCTCAGCGTCAAGGCTGATCAGCGCCTGTACCTGGGCGAAGAGCCGGTCACGGTTGAAGCCCTGGGCCCGACCCTGGATGCCAGGACCCACAACAACAAAGACACGACGATCTTCTTCCAGGCCGACAAGGGCGTGGACTACGGTGACTTGATGAGCGTGATGGATGCTTTGCGCGCAGCAGGTTACTTGAAGGTGGGTCTGGTCGGACTTGAGACGGCAGCCAAGAAATGACCATAGCGCGCCAAAAGATGACGCGTTACGCAATCAGCCTGGCCGCGGTGTTGGCCATCCATGCAGTGGCCGTGATTCTGGCCCTGCAATGGTCCAACCCGCGAGCAATCGAACTTCCGCCGCAAGCGATGATGGTTGACCTGGCGCCGTTGCCAGCACCGCCACCGCCAGCACCGCCCAAAGTGGTGACACCACCACAACCCCCGGCGCCAGTGGAAGAGTTGCCGATACCCAAGCTGGCCGAAGCGCCCAAGCCGAAGATTTCTGTACCCAAACCGGTCAAGCCCAAGCAAAAGCCTCAACCGCCCAAGCCTGTGGAAAAACCGGACCCGGTCAAAGAGAAACCTTCAGAAGAGAAACCGAGCGACGCAACGCCGACCAAAAATACCAGCGAGAAATCCGCTGCACCGGCACCGGGGCCGTCGGCGCAACAACTGGCGGCCAAGGCCAGTTGGGAAGGCACTTTGCTCAGTCACCTGGGCAAGTACAAAAAGTACCCGCCTGCTGCGCAATCCCGTGGCAAGGAAGGCTTGAACCGTCTGCGCTTCGTGGTAGACGCCGAAGGCAAGGTACTGTCCTACGAACTGGTAGGGCGCTCTGGCAACGCCGATCTGGACCGGGCCACCCTGGAAATGATTCGCCGGGCACAACCCTTGCCCAAGCCGCCGCCTGAAATGCTGACCAATGGCAGCATCGAGATCGTGGCACCCTTCGTTTATTCCATCGATAAACGTCGGCGCTAACACCACAAAGGGCACCTCAGGGTGCCCTTTGTGCATCTGCGGTCTGGATAAAAAACCAGTCATACCTTGATTGGCTACTGTAGCTCTGAGGGTAATGTCTGATAACGTGCGTCTATCGATTGCAGCCGCTATGCTTGGCCCGCAACCACAGGGACGCACGCTATGACGCTTACAGAATTACGCTACATCGTTACCCTCGCCCAAGAGCAGCACTTCGGCCACGCCGCCGAGCGCTGCCATGTCAGCCAGCCGACCCTGTCGGTGGGTGTGAAAAAACTGGAAGACGAACTCGGTGTGCTGATTTTCGAGCGCAGCAAAAGTGCCGTGCGTGTAACCCCCGTGGGCGAAGCCATCGTGGCCCAGGCGCAAAAGGTGCTGGAGCAGGCCCAGGGCATTCGCGAACTGGCTCAGGCCGGCAAGAACCAGCTGACCGCTCCGCTTAAAGTAGGCGCGATCTATACCGTGGGTCCGTATCTGTTCCCGCATCTGATCCCGCAACTGCACCGGGTTGCCCCGCAGATGCCGTTGTATATCGAAGAAAACTTCACCCATGTGCTGCGCGACAAACTGCGCAACGGCGAGCTGGATGCAATCATCATCGCCCTGCCGTTCCAGGAAGCCGACGTGCTGACCATGCCGCTGTATGACGAGCCGTTTTACGTGCTCATGCCCAGCGAGCACCCGTGGACCAAAAAAGACACCATCGACGCCAGCCTGCTCAACGACAAGAGCCTGCTGTTGCTGGGCGAAGGTCACTGCTTCCGCGATCAGGTGCTGGAAGCCTGCCCGACTGTGGCCAAAGGCAATGATGGCGCCATGCACACCACGGTCGAATCCAGCTCGCTGGAAACCATCCGCCACATGGTCGCTTCCGGCCTGGGTATCTCGATCCTGCCGTTGTCGGCTGTCGACAGTCATCACTATGCCCCGGGCATCCTGGCTGTGCGTCCGCTGACCCCGCCGGTACCGTTCCGCACCGTTGCCATCGCCTGGCGCGCCAGCTTCCCGCGGCCAAAGGCGATTGAAATCCTCGCCGACTCGATCCGCCTGTGCTCGGTGGCCAAGCCGCCTGCCGCGACCTAAGTGCCACAGCAATGACCGAGTTGTCGAAAGTGTCGGTCACCGCGCTCAAGGGCGTCGGTGAGGCCATGGCCGAAAAATTGGCCAAGGTCGGACTGGAAAACGTCCAGGACGTGCTGTTCCATTTGCCGTTGCGCTATCAGGACCGCACCCGCGTTGTCCCGATTGGCGCTTTGCGCCCCGGTCAGGATGCCGTTGTCGAGGGCCGGGTCATTGGCGCCGACGTGGTCATGGGCAAGCGCCGCAGCTTGCTGGTGCGCATCAACGATGGCACCGGCGGCCTGAGTCTGCGCTTCTACCACTTCAGCAATGCGCAGAAGGAAAGCCTCAAACGTGGCACCGAAGTGCGCTGCTATGGCGAAGCCCGCCCCGGCGCTTCGGGGCTGGAGATCTACCATCCCGAATACCGCGCCATTACCGGCGACGAACCGCCACCTGTCGACACCACGCTGACGCCCATCTACCCCACCACCGAAGGCCTGACCCAACAGCGCCTGCGTCAGCTCAGCCAGCAAAGCCTGGCCATGCTCGGCCCGCGCAGCCTGCCCGACTGGTTGCCGCCGGAGCTGGCCAAGGACTATCAACTGGCCCCGCTGGATGAAGCCATTCGCTATCTGCATCAGCCGCCTGCCAATGCTGATGTTGAAGAACTCGCCCTGGGCCATCACTGGGCCCAGCACCGCCTGGCCTTTGAGGAGCTGCTGACTCACCAGCTGTCGCAACAGCGACTGCGCGAGAGCCTGCGTTCACAACAAGCCCCGGCGTTGCCCAAGGCGAAAAAACTGCCAGTGCAGTTCCTCGCCAATCTGGGTTTCCCGCCGACGGGCGCGCAGACCCGGGTTGGCAACGAGATTGCCTACGACCTCAGTCAGCCCGAACCCATGTTGCGCCTGATTCAGGGCGACGTGGGCTCCGGCAAGACCGTGGTTGCGGCGATGGCAGCGTTACAAGCACTTGAGGCGGGTTATCAGGTGGCCCTGATGGCCCCCACGGAAATCCTCGCCGAGCAGCACTTCATCAACTTCAAGCGCTGGCTCGAGCCTTTGGGCCTTGAAGTGGCGTGGCTGGCCGGCAAGCTCAAGGGCAAGGCCCGGGTCAGTGCGCTGGAGCAAATCGCCAGCGGCGTACCGATGGTGGTCGGTACCCATGCTCTGTTCCAGGACAACGTGCAGTTCAAAAACCTGGCGCTGGTGATCATCGACGAACAGCACCGCTTTGGCGTGCAGCAACGTCTGGCCCTGCGCAACAAGGGCGTGGGCGGGGTGATGTGCCCGCACCAGCTGATCATGACTGCCACGCCGATCCCGCGCACCCTGGCCATGAGCGCCTATGCCGACCTCGACACCTCGATCCTCGACGAGCTGCCGCCGGGCCGTACTCCGGTTAATACGGTACTGGTGGTCGATACGCGGCGTCTCGAAGTGATCGAGCGGGTGCGCGCCGCCTGCGCTGAAGGGCGCCAGGCGTATTGGGTGTGCACCCTGATCGAAGAGTCTGAAGAAATGACCTGCCAGGCTGCCGAAACCACCTTTGAAGACCTCTCCAGCGCCTTGGGTGAGCTGCGCGTCGGGTTGATTCACGGGCGAATGAAGCCCGCTGAAAAAGCTGAAGTCATGGCGCGCTTCAAGGCTGGCGAGCTGCAATTGCTCGTGGCCACCACGGTGATTGAGGTGGGCGTCGACGTGCCCAACTCAAGCTTGATGATCATCGAAAACCCCGAGCGCCTCGGCCTGTCCCAGCTGCACCAGTTGCGCGGTCGCGTGGGCCGGGGCAGCGCCGTCAGCCATTGCGTGCTGCTGTATCACCCGCCGCTGTCACAAATCGGCCGTCAGCGCCTGGGCATCATGCGCGAGACCAACGATGGCTTTGTGATCGCCGAAAAAGACCTCGAACTGCGCGGCCCCGGCGAAATGCTCGGCACCCGCCAGACCGGTCTTCTGCAATTCAAGGTCGCCGACCTGATGCGCGATGCCGACCTGCTGCCCGCCGTGCGCGAGGCCGCCCAGGCGTTGATCGAACGCTGGCCGAGCCATGTCAGCCCCCTGCTTGATCGCTGGCTGCGCCACGGTCAGCAATATGGTCAGGTGTAAAAGACCATTCAGTAAATGGCCCGGCGGCCGATCAAGAGCTAATCAAAATCAAGTTGTACAGAACGGATGCAGACCATGACTGAAGTTGCCAGTGCCCTTGTTGCTGCGAGCACGCCGTCCGTTATCGGGCGCTTGCTCGGTGACCTGGCTGTTGCCTATCGCAAAGTCCCGGATCACCCGGGGCTCGACCCTGCGCGCAAGGTGCACGCCGTACTGCTCGACGATTCGATCGGTCCCCTGCTGGTGCTGTTCACCCAGAATCATTTACTTGATCTGAACCGTCTGGCCGACTTGACCGGGCGGCGCATGACCGCCGTTGCGCCGGAGCGCCTGCAGGTCTTGCTGGACAAGCATGGCCTGAGCCAGCTACCGGGCTTGCCGGCGCTGGTCAACTCGCCCTGCCTGTACGAAGAACACTTGCTGCAACAACCCTCGCTGCTAATCAGCACGGGTGAACCGGGCCTGTGGCTGGAGATTGCCCAGCAAGACTTCAAACCCCTGCTCAAAAACGCCAGCGCCGGCCGTTTTGGCGAGCCTTTGGGCGCCATCACACCTGATCTCGGCGGGGACGATGGCGAGGCCATCACCCGGGCAGTGCAGGCCTTCACGGCGCGGCGCATCCAGCAGCGGCTGGAGGCCACCATCGAACTGCCACCGCTGTCCGAGAGCGTGCGCAGAATCATGCGGCTGCGCTCCGACCCTGACGTGACCATCGATGAAATCACCAGCGTGGTGGAAACTGACCCGGCGCTGGCGGCGCAGGTCATGAGCTGGGCCTCGTCATCGTTTTACGCCTCGCAGAGCAAGATTCGCTCGGTCGAAGACGCCATTGTGCGCGTGCTGGGGGTTGATCTGGTGATCAACCTGGCACTCAGCCTGTCGCTGGGCAAAACCCTGAGCCTGCCCAAGGACCATCCGCAATCGAGCACTCCTTACTGGCAGCAGTCGATCTACACCGCGGCGGTGATTGAAGGGCTGACCCGGGCCATGCCTCGGGAGCAGCGCCCCGAAGTCGGCATGACTTACCTGGGCGGGTTGCTGCACAATTTTGGTTACCTGCTGCTGGCCCATGTATTTCCGCCGCATTTTTCGCTGATCTGCCGGCATCTTGAGGTAAACCCCCACGTCAGCCACAGCCTGATCGAGCAGCACCTGTTGGGTATCAGCCGTGAACAGATGGGCGCCTGGCTGATGCGCTTTTGGGGGATGCCGGATGAGTTGGCGATTGCCGTACGCTATCAACACGACCCGGCTTATGTGGGGGTGGATGCGCAGTATCCGAACCTGGTGTGTGTGGCGCTGGGCTTGCTGCGCAGCCGCGGAGTCGGTCACGGTGCGTGTGCGCCGTTGCCGGATGCGTTGTTCGAGCGTCTTGGCGTGCCACGAGAAAAGGCTGAGGCGGTGGTGGGCAAAGTATTGGAGGCTGAAGTGTTGCTGCGCGAGATGGCGGCGCAGTTCGGTCAGGCTTGAATAACTAAAAGCACAAGCCCCTCACCCCATCCCTCTCCCAGAGGGTGAGGGAGCTGATTGTCGGTGTTCTTGAAATCGCGCGCGGTCAGTGCCCTCTCCCTCTGGGAGAGGGCTAGGGTGAGGGGCTCTTGATCTTAAGCCTTGGCCTTTTTACGCGGCTTGAGGTACTTGGTCAGGCCCTGGAACCAGATCACCAGCGCCGGGTTGCCCTTGATCTGAATCGACTTGTCCTGAATCCCTGTCATGAACGCCAGTTGCTTGTTCTTCGCCTGCAGCGTAGCGAAGCCGTAGGCGGCATCTTTAAAGGCGATGGCAAACGCCGGCTCGGGGTACAGGCCGCCGTGGCTGGTGATGCGCTGGTCTTTGACCTTGAAATGACGGGCCACTTTGCCGTCGAGGGTTTGCAGCTGGAACACCAGATCCTTGTCCACCAATTGTTGCTGGAAAGCAGGATTGTTGCGGCTGGCTTTGCCCATCAAAAAGCCCAGCATCCAGAGCAGAAAACGAAATTTCATGTACGCGGCCTCGGGGAAATAAAAAATGGCCGGCGCAGTGTAACGATTTGAGCGAAGAACGCCATATTTCTGCAGAGTTAGGCGTAGATGGGCTAGGTTTTGCCACTTATGGCCGCACAATCGGCCCGTGTTTTCTCAAGAACGGGCCGCTGGCAAGGCCAGCTTGCCCATTCTTCATGTAGCCCGTGCCTTAAGGATTCACGCTGTCCTTGAGGAATTTGCCCGGTTTGAACGCCACCGTGTTGCTGGCCTTGATGGTGACCGGCTGGCCGGTTTGCGGGTTTTGCCCCGTACGGGCACCGCGGTGGCGCTGGATAAAGGTGCCAAAGCCGACCAGCGTAACGCTGTCCTTGCGATGCAGGGCCTGGGTGATTTCCTCCAGCACCGCATTGAGAACGCGGTTGGCTTGTTCTTTGGTTAGGTCAGCCTTTTCAGCGATAGCTGCGGCGAGATCGGGTTTACGCATGATGAAGCCTCATTGACGGTTTTTTGTTGTTATGTCCGTGCTGCTCTCTACGGAGCAGCGCCCAAGGCGCCGCAGGCTCTAAACTGCGGCAGACCCGTGTGAGAATGGCACGCGACCAAGGTCGGCGCCAGCCTCTGCACAGGCTTTGTTGAGTCAAGGCAATGGCATATGCGACAGAATGAGCCGCTTTTACGCCAAAAGTGCAGGCAGCTCTTTGTTTAGCGCGAGTTTTTCTCGAACAGCCTCACCCGTCAGCGCATAACCGAGCAACTTGCCGTCTGCGTCGCGGCACAGCGCCTTGATATCGGCGCCCTGACCTTCCACGGTCCACACACCCTCGTAGCCACGCGGCACAGGTGACACCACCAGCGGGCACACCGGGGTTTTCACCGTAATGGGCATGGCTCCGTAACTGACCGCGGTCGGGTTGCCTGCCAGGGTTTGCGCCAGCGCCCGGGCGCAACTCATCAACGGCATCACATACAGCAGGTTAAGGCCGTCGACCTCGGCACAATCGCCCAGCGCGTAGATATGAGAGTGAGAGGTTTTAAGCTGACGATCCACCTCAACCCCGCGATTGACCTTGATCCCCGCAGCGGCGGCCATATCAATGCGAGGGCGCAAACCGATGGCGGACACCACCACATCGCACGGAACGACACTGCCATCCGACAAATGCGCCTCGAGGCCGCTGTCGGTACGTTGCAGGCGGGTCAACACCGGGCCCAGATGAAAGCGTGCGCCCAGGCTTTCGAGGCCAGCCTGCACCGCCGCTGCAGCAGCGGGGTGTAAAAGGGTTGGCATCACTTGCTCGCAGGGCGCGACCAGATCGACCTCATAACCGCCTGCGATCAGATCGTTGGCAAATTCGCAGCCGATCAGCCCGGCGCCCAGGATCAGGACGCGGCGTTTACCTGCGGCAGCTGCGCGAAAACGCGCGTAGTCTTCCAGGTCATTGATCGGGAAGATCGCATCCTGGGCGTCGCCCTCCACCGGGACCTGCACCGTTTGCGCACCCCAGGCCAGCACCAGGTCACGATAGGGCACCGCCTCTTCACCGATCCACAATTGCTTGTGGCCCGGGTCGATACCGCTGATGCGGGTATGGATACGCACCTGGGCCTTGAGCTGCTCGGCCATCGCCTCGGGCGTGGCCATGCTCAGGCCGTCAGCCTCTTTGTTTTTGCCAAAGCCGGTAGACAGCATTGGCTTGGAGTAAGAGCGCCCGTCATCGGAGGTGATCAACAGCAGCGGGGTTTCGCTGTCCAGCTTGCGAAACTCACGGGCCAGGTTATAGCCGGCCAGCCCGGTGCCAACGATCACGACAGGTGCGTTCATGCCAATCTCCAGAAGTTGAATCAGGTTTTAAAAGGGTTGATCAGTTGATTTCAATCATCTCGAAATCCATTTTACCGACGCCACAATCCGGGCACAGCCAGTCTTCAGGTACGTCCTGCCACAGGGTACCGGGGGCGATGCCATCATCCGGCCAGCCGTCGGCTTCGTTATAAATCAGTCCACATACAATGCATTGCCACTTCTTCATCTGGGTATTTCCTAAAGGTTCAGGCTTGGACAAGGCCACGGACTTATCAACAGGCGCCGTGTTACTCGTCAAATTCAGGGCGTTTTGTACTGATGACCACCCGCAGATGCAAGCACCAATACGGGCAAAAGTCCCTTGGACGCTCATTCGAGGATCCGCGTGATAAGCTCGCCGACCTCAATGGCTGCCAATTATGACCCACCGTGCCGCACATAACTTCTCCGCTTATCCCCCCTGTCTGGCTTGAACAAGGCCAACTTCCTGCGCTGCCTGACACACAGACCCTGGACTGGCTATTTGACGAGGGCTCTCTGACTCGGCGTCTCACTGCAATTTCAGATAATGCCTTCAGCGTGCTTCCACTTTATGAAGGTTGGCAAGTACTGCGCCCGGATGAATGCGCTGCGTTGGACCTGCCTGAAGGCGTTCAGGGCTGGGTGCGCGAAGTGTATTTGCGCGGGCACGGTGAGCCTTGGGTGTTTGCACGCAGTGTCGCGGGTAAAAGCTCACTGCAAGAGGGTGGCCTGAACATGGACGAACTGGGCAACCGCTCGCTGGGGGAGTTGCTGTTCAGCGACCAGGCCTTTGAGCGCGGAGCCCTGCAGGTGTGCCACTACCCGCGTAACTGGTTGCCGCAGGCTGATCAGGTCGATCACCTGTGGGCACGCCGCTCGCGCTTTGTGCGTGGCAAACTGAGCGTGCTGGTGGCCGAAGTGTTTTTACCCAAACTGTGGGCCGCCCTCGGTGCCCGGTCGGAGAACAATTGATGTACACGCGCCTGCTCAAATCACTCAACCGTTTCAACCCTCGTGCCTGGGACTTTATCCAGCTGACCCGCATGGACAAGCCCATCGGCATCTACCTGCTGCTGTGGCCGACCTTGTGGGCATTGTGGGTGGCCGCCAAAGGCGTACCCTCGGTGGGTAACCTGCTGATTTTTGTCTTAGGCGTGGTGTTGACCCGTGCTGCCGGCTGCGTGATCAACGACTTTGCCGACCGCAAGGTGGATGGTCATGTCAAACGAACAGAACAACGGCCTATGGCCAGTGGCAAAATCAGCAGCAAAGAAGCCCTGGTGTTCTTTGCGCTGTTGATGGGGGGCAGCTTCCTGCTGGTGCTGTGCACCAATGCTCCGACCATCTGGCTTTCATTTGGCGCGCTGGCACTGGCGGCCACTTACCCGTTCATGAAGCGCTACACCTACTACCCGCAAGTGGTGCTGGGCGCAGCGTTCTCGTGGGGCATACCGATGGCCTTTACGGCCGAGACCGGCAGCCTGCCGGCTGCGGCCTGGCTGCTGTACATCGCCAACCTGCTGTGGACAGTGGCCTACGACACCTACTACGCCATGACCGACCGCGAAGATGATCTCAAGATCGGGGTTAAATCCACCGCCATCCTGTTTGGCGATGCCGACCGCGTGATCATCCTCAGCCTGCAGGGTCTGGCCCTGGGTTGCCTGCTGCTGGCAGGGTCGCACTTTGAGCTGGGCGGCTGGTTCCACCTTGGCCTGCTGGCGGCGGCGGGCTGTTTTGTGTGGGAATTCTGGTACACCCGCGACCGTGATCCGCAGCGCTGCTTCAAGGCCTTCCTGCACAACCACTGGGCAGGGTTGGCGATTTTTGTGGGGATCGTGCTCAATTATGCGGTGGCTTGAGCCCCTGCCCCGCGAGTTTTTTCAACGCTGACCCAACCCCTGTGGGAGCGGGCTTGCTCGCGATGCGGACAGCGCGGTGGCGCTGCAAGACCGCGACGATCCAGTCGCGAGCAAGCCCGCTCCCACATCGGCCTTACCCCGCTGGCACCAGCCGCAAGGTGCTGCGGGTATTGAGCTGGATTTCGTTTTCGTCCATATGCGGTTTGTCGTAATCACCCTCGATGTAGGACTCGGCCTGGTCGCGGTAGTGCTTGTCGAACGGCACGCCACTTTGCCCGACCGGGTTGATGGTCAGCCCGTGGGACGGCTCGGCAAAGTCGATCAGGCGCCGGGTAGACGGGCCGTAGTTCACTGGCCACGGGGCATTGCCCAGTTTGGCGCTGAGGTTGTTGGGCACTTCGTGGCCGCCGGGGGCGGCGAAGGGGCCGACGTTGAGCAGCCAGTCCAGGGGCTTTTGCCGCCCCAGCGGGTGTTCATGGGTCAGGGTGTGGGCCACGCCCCAGCGCCATTGCCCGGGGTCGTCACCCAGGGTGGCCTTCAAATGGGCGATGCTGGCCTGCCACGCCACCTTGACCGTATCGGCGCGGGTTTCTGTGCGCGCGGTGCTGCGGTTGTCCCACCACAGTGAATCCGGGCTGGCCGCAAGGCGCGGCAAGGCAGCATCGATCACACGCGTAGTCAGCATGGCATCAAAAAAACTGTCGCCCAGTTTGTCGCGCATGGTGGCCTCTGTGAGGCTGTACAAAAACTGGTTGAACAAGGTCGCCGCAGTTGAGTCCAGCGGATAATCGCCCTTCCACTGTGCCAGTTGCTCCACCAGTTTGCGTTCGCCCGGGTCCGTGACCACTTCGCGCAGCACCGGCAACAGAGGCTTGAGCACACGCTCACCGTAGCCCGTGGCAGTACCCAGCTGCAGGGCCTGGCTGTTTTTCAGGTTCCACTTGACGCTGTCATCGCGGAGCTGACGATCAAGCTGCTGGCCGCGATCAGCCAGGTTGTAATAACCGGGGATCTCGATGCCGACAGGCGACAATGGCTGGAAGTTGGCTGACACGATATAACCCCGCGCCGGATTTTCTTCCTGGGGGTTGGCGCTGAACGGGTAAAAACCGTCTTTGTCGGCCTGTGCTGTGCCGCCGTCGAGGATAAACGCCGGATTGACTCCGGCCGGGCGCTTGGGCAGTTGCGCCGCTGCCCACCAGCCGATATCACCTTTGGCGTTTGCCCACACCAGATTCAGACCGGGCGCCTGAATATAGGTCGCAGCGGTACGCGCCTTGCTCAGGCTGTCAGCACGGTTGAGCTGGTAGAAGCCTTCGAGGATCGGATTTTTCGTTTCCAGAAAGCCCCACCACATGGCAATCGGCGTGTTGCCCGCCGTGGCGCCCAACACGTCATTGATAATCGGCCCGTGGGGCGACTGGCGCAGAGTAAGGATCACCGGCGCCTCGCCCTTGACGGCAATCTGCTGTTCGCTGCGGGTCATGTCGACCCATTGGCCGTGATACCAGACCTGATTGGGGTTATCGGGGTTGGTCTTCTCGGCGATCAGGTCCAGATCATCGTTCTGGAACATGGTCAGGCTCCAGCCAAAATCGGGGTTGTTGCCCAGAAAAGCGAACGGCACCAGCGCCTGATGGTAGCCATACAGGTCGAAATCCGGTGCCGACAGCTGCGCTTCGTACCACACAGACGGTGCCGCAAAACGGATATGCGGGTCACCCGCCAGCAGTGGCTTGCCACTTTGTGTGCGTTTGCCTGACACCACCCAGGCGTTGCTGCCTTCAAACTGCGGCAAGCCCGCCTGGCTCAGGGCCTGATCGCTCAGTTGGGCCAGCGCCCCCAGGGTTTCCCAGTCGCTGGCCGCCAGTGCAGGAGACAATACGCCCTGGGGCTGCCAGTCGAGGTCGAAGATTTTCAGGTAATCGCTGCCCAGTTGGTCACGTATATAGGTCAGCAGCGGTTCGGTACGAAAGCCGGCGGCAAAGCTGTAAGCCATGTAGCCGGCGACACTGATGGTATCTTCGCCGGTAAAGGGCCGGGGGGCGATGCCCAGCAGGTCGAACTCCACGGGTTTGGGGTTGTTGGCCTGGTATTGATTGATCCCGTCCAGGTACGCCTGCAAGGCCAGAAATGACGGGGAGTGGTGATCCAGCTCAGTCAAGTAACTCGCAGCCCGCTCACGGATGCGCAGGCTGCGAAACAGCTTGTCGGTATCGACCAGCTTGGGGCCCAGCACCTCGGCCAGTTCGCCCCGGGCGAGGCGGCGCATGATCTCCATCTGAAACAGCCGGTCTTGTGCCTGAACGTAGCCCAGGGCCCGGTACATATCCGCCTGGTTGCCTGCACGAATATGCGGCACACCGCGCTCGTCATAACGCACCGTGACCGGCCCCTGCAACGCTGCAAGCGCCACTTGCCCCTGGCGTACGGGCAGTTTGCTCTGCACGTACCAGGCCCCGCCGCCTGCAAGAACGACTATGGCAACGGCGATAACGGTCAGGCTGCGATTCATGAAGCAACTCCTTGTTCTGGTCGTACGCGCCGGGGCGATATCAGTGGGCGGCGCTTTTATCTTGCCAGGAGCAGTAACAGCCCACCGCCATGGTATGGGTGGCCTTGACCGGGCGACCTTCGCTCAGGGCTTGCAGGATGGGTTCTATGAAACTGTTGCTGGCGTTGCAGGTGGCCCCTTCGCTGTAGGGGCCAAAGTAGGCCAGTTGGCCACTGCGGTCCCAGATGGCCACGGCCGGGCTGGCACTCACATGCTCGGCGCCGGGCAGGCTGGCCAGCGCCTTGATCGCGCCCAGGGTGGCGGGTAATTGACCGTGAGTGCCGGGCTTTTGCAGTGAGTAGAATTCGACGCCTTGGGGCGCGTAATGAGCCAGCAGCTCGCCAAGGTGCTGCTGGTTGCCGACGTTGCAGGGGCACGCCGGGTCCCAGAAGTGCACCACGCGAATGGCACCCGGACCCGACAGTTCGGCGGGCAGGCTCAGTACATCCCCGGAGAACAAAGCGGCCTGATCACTGAAGGCACGGATATAGCGGCCCTGGAACCAGTCGTAGGCCGTCCACAACCCCACCGCGCAGATCAGCGTCAGCAGGCAGGCCAACAGGGTTTTGAACGGGGGCACCGGCATTGGAAAGCTCCTTGAAGGCCGCGTAGCTTGCCATGCTTGACCTGACAGATGAATATTGAAGGTCTATAAAGCCTGTTTTGCGCGCCTGCGCCCTGTCTGGAAGCCTCTATGCCTGCCCTGTTTTCTCCCGATTCCTTGCGCGCCAGCCTGCAGCCGCTGGCTGCGGGCCAGCCGTTATCGAGTGAAGCCCTGGCGTATCAGCGTTATTACGGTCTGGATTTTCCCCATCGTCAGGCGCCAGTCAAACGTCAGTTGGGGCGCTTCACTGCGGGGGGTTACGAGATCGTCAGTCAGGTGTGGTGGCCAGCCTCGTCACCCGTGGCGACCTTGTTTGTGATTCACGGGTTTTACGATCATATGGGGCTTTACCGGCATGTGATCGAATGGGGGCTGGACCACGGATTTGTAGTGATCGCCTGTGATCTGCCGGGGCACGGGCTGTCCAGTGGCGAGCGGGCCAGTATCGACGATTTCGCGCGGTACCAGGCGGTGCTGCAAGGCCTGTTTATCGAAGCGCAATCATTGCAGTTGCCGCAGCCCTGGCATCTGTGCGGGCAAAGCACGGGGGGAGCGATTGTGCTCGATCACCTGTTGCGCTGCGGTGCGCAAAGCCCGGCACAGGGCCAGGCAATACTGCTTTCGCCCCTGGTGCGACCCAAGGGCTGGAGCTGGTCGAAACTCAGCTACTACCTGCTGCGCCCGTTCGTCAAAGGCATTGCCCGGCGTTTTAGCGAAAACTCCAACGACCCGGCTTTTTTGCCGTTTCTGCAAGCCGACCCTCTGCAACCGGTGCGCTTGCCGACGGCCTGGGTGGGTGCCCTGGCGCGCTGGATCCCGCGAATTGAAGGCGCGGCACCGAGTGCGCGGCAGCCGCTGGTGATTCAGGGCCAGGACGATAAAACGGTGGATTGGCAGCATAACCTTGAGGTGCTCAAGGCCAAGTTCAATCAGCCGCAGACACTGCTGTTGCCTGAAGCCCGGCACCATCTGGCGAATGAAACGCCCGAGATACGTGCGCGATATTTCGCTTTTCTGGACAAGTATTTCTGAGACCCTGAAGGGCGCTGTCCTATGGGTTCAGGTTGGCAGTGCTTTGCCCCACTGCCAGCCCGGCGCGAACCGCTGCCAGGGCTGCTTGATAATAGGTCTTGCCTTCAGGCGATTGCGCAAAGGTAACGAACTCTTCCAGCTCCGGGTCAGACAGATCGCGATACACGTAGAGCAAGGTGTTATCCAGCTCGCCGCCGATCTGATCCATCAACCGCTGGCGCTGCCCGTTCAACATGCTCTGCGCTTGCCCGCCACCCAATAGCCCCGGGATCATCGAACTCAAGCTGTCCGCGGCAACACCGGCAATCGCCAGGCTGACTTCGGCCCCGGCTTCACGGGCAGGCAGTGCGCGAGACAAATGATTGATCAGCAACTGGCGGGTAGCGTCGGCGTCCATGCGCGGCAGGCCCTGCGCATGCATGGCCAATTGATCGCGGCGCGTGGCCAACAGCTCGGCGGCGACAATTTTGCCGCCCAATGGCGAGCGGAAAAACACCAGCGCCGGCTTCGGATCAGGCAAGTTGTTACGCATCTGTTCCTTGGCCCGCTTATCCATCGCCGCAGGTGCAAAACGCTGGCTACTGTTGTTGACCAACGCCTGGTAGACCGCTGGCGGCAAATTGTTGCGATAACGCTCCTGAGCAGCGCCCAGCGCATCATTGAAGTGCTCACGTTGCTGCGGCCAGCCGGCGACCGTAAACAGATCATCAAGGTTGTCTGCCCATGCGGGTAACGTACAAAACATCATTAACAGTAAAAACAAGCGGCGCATGAGGGGCTCCTGTCTGCAGGGCGCTATTGTCCGGGTGTGGCGTAGGACTTGTCGAGAATTCGTCTCGCTCATATGGGCATTAAAGCGTGCAGGTGATTTATTTCGACATTGCCAGCTAGACGGAGCTGTCAGATTTTGAGGCGGCTCGATACTATGCGCGCCATGCAAATACCCTCTGATCACCCGCTGTTGCTACGCATCGTCGACGACCTGTATACGCAGGGATGGTCACAGCAAAATATTTTCCTGCCCGAGGCTCTGACCCTCGAACTGGCGGCTGAGTGCCATAAACGTTCAGCTGAAGGCGAACTGACCCCGGCAGCGGTCGGCCGCGGTGTGACTCAGGAGGTACGCGAGGGAATACGCGGTGACCATATCCAATGGCTGGAGCCGGGAGAGGCGCTGGCTTGCGACAGTTACCTGGGGTTAATGGAAAGCCTGCGAATCGCCATGAATCGCAGGCTTTTTTTGGGCCTGGAGGACTTTGAAAGCCACTTTGCGCTCTACCCGCCCGGTGCGTTTTACCTCAAGCATCTGGACCGCTTTCGGGATGATGACCGGCGCATGGTTTCGGCTGTGGTCTATCTCAACCAGGGCTGGCTGCCCGAGCATGGTGGGCATTTGCGCATGTACCTGGACGGCGATATCGACTATGACGTGTTGCCGACCGGCGGGTGTCTGGTGGTCTTTCTCTCGGGCGAAATCCCCCATGAAGTCATGCCTGCGACCCGTGACCGTCTGTCGTTGACCGGTTGGTTTCGCCGTCGTGCCACCGAGGTGTTTGTATGAGCCCCAAAGTACTGGTCAGTCGCTGCCTGCTGGGGCATCGCGTGCGCTACGACGGCGGCGCCAGCGGCCCCTATGCACTACTGGCGCAATGGCAGGCCGAAGGCCGGGTGATTGCCTTGTGCCCGGAAGTGGCGGGCGGCTTGCCCACGCCACGCGCTGCAGCAGAGATCCCCGGCGGCCAAGGGGTCGAGGTGCTCGCGGGTAAGGCTGCAGTCATTACCACTGAAGGCGAAGACGTAACCGAGGCGTTTGTGTCCGGCGCGCGTCAGGCACTGGCGCTGGTTGAGCGCCACGGCATCCGCATTGCCATTCTCAAGGCCAACAGCCCGTCCTGCGGCAATCGACTGACCTATGACGGCAGCTTTAGGGGTGTCAAAGTCGAGGGGCAGGGCGTGACTGCAGCCTTGCTGACCCGTGCAGGGGTGCAGGTATTCAGTGAGCTGGAGCTCGAAGAAGCGGCCAAAGCACTGGGTGTTTTGACGCAGAAATGAGTTCAGGTAATATCCGTCATCACATTGCCCAGGGATACAACGATGACTGACAAGCCTAAATCGCAGCCCTCGGCCGCAGCTGAAAGTGCCGATTCAGCACTGCACCATATCGTTGATGGTTTTTTGCACTTTCATCACGAAATCTTCCCTGAACAAGAAGCCTTTTTCAAAAAGCTGGCCACGGCGCAAAACCCCCGTGCGATGTTTATTGCCTGTGCCGATTCGCGCATCGTGCCGGAGCTGATCACCCAGAGCGCACCGGGCGATCTGTTCGTGACCCGTAACGTCGGCAACGTTGTACCGCCTTACGGTCAGATGAACGGTGGTGTTTCCACGGCGATCGAGTACGCGGTACTGGCACTGGGCGTGCAGCACATCATCATTTGCGGGCATTCCGATTGTGGCGCGATGCGCGCCGTGCTCAACCCCGCCAGCCTGAAAAAAATGCCGACGGTAAAGGCCTGGTTGCACCACGTGGAAGTGGCCAAGACCATGGTGCAGGACAACTGCAACTGCGCCAATGAATCTGAAAGCATGCACGTGCTGACGGAAGAGAACGTGATTGCCCAACTGCAGCACTTGCGCACGCACCCGTCGGTAGCGTCGCGTATGGCCAATGGGCATCTGTTTATCCATGGCTGGGTCTACGACATCGAAACCAGCGCAATCAAGGCCTACGACGCCGACAAGGGCGAATTCCTGCCACTGGACGGCACCAGCCCGATCCCGAGCGCGACGCCCAAAGCGCGGTTTTAAACGCGCATGAGCGGTGGGAGCGGGCTTGCTCGCGATTGCATCAGCGCGGTATGTCAGTTAAACCGCAGCGTCTGCATCGCAGGCAAGCCAGCTCCCACAAAAAGCCTGCAAAAATCTTACAACGCCAGGCCAACGCCCAATTGCTTGGACAGGCACGGCCAGCGCTTCCAGGCTGCGCCCGTTTCAGGGCTGGTCAGGCGCTCGCGATAGGCTTCGACCGACTCCAGGGCAAAGCTCTCTTCGTTGAGCATCAGGTCAACCGCATGATGCACGGCGGCATCCAGCTGGTTGGCAAAGTCTTCGCCAATCAACTGGTGGGCGATCAGGTTGGCCACGGTCATGTCCAGCGGAATCAACGGCTGCTGGAAGTGCTTGATATAGAGGTCGTTGACCTCTTCGACCAGGCGGTGCGCCAGGTACGCTTCGTCCAGCAAACCCTCCAGCCCTTCGTGGCCAACGAGCAGCGGCAATGGCTGGGCAAAGAATTGCTCGGCGATTTTCAGGATCGGCTTGATCTGCGACTCGATACCGGCCTCGCGAGCGACTTCATTGGCCGCATCGAGCAAGTCGGGCACCTGGTCGATATAGGCGCTGACGAAACGCGTCATCACCACATTACGGTCGACTTCAGGCAATTGGATGGCGGTGTGAAGGTGTGGCAATTGAGCGGCCAGATGCTTGGCGAGCAGGCCCGTTTCAGCCTCATGGTCTTGGGCACGCGAGATCTGCACGCGGATGGCGGCGGTGTTCATGGGAACTCCAGGGGGGTGCTAGACAGGGGGGTACTTTTAAAAAAGTAGCCCTCTCAGGTCAAGGAGAGGGGTTTTTCAGGGGGAGTATTGTCATTCATTTTGTGACCGGGCAGTGAGTGCCATTTGTCGATGGCCCCTTATTTCATTGTTTTGGCCCCTTATATTGCGGGGCCGGGCCCTGTGTCTATACTCGTTTTTGTAACCGTTATTCGATGACGCCCGACTGCTTGAGCAGACGAGGCTCGGCGGTAAGGAACAGCTGGTTGGAACACCGCCCCCTTGTAGCGCTGCCCGTGTACAGATGCAGACCGGCGCAATAACAAGAAAAATAAAGGGGAACACCGCGATGCGACATCCACAGTTATGGATGGGCCTGCTGTTGTGGTCAGTGTTCAGCCAGGCACAAGCGGCCTGGACCGTGAATATGACGCCAGGTGCAACCGAAGTCAGTCATGCGGTCTTCGACCTGCACATGACCATCTTCTGGATCTGTGTGGTGATCGGCATCATCGTCTTCGGGGCCATGTTCTGGTCGATGATCGTTCACCGTCGCTCCACCGGCCAGGAACCGGCCAAGTTTCATGAGAGCACCAGAGTCGAAATCCTGTGGACAGTCATCCCCCTGCTGATCCTGATCGCCATGGCGGTGCCAGCGACCCGCACCCTGATCCATATCTATGACAGCAGTGAATCGGATGTGGATATCCAGGTCACTGGCTATCAGTGGAAATGGCATTACAAATACCTGGGCCAGGACGTCGAGTTTTTCAGCAACCTGGCCACCCCCGCCGACCAGATCCACAACCAGGCCCCCAAGGGCGAGCATTACCTGCTCGAGGTCGATGAACCGCTGGTTTTGCCCATAGGCGCCAAGGTGCGGTTTTTGGTGACCTCGGCCGATGTCATCCATTCCTGGTGGGTGCCGGCTTTTGCAGTCAAACGTGACGCCATTCCGGGGTTTATCAACGAGGCCTGGACCCGCGTCGAGAAGCCTGGCCTTTACCGCGGCCAGTGCGCCGAACTGTGTGGCAAGGACCACGGCTTTATGCCGATTGTGGTTGATGTCAAAACCAGGGCCGATTACGACGCCTGGTTGACCGAACGCAAGGCCCAGGCCGCGCAACTCAAGGAGTTGACCAGTAAAGAGTGGACCCTCGACGAGTTGGTGGCGCGTGGCGACAAGGTCTATCACACCGCCTGCGTGGCCTGTCACCAGGCTCAGGGCCAGGGCCTGCCGCCGATGTTCCCGGCACTCAAGGGTTCTCCTGTTGCCACCGGCCCTGCCGCCGACCACCTGCACCGCGTGTTCTTCGGCAAACCGGGTACCGCCATGGCCGCTTTCGGCAAGCAACTGTCGGAAGTCGACATCGCTGCGGTGGTGACTTACGAGCGCAACGCCTGGGGCAACAACAAGGGCGACATGGTGACACCAAAAGACGTGCTGGCGCTCAAGCAGGAACAAGGCAAATGAGCCGCCCGGGGATGTGTGCACGTAACGGTCGGGGGCAATCTGCCACTGGCTTCTTGGTCCAGCTGTTTGCAGGAGTCAGGACATGAGTGCTGTTATCGATGACCACGGCCATGCAGACGGTCAGGCCCATGGCCCGGCCAAAGGCCTGATGCGCTGGGTGCTGACCACCAACCACAAGGACATCGGCACCTTGTACCTGTGGTTCAGCTTCTGCATGTTTCTGCTTGGCGGCTCGTTTGCCATGGTGATTCGCGCCGAGCTGTTCCAGCCCGGCCTGCAGATCGTGGCCCCGGCCTTTTTCAACCAGATGACCACCATGCACGGTCTGATCATGGTCTTCGGCGCGGTGATGCCGGCGTTTGTCGGCCTGCCAACTGGATGATCCCGCTGATGATCGGCGCACCGGACATGGCCTTGCCACGGATGAACAACTTCAGCTTCTGGCTGTTGCCCGCCGCATTTTTACTGCTGGTTTCGACGCTATTCACCGCCGGGGGTGGGCCCAACTTCGGCTGGACGTTCTACGCGCCGCTGTCCACGACCTACGCACCCGAAAGCGTGACCTTTTTCATTTTTGCAATCCATTTGATGGGCATCAGCTCGATCATGGGCGCGATAAACGTGATCGCCACCATCCTCAACCTGCGCGCCCCCGGCATGACCCTGATGAAAATGCCCCTGTTTGTCTGGACCTGGTTAATCACTGCCTTTCTGCTGATTGCGGTAATGCCGGTGCTCGCGGGTGTGGTGACGATGATGCTGATGGATATCCACTTCGGCACCAGCTTTTTCAGCGCCGCAGGTGGCGGTGACCCTGTGCTGTTCCAGCATGTGTTCTGGTTTTTCGGCCATCCCGAGGTGTACATCATGATCCTGCCGGCCTTCGGTGCCGTCAGCGCGATCATTCCAACCTTCTCGCGCAAGCCGCTGTTTGGCTACACCTCGATGGTCTACGCCACGGCCAGCATCGCCTTCCTGTCGTTTATCGTATGGGCGCACCATATGTTTGTGGTGGGCATTCCGCTGGTGGGCGAGCTGTTCTTCATGTACGCCACGCTGCTGATCGCGGTGCCCACCGGGGTCAAGGTGTTCAACTGGGCCAGCACCATGTGGCAAGGCTCACTGACCTTTGAAACGCCGATGCTGTTTGCCGTGGCCTTTGTGATTCTGTTCACCATCGGCGGGTTTTCCGGGTTGATGCTGGCCATTGCCCCGGCGGACTTTCAGTACCACGACACCTATTTTGTGGTGGCGCATTTCCACTATGTGCTGGTGCCGGGGGCAATCTTTGGCATCTTCGCTTCGACCTACTACTGGCTGCCGAAATGGACCGGTCACATGTACGACGAAACCCTGGGCAAGCTGCACTTCTGGCTGTCCTTTGTGGGCATGAACCTGACGTTCTTCCCGATGCACTTTGTCGGACTGGCGGGTATGCCGCGGCGGATTCCGGACTACAACCTGCAATTTGCCGATTTCAACATGGTGTCGTCGATTGGTGGGTTCATGTTTGGAGCGACGCAGTTTTTGTTCCTGTTTATTGTCATCAAATGCATCCGCGGTGGGCCGCCAGCACCGGCCAAGCCGTGGGACGGCGCCGAAGGTCTGGAATGGAGCGTGCCTCCGCCCGCGCCGTACCACACCTTTACCACGCCGCCGGAAATCAAGTGAAAGGCCAAAGGCCCCTCACCCCAACCCTCTCCCAGAGGCAGAGGGAGCAGATTGGCGGTGCTCTTGAGGCCGCCTGCGGTCAGTCTCCTCTCCCTTTGGGAGAGGGGCTTTTGCTCCAAGGAGATCAAGCGTGAACAACTCAACCCCCATCAAACGCCTGGTCCTGCGCCTGTCGCTGCTGGTGGTGGTGATGTTTGCCTTCGGCTTTGCCCTGGTGCCGATTTACGACGTGATGTGCAGGGCCTTTGGCATCAATGGCAAGACCGCCGGGCAGTACGAAGGGGAGCAAGTGGTCGACCCGAGCCGTCAGGTACGGGTGCAATTCCTGTCTACCAATGCCATCGACATGGTGTGGGAGTTCTACCCCAAGGGCGATCAACTGGTGGTCAATCCGGGCGCGGTCAACGAGATGGTCTTTGTTGCCTACAACCCTACCGGTCAACCGATGTCAGCGCAGGCAGTGCCGAGCATTTCGCCCGCCGAAGCGGCCCGGTACTTCCACAAGACCGAGTGCTTTTGCTTTACCCAACAGGTGCTGCAACCGGGTGAACGGATCGAAATGCCCATGCGCTTTATCGTCGATCAGGCCATGCCCAAGGATGTGAAACACCTGACGCTGGCTTACACGCTGTTCGATATCACCGCTCGCCATCCGCCCGTCGCCGCCATCGCCGGCAAGGCCGCTGACCAGCCTTCCCGATAAGGAGAACGCCCCATGGCAACTCACGATCAGTACTACGTCCCGGCGCAAAGCAAGTGGCCGATCATTGCCACCATTGGCTTGCTGGTCACGGTGTATGGACTGGGGACATGGTTCAACGATCTGAAGGCGGCGCGGCCTGAATCCCACGGGCCGCTGATCTTTTTCGTCGGCGGTCTGATCGTTGCCTACATGATGTTCGGCTGGTTTGGCGCGGTGATCAAAGAGAGTCGCGCCGGGCTTTACAGCTCGCAGCTCGACCGCTCCTTTCGCTGGGGCATGACCTGGTTTATTTTTTCCGAGGTGATGTTCTTTCTCGCCTTTTTTGGTGCGCTGTTTTATGTACGCCACTTTGCCGGCCCGTGGTTGGGGGGCGAAGGCAGCAAGGCAGTGGCACATATGCTGTGGCCCGACTTTCAGTTCACCTGGCCACTGCTGCACACCCCCGACCCTGCCCTGTACCCGCCCCCCAAAGGGACCATCAGCCCGTGGGGCTTGCCGCTGCTCAACACCGTATTGCTGGTCAGTTCCAGCGTCACCCTGACCATCGCCCACCATGCATTGAACAAAGGCCATCGCGGCGCGCTGAAGTTCTGGCTGGGGCTGACGGTGTTGCTGGGTGCAGGCTTCCTGGGGTTCCAGGCCGAGGAATATGTCCACGCCTACAAAGAGCTGGGTTTGACTCTGGGCTCAGGCATCTACGGTGCGACCTTCTTTATGCTCACCGGTTTTCACGGTGCCCACGTGACCATCGGCGCGCTGATTTTGCTGATCATGCTGATCCGTATTGTGCGCGGTCACTTCAATGCCGAGCACCAGTTCGGATTCCAGGCCGCAACCTGGTACTGGCATTTTGTTGATGTTGTGTGGCTCGGCCTGTTCTTGTTTGTTTACGTGCTATGACGCGCTTTCGCCCTGGTTTTGCCCCCACGCTGGTGGTGTTGGCGGTGCTGCCGCTGCTGGTGTTTCTGGGCTTCTGGCAGCTTGACCGGGGCGAGCAAAAGCGTGAGTTGCTCAACCACTACGCCGAGCGTCAGGTGGCTGCACCGGTGACCGTCGGGCAATTGCTCACCTTCGATGATCCGGCCTTTCGCCGCGTGCAGCTGCGCGGCCATTTCGACGGTCAACACAGCCTGCTCCTGGACAACCGTATGCGCGATGGCAAGGTCGGTGTGGAGTTGCTGCAGCCCTTTCAGGATCAGGCCAGCGGCCAGTGGCTGTGGCTTAATCGCGGCTGGTTGCCATGGCCGAGCCGCCTTAAGCCACCCGAGTTCAGCACCCCGGAGCAGATACTGGATATTCAGGCCTGGGTCTACGAATCACCGGGAGCGCCCTTCCAGCTGCACCCCGACCCGCTGGGCGCACCCTGGCCACGGCTGGTGACGGCTGTGATGCCAGCCAAACTGTGGGCCGAACTGGGCCGTGAAGGCTTTGCCGACGAGGTGCGCATCGCCCCCGGGCCCGCAGCGTATCTGGCCGACTGGCCACTGATCTCCACGGGCATGGGCCCGGAAAAACACACCGCCTATGCCGTGCAATGGTTCGCCATGGCACTGGCGTTACTCGGTCTTTATCTGTATCTCGGCTGGCACACTGCTCAGGAGAAACGCCATGGGAACGGCCATCAATCCGCCTGAAAGCACACGCACCCTGCCCCCGACCACACGACGGCGCGGGCGCTTGCAACTGATCCTTATTTTGCTGCTCACCGTCGGCCCGATGGTGCTGGCCACGTGCATGTACCAACTCAAATTCTGGCTGCCCGAAAGCCGCAGCTACCACGGCGAGCTAATCGGCAACGGGCAAAGCCGCGCTGCCCTTGGGGTGACGGCCGATGAACAACGCTGGCAGCTGCTGGTGACCGCGCCTCAGGGTTGCGCTACGGATTGCCAGCAACTGGTGTACCTGGCCCGCCAGCTGCAGATCGGCCTGGGTCGCGATGCCTCCCGCGCAACCCACGCACTGGCAGCGGCACACCCCGTAGATGCGGCCTACGCGGCCAAGCTGCAACTCGAATACCCGCAACTGCAGCGCTACGCCCTGGACCTGCCAACTTATACGCAGGGTGCCGAGGGCAACGGTGCAGCGCAACTGTGGATCATCGACCCCCACGGCAATCTGGTGCTGCGCTACGCCTACGGGGTGATCGGCAAGGACGTGCTCAACGACCTGCGCCTGCTGCTGAAGCTGTCCAATATCGGATAGAGGGCTACGCCATGGCCAAAGCCGGATTTCGTCTCGCCTTGCTTGCCACCTTGCTGGCGCTGGTGGTGGTGCTGCTCGGCGCCTACACCCGCCTGACCCATGCAGGGCTGGGCTGCCCTGACTGGCCGGGCTGCTACGGTTTTATCAGCGTGCCCAAGACCGAGGCGCAACTGGCCCATGCCGAGCTGCATTTTCCCGATACCCCGGTGGAGGCCGATAAAGGGTGGAGCGAGATGACCCATCGTTACTTCGCTGGCACCCTGGGCCTGTTGATCGCACTGCTGGCGGCCCGGGCCTGGCGGCAGCGGCACTTGCCCGATCAGCCGCTCAAGCTGCCGCTGTTTATCCTGCTGGTGGTGATCGCCCAGGCGGCCTTTGGCATGTGGACGGTGACGCTCAAACTATGGCCGCAGGTTGTCACCGGGCATCTGCTCGGCGGCTTTGCCACCTTGAGTTTGCTGTTTTTGCTGACCTTGCGCCTCTCTGGCGTATTGCCCGCGCTGGCGGTACCGCGGCGTTTGCAACGTTGGGCCAGCGCCGGGCTGATGCTGGCAATCCTGCAGATCGCATTGGGGGGATGGGTCAGCTCCAACTATGCCGCCGTGGCGTGTGTTGATGTGCCGACCTGCCATGGCCAATGGTGGCCTGAAGCCGATTTCGCCAATGGTTTTCATCTGACTCAGCACATTGGCCCCAACTATCTGGGTGGGCAACTGGACAGCGAAGCCCGTACAGCGATTCACCTCACCCATCGTTTGGGCGCCATGCTGCTGACCGGCGTGCTGCTGGGTCTGGCCTGGCAATTGCGCAAGGTCGGCATGAGCCGTCTTGCGGGGTTACTGCTGGTGGCGCTGGCGGCACAGATCGGCCTGGGCCTGAGCAATGTGCTGTTTGGCTTGCCGCTGGCAGTGGCGGTGGCCCACAACGCCGGGGGTGCGGCTTTGCTGCTGACCCTGGTGCTGGTCAATTACCACGCACGCGCAGTGCTGGTACGGGCCCGGGCGCCACGATTTTCCCGCTGGACCTACAGCCTCAAAGGAGAACAACCGTGGCGACCTTGATGGGCGAGCAGGCACAGCGGGCGTTGTGGCGCGATTATCTGGAGCTGACCAAGCCCAAGGTGCTGGTCTTGATGCTGATTACGTCGCTGGTGGGCATGTTCCTGGCGACCCGCGCCGGCGTGCCCTGGCCGGTGCTGATCTTCGGCAATCTGGGCATCAGCCTGTGTGCCGGTGCTGCGGCCGCGGTCAATCATGTAGTGGACCGGCGCATTGACGCCGTCATGGCCCGCACCCACAAGCGCCCGCTGGCACAGGGGCGAGTGTCGCCGGTTGCTGCGCTGACCTTCGCTCTGTTGCTGGCGCTGGCGGGCATGGGATTGCTGCTGGTGTTTACCAATCCGCTGACAGCCTGGCTGACGCTGGCGTCGTTGCTCGGCTATGCGGTGATCTACACCGGTTTTTTGAAACGGGCCACACCGCAAAATATCGTTATCGGGGGGCTCGCCGGGGCTGCCCCACCGCTGCTGGGTTGGGTGGCGGTTACCGGGCAGGTCACCGCCGAGCCGTTGCTGCTGGTGTTGATCATCTTCGCCTGGACCCCGCCGCATTTCTGGGCCCTGGCCATTCATCGCAAGGAAGAATACGCCAAGGCCGATATCCCGATGCTGCCGGTCACTCACGGCGAACACTACACCAAGGTGCATATCCTGCTGTACACCTGTGCCCTGCTGGCAGTGAGTCTGCTGCCGTTTGTGATCCATATGAGCGGCTTGCTCTATCTGGGCTGTGCGCTAGGGTTGGGCGCACGCTTTCTGCATTGGGCGTGGGTGCTGTACCGTGGCACCCAGCCGCACGCGGCGATCAACACGTTCAAGTACTCTATCTACTACCTGTTCCTGCTGTTTATCGCGCTGCTTGTCGACCACTATCTGATGTTGAACCTATGACTAAAATTCAAAAGACCGTCTTTATTCTCGTTGCGCTGGTGGCCTTGGTCATGGGCCTGACGTTTAACAAAATGATGTCGGGTAAAAACCAGGGCGATAACACGTCGCTGATCGATGCCGGGATCATTTTGCTGCCGCAAAGCCGCCAACTGCCGGACGTGACGATGACCAACCAGGATGGTCAGCCGGTGGTGATGAACGCGCTGAAAGGCAAGTGGAGCATGCTGTTTTTTGGCTACACCTTCTGCCCGGACATTTGCCCGACCACCCTCGCCCAACTGCGCCAGATCAAAAGCGAGCTACCCAAAGAGGTACAGGACAAGCTGCAGATCGTGCTGGTCAGCGTTGATCCCCATCGCGACACGCCGCAGCAGCTCAAGCAATACCTGGGCTACTTTGACCCGCAGTTTGTGGGGCTGACGCCGGGCTCCATTGAAGAGCTGCAGACACTCGCCAACGCGGTGAGCATCCCGTTTATTCCCGCCGATACCAGCAAGGCGAACTACACGGTGGATCACAGTGGCAATCTGGCGCTGATCGGGCCGGACGGCACTCAGCGAGGGTTTATCCGCGCACCGTTCAACAACCAGAAGATGGTTGCCCAGTTGCCGGGATTGGTTGAACGCAAGTAAGGAGGGGGGCTGCAGGTTACTGGGTGGGCGCTGGCTTGCCTGCGATGCAGGCGACACGGTCTTTCAGACAAACCGCAATGATGCCATCGCGAGCAAGCCCGCTCCCACAGAGGGGCGGGATTGCTCCGACAGTGGGTGTCAGAACGCCGGAACGATGGCGCCTTTGTACTTCTCAAGAATGAACGCTTTCACTTCCGGGCTGTGCAGGGCTGCAACCAGCTTTTGCATGTCAGCCGAGTCCTTGTCATCCGGGCGAGCCACCAGAATATTCACGTAAGGCGAGTCGCTGCCTTCGATGACCAGTGCGTCTGTTTCCGGGTTCAGCTTGGCTTCCAGCGCGTAGTTGGTGTTGATCAGCGCCAGATCAACCTGGGTCAGCACCCGTGGAATGGTGGCTGCTTCCAACTCGCGGAACTTCAGCTTCTTGGGGTTGGCGGTAATGTCTTTGGGGGTCGACAGGATGTTGGTCTTGTCCTTGAGCGTAATCAGCCCGGCCTTATCCAGCAACAACAGCGCACGGCCGCCGTTGGTGGCGTCATTCGGGATCACCACGGTAGAACCGTCTTTGATTTCATCCAGCTTTTTGTACTTGCTCGAGTAAGCGCCCAGCGGCTCCAGGTGAACGGCTGCAACGTTGATCAGGTGGGTGCCCTTGGCCTTGTTGAACTCATCCAGGTACGGTTGGTGCTGGAAGAAGTTGGCGTCCAGGCGCTTTTCGGCCACCTGCACGTTTGGCTGGATGTAGTCGGTGAACACCTTGACCTTGAGGTTTACACCCTCTTTGGCCAGTGCAGGTTTCACGAACTCCAGGATTTCGGCGTGAGGCACTGGGGTGGCCGCAACCGACAGATCGCCCGCGTGGGCCGAGAACGCCGCAACAGCGGCCACAGCAGCAAATAACTTCTTCATGCAGCAACTCCTTGGGAATACCTGAAATCAGGTATCTGCCAGCCACAGGCTGGCGGTTACGTTTATTAATCCGGGGGGTACTTACTTGCGCGAAAAATGCACCACCAGCCTGTCGCCAACGGTTTGCAGAATCTGCACCAGAATCAGCAGCAGCACCACCGTGACGATCATCACGTCGGTCTGGAAGCGCTGATAACCGAAGCGGATCGCCAGATCGCCCAGACCACCTGCGCCCACCACACCGGCCATCGCGGTGTAGCTCACCAGGGTAATGGCGGTCACGGTGATCGCCGCAAAGATACCAGGGCGCGCCTCAGGCAACAGGGCGCTGGTGATGATCTGCCGCGTGCTGGCGCCCATGGCCTGGGTCGCCTCGATGATGCCGCGGTCCACTTCACGCAAGGCAGTCTCCACCAGACGGGCGAAGAACGGCGTGGCGCCGACCACCAGTGGTGGGATGGCGCCGGCAACGCCCAGCGAGGTGCCGGTAATCAGTACCGTGAAGGGGATCATCACAATCAGCAGGATGATGAACGGCAGCGACCGCAAAATGTTCACCGCCAGCGAAAGAAAGGCATACACCGCCTTTTGTTCAAACAGTTGGCGCGGGCTGCACAAAAACAGCAGCACGCCCAGCGGCAGGCCCAACACGATGGTAAACAGCAGCGAACCGCCGAGCATCATCAGGGTGTCGCCGGTAGCCAGCCAGATTTCCAGCCAGTCGATATTGGAGAAAAAACTCAAGAAAGCGTCCATTAGCGCAGCACCTCCATATGAACGTCAGCGGCAACGAAGCGGGCGAACGCCGCTTTCATATCGCCACCGGTGATGGCGAGGGTCAATTGCCCATAAGGGGTGTCTTTGATGCGGTCAATACGACCGGCCAGGATGCTGTAGTCCACACCTGTTTCGCGGGCGATGGTGCCCAGCAGCGGTGCGTAGGTAGCTTCGCCCTGGAAGGTCAGGCGTACGATGCGACCAGGTACATGAGCGAAATCGTCGCGCTGCTCACTCTCGTCGATCTGCTCGTCTTCCTGCACAAAACGTTTGGTGGTCGGGTGCTTGGGGTGCAGGAATACATCGGCCACCGGGCCTTGCTCAACGATCACCCCCGCGTCCATCACTGCCACTTCGTCACACACGCGACGGATAACATCCATCTCGTGGGTGATCAGCACGATGGTCAACTTCAGCTCACGGTTGATCTCGGCCAGCAATTGCAGCACCGAGGCGGTGGTTTGCGGGTCGAGGGCGCTGGTGGCTTCGTCGCACAGCAACACTTTTGGCTTGGTGGCCAGCGCACGGGCAATGCCCACACGCTGTTTTTGGCCGCCTGAAAGTTGCGCCGGGTATTTTTTGGCGTGATCAGACAGGCCCACGCGCTCGAGCAACTCTGCAACGCGCTTATCAATGGCACTGCGGGACAATTCACCGGCCAGTGTCAGAGGCATCGCGACGTTATCGGCCACGGTCTTGGAAGCCAGCAGGTTGAAGTGCTGGAAAATCATGCCGACCTGCTGACGGAAACGGCGCAGGCCGTTGGCGTCCATCGCGGTTACGTCTTCGTTATCGACGATGATTTTGCCGCCGCTCGGCGTTTCGAGGCGGTTGATCAGGCGCAGCAATGTACTTTTACCCGCACCGGAGTGGCCTATCAGGCCGAACACCTGGCCGCTCTCAACACGCAAAGTGGTGGAGTGCAGCGCGGGGATGTCCTTACCGGCAACCCGGTAAGTTTTATGAACGTTATGAAACTCAATCACGTAGCGAACCTTGTGGGCGCGTAAATAGAAGTTCAGCGGTAAGCCGGGCGCGCATTTTAGCCTGTCCGTATAGATGCACTTAGCATTTATTTGCGCACAAACCTTTGATTTGGCAATAAGACGACTAAAGGTCAGAAAAAAGGAACGACGGTAACGGCCACACGTCAGTACTTAGGCAACTCGCATCCGCTTGGGCGGTATTTGTCTACAAAGCCCTTATCACAGGGCTTTCGCATACAAGGAGTTTAGTCTGATGAGCAGCAAAAAACCGTCTTCCAACAAGAGCCAGATGGCCGGCACCGACACCCTGGATCGTGGTAACACCAACGTCAAACTGGAAAGCCTTGAAACCTTTCGCGACGACGCCACCGATCAGGCCTTACGAACCAACCAAGGGGTGAAGATTGCTGACAATCAGAACACCCTCAAGGCCGGTTCGCGCGGGCCGTCGCTGCTCGAAGACTTCATCATGCGCGAGAAGATCACGCATTTTGACCATGAGCGTATTCCCGAGCGCATCGTGCATGCGCGAGGCACTGGTGCTCATGGTTATTTTCAGGCGTACAAGTCCCACAGCGCACTGACCAAAGCAGGATTCTTGCAGGACCCCGGCAAGCAAACCCCTGTATTCGTGCGTTTCTCCACCGTGCAAGGCCCGCGGGGCTCCGGGGATACGGTGCGTGATGTTCGCGGTTTCGCGGTCAAGTTTTTCACCGACGAAGGTAACTTCGATCTGGTCGGGAACAATATGCCGGTATTTTTCATACAGGATGCGGTGAAGTTTCCAGACTTTGTACATGCTGTAAAACCTGAGCCACACAATGAAATCCCTACTGGCGGCTCGGCCCATGACACCTTCTGGGACTTTGTCTCACTGGTTCCGGAATCCGCTCACATGGTCATTTGGGCCATGTCCGACCGGGCCATTCCGAAAAGCCTGAGAAGCATGCAGGGCTTTGGCGTGCACACCTTTCGTTTCATCAACGCGCAAGGCCAGTCTAACTTCGTCAAATTTCACTGGCGCCCAAGTGTAGGCACTTGCTCGTTGGTGTGGGACGAAGCGCAGAAGCTCGCAGGCAAAGACACGGACTTCCATCGCCGTGACCTGTGGGACGCCATTGAGACGGGCGATTACCCGGAGTGGGAGTTCGGTGTCCAGATCATCCCGGAGGAAGATGAGCATAAGTTTGATTTCGATATCCTTGACCCGACCAAGCTGATCCCGGAAGAACTGATACCGATTACGCCATTGGGAAAAATGGTCCTCAACCGCAACCCGGACAATTTTTTCGCAGAAACCGAACAAGTCGCCTTCTGCCCTGGCCACATTGTTCCAGGGATCGACTTTTCCAATGACCCGTTGCTGCAAGGGCGCCTGTTTTCCTATACGGATACGCAGATCAGTCGCCTTGGCGGGCCGAATTTTCATGAGATCCCGATCAACCGTCCGGTGGCGCCATTCCACAACAACCAGCGTGATGCCCAGCACCGCAGCACCCTCCACAAGGGGCGTGCAGCCTACGAACCCAACTCGATCGATGGCGGCTGGCCAAAAGAAACCCCACCGACGGCCAGTGACGGCGGTTTTGAGAGTTACCCGGAACGCATCGACGCCAACAAAATCCGTCAGCGCAGCGAATCATTCGGTGACCATTTCTCCCAGGCGCGGCTGTTCTTCAACAGCATGAGCAACCATGAGCAAGAGCACATCATTGCTGCCTACAGCTTTGAGCTGGGTAAAGTTGAGCGCGAGTCTATCCGTGCGCGGCAGGTGAATGAGATTCTGGCCAATATTGATTTGGGACTGGCCAGGCGCGTCGCCGAAAATCTGGGCTTGCCCGCACCCAAGGCCGGTACGGTAGCTGAGCGCAAGACTCGCTTTACCCAGTCGCCGGCCCTGAGCCAGGCCAATCTGCTGGCAGGGAATATCAAAACCCGAAAAGTGGCGATCCTGGCGGCCAACGGGGTGGATGGCAAAGCGATCGATGCGCTGAAACAGGCGCTTGCAGCAGAGGGTGCCCACGCCAAATTGCTGGGGCCGACGTCAGCCCCGGTGAAAACCGCTGACGGCACATTGCTGGCTGTGGATGCGTCGATGGAAGGCTTGCCTTCGGTGGCGTTCGACGCGGTGTACGTACCGGGTGGCGCGGCGTCGATCAAGGCACTGAGCGGCGACGGAGTGGCCTTGCACTACCTGCTGGAAGCGTACAAGCACCTCAAGGCCATCGCCTTGCAGGGTGATGCCAGACAACTGCTGGACGTGCTGCACCTACAGGCAGATGAAGGGTTGCTGGCGATCAAGGATGCCCAGGATCTAAAAGCCTTTTTTGCAGCCATCGGGCAACACCGCGTGTGGTCACGGGAGGCCAGGGCCAAGGCAATACCGGCCTAGCCGAAAACAAAAAACCCGTAGCAGCCTTTGGCTGCTACGGGTTTTTCATGCCCGGATGTTTTATTCCGGTTTGCTGGGGATCAGCACCATTTGTGCGGGTACGTGGCGAATGACTTGACGGTTCAGCTTGAGGTCAAACCCGGGGTCGATCTTTTTAACCCGCTTGCTGATCAGTGTGGCCAGCCATGGATAATCCGCCGTACGCGGAACCTGCAGGCTGACGGCGCACTGGTAATTGACGATATCTTGCGCGATCAAATCCAGTTGATGGCGAAGTTTGGCAATATCGTTGATGTTCAGTGCAACGGTGGTGCTTTCGGCCGCCGGGTCGATCACCTTGGCCGGTGGTCGGGCCTCGGCAGCCTTGAGGGCGGCTTCAGCCTTGTCCAGCTCGGCCTTGCGGGCCTGGGCAATGGCGCTATTGACCCCACCGGTCAGTGCAGGGGCCTTGGGCATCAGGGCGCGGGCACGGCTCAGGGCGGTAGCTGCCGCGTTGACATCACCCTTTTGCAGGACGATCTGGCTGCGTTGCAGGTAGGCCTCGGCCAGTTGGCGCTGGTACTGCACCAACTGCGGATCATCCGGGGTTTGCGTCTGCAAGGCGCTCAATTGGTCTTCAGCGGTCGCGAGTTCACTGCTGGCCAGGTTTTGCTCCAGCTGTGCGATGGCCGTAGCGCGTGCGGCGGCGGCAGTAGTGTCGGCCGACGGCGTGCTTTGGCAGGCGCCCAGCAGCAGAGAAAATGCGGCCAGGAGCAAGTAACGGGAGTTGAACAGCTTCATTCCTGCGGCTCTCTAAGTGCGCAAAAAACAAGCAAGTCTACACCCCTCGACGGGGTAGAACAAAACTCAACAAAAACAGTGCTGCGGCACACACCACAATCGACGGGCCTGCTGGCGTGTCCTTAAACCATGACAGCGCAAGGCCACCCACTACGGCCAATATGCCCAGTGCGCTGGCGCCCAGTGCCATTTGCTCCGGCGAGCGAGCATGACGCTGGGCCGCGGCCGCCGGAATAATCAGCAAGGAGGTAATCAGCAACACGCCGACGATTTTCATCGCCACGGCAATCACCACCGCAATCAACAGCATCAAGGCCAATCGTAACGCCGCCACGGGCAGGCCTTCAACCATGGCCAGCTCTTCATGCACGGTGATCGCCAGCAATGGTCGCCACAGTGCAACCAGCAAGGCCAGAACCGTCGCGCTGCCACCCAGGATCCACATCAGGTCGGTTGGGCTGATGGCCAGCAGGTCACCAAACAAATACGCCATCAGGTCGATCCGCACTTCATGCATGAAGCTTAGTACGACCAGCCCGAGGGACAAGGTGCTGGGGGCGAGAATTCCGAGCAGTGTGTCGGATGCCAGCGACTGTCGCTGCTGCAGCGTGACCAACAGCACCGCCAGCAACAGGCAGCCCACGGTCACGGCAATGGTCGGGCTGATATCCAGCAGGAACCCCAGGGCTACGCCCAACAGGGCTGCGTGCGATAACGTGTCGCCGAAGTAGGCCATGCGCCGCCACACCACGAATGACCCCAAAGGGCCTGCAACTATTGCCAAAGCCAGACCTGCCAGCAGGGCGTAAAGCAGAAAATCAGCCATGCTTGCAGCCTTCTCCATGAACGTGGGCGGATGCCGCCGGGTTATTTTCGCTAACCACTGAGCCATGCAAGTCATGAGCATGGTCGTGATGGTGGTGATAAATCGCCAGGCTTTGTGCGTTTTTGCCAAATAGCTCAACGAAAGCCGGGTCACCACTCACCTGCTCGGGATGGCCCGAACAACAGACGTGGCGGTTGAGGCATACCACCTGATCGGTGGTGCTCATCACCAGATGCAAATCGTGGGAGACCATCAGCACGCCGCAGCCGTGGCGGTCGCGCAGGCGGGTGATGAGGGCATACAGCTCCGATTGACCGGCCACGTCCACGCCTTGCACCGGCTCGTCGAGCACCAGCAATTCGGGCTTGCGCAGCAGGGCGCGGGCCAGCAGCACGCGCTGCATTTCACCACCGGACACGCTTTGCACCGGGCTATCGATGACCTTTTCAGCACCGACTTCCTTTAGCGCCTCAAGGGCCTGGGCACGGTCTACACCGGGCACCAGGCGCAAAAAGCGCAACACGGACAATGGCAGTGTCGGGTCAACGTGAAGCTTTTGCGGCATATAGCCCACGCGCAGCTTGGGCTTGCGCCATACGCTGCCGCTGGTGGGCTTGAGCAGGCCGAGCACGGCTTTGACCAGCGTGGTCTTGCCGGCGCCGTTGGGGCCGATCAGAGTCACGATCTGGCCCGGTTCAACGCTCAGCTCGATATTGTCGAGTACGTTTTGCCCGGCATAGGTCACAGTGACATGTTGCAGGCGAATCAGTGCAGCGCTCATCAGGCCTCCCGGCAACCCGAACACAAACCGACCACTTCGACAGTCTGGCCTTCGACAGTAAAGCCGACATCCCGGGCGCTATTGATAATTGCGTCGCTGATGGACTTTTGCTCAAGCTCGATGGCGGCGTGGCAGTTGCGGCAAATCAGGAACTGGCCCTGGTGCGGGTGCTCGGGGTGGCTGCAGCCAACAAAAGCGTTGAGTGAGGAAATGCGGTGCACCAGGCCATTGTCGAGCAGGAAGTCCAAAGCCCGATAAACGGTAGGCGGCGCAGCGCGACGGCCATCCTGCTCGCTCAGTACTGCAAGAATGTCGTAGGCACCCAGCGGCTTGTGGCTTTGCCACACCAGCTCAAGCACCCGTCGACGCAAGGCGGTCAGGCGCAGGCCCTTTTGCGCACACAAGGCATCGGCCTCGGTCAGGGCGCTATGGACACAATGAGAGTGGTCGTGGGGACGGCTGGCAAGCGGTGTTATAGGCATGGGCGGCGACGATTATTGAGAGAGACGTTATTATGTTACCTGTTTCAGCCATCATGAGTGCTTATCGTGCCCCGTCTTTTTTCCCTTTTTCTTGCTCTAAGCGCCAGTTTGCTTGTGATCAGCCCGGCCCGGGCCGAGGTCAACGTGCTGACCAGCATCAAGCCCCTGCAACTGATTGCCGCTGCCGTGCAGGACGGCGTGGGGCATCCGGAGGTGCTTTTACCGCCCAATGCCTCACCGCATAACTATGCGCTGCGCCCATCCGACGTACGGCGCGTGCAGTCAGCAGACCTTCTCTACTGGATCGGTCCGGACATGGAAGGGTTTCTGCCACGAGTGATCAAGGGCCGCACCCTGCCATCGGTTACGGTACAAACCCTGCCGGGCTTGAAATTGCGTCATTTCGCCGAAGATAGCCATTCGCACGAAGAAGATGCCGCCGAACATGATCACGATCATCGTCCCGGCACCCTGGATGCACACTTGTGGCTGGCTCCGGACAATGCGCGGGTGATCGCCGCGAAAATGGCGGCGGACCTGAGTGAAAAAGACCCTGCCAATGCGACCAGGTATCAAAGCAATCTCAAGGCCTTCAATGAACGCCTGGATGCGTTGAATGCGCGCCTCAAAACGCGACTGGCCGGGATTGCCGACAAACCGTTCTTCGTCTTCCACGAAGGCTACGATTATTTTGAAAGCGCTTACGGCATCAAGCACACGGGAACCTTCAGTGTGGCTTCGGAAGTTCAGCCGGGCGCCCAGCACGTAGCCGCCATGCGTAAGCGTCTGCAGGAAGTGGGCAAGACCTGTGTATTCAGCGACCCTCCGCTGCGTCCGCGCCTGGCGGACACCCTGACAGCCGGGTTACCGGTCAAGTTGGCGGAGCTGGATGCCCTGGGTGGCTACACCCCGGCGACGGCGCAGGGGTATGAGCAGTTGCTGGAAAAACTCGGCAATGACCTGGCGGGGTGTCTGGAAAGCTTGTAAGCCGACTCCCACAGATTGTGTGACATTCACAAAAGTTGCGGCTTGCCAGAACCTCTGTGGGAGCGGGCTTGCTCGCGATTGGATCGACGCGGTTGTTCAGATACACCGCGTCGCTACAATCGCGAGCAAGCCCGCTCCCACAATTGATTTCAGTGTTTGTTACAACGCGAACGGCAGCTGTACGGTCACCGTCTGACGCAAAGCCAGGCGTTTTTCAAACTCGCCCGGATCATGAATCAGCACGTCCTGACCGGCAAAGGTCTGGGCTGCGATCAGGCGCGACAGCCAGAACCGCACGCAAGCAACGCGCAACAGGGTTGGCCACAACTCGGCCTCGGCGGCAGTGAACGGACGCAGGGCGGCATAGGCGCCCAGCAGCGCACGGGCGCGGGGAGCATCGATCTGACCGTCTTCGTCTGCACACCAGTCATTCAGGGCAATGGCCACGTCGTACAGCATCGGGCCCGAGCAGGCGTTGTAAAAATCGATCAGCCCGGTCAGATGAGTGCCTTCAAACATCGCGTTATCACGAAACAGGTCGCCATGCAGGTTCGCCCGGGGCAGTGCCAGAATCTGCGCCTTGCGCTCAGTAATTTCCTGCAGCGCCTTTTGCAGCAAATCTGCTGAATCAGGCGACAAACCAGCCATCAAGGCAGGACCTTCAGCCAGCATCCAGTCCAGGCCGCGGTCTGTCTTGCGTTCCAGTACGTTGTTGCGGGTCGCGGTATGCAAGTGGCCGAGCAGTTCCCCAACCTGGGCGCAATGCTGGGCGTTGGCCTCACGAATATGCTTGCCCGCCAGGCGCGGCTGCAGCAGCGCCGGCTTGCCCTTGAGTTCGCGCAGGGCCTGGCCGTCAACGGTGCGCAAGGCGAATGGCACCGGCAGGTCGGCGTCATGCAGCACATCCAGCAGCTCGATAAAGAACGGCATCTCTTTGACCGGCCCACGCTCAACCAGGGTCAGGACAAATTCACCGCGCTCCAGGCTGATGAAGTAGTTGGTATTTTCGCTGCCCGCAGCAATCCCCTGGAAATCGAGCAAACGGCCGAGTTCATAAGGCGCAAGGAAGGTTTCCAACTCGCTGCGAGTCAGTGGGGTGAATACAGACATGATTTAAATTGCCAGTACGGGCGCCGCGCAAGGCGGCGCCAATTAAAGTTAAGACGCTACTTCCATTCGAAGATTTTCCACGAAGGAATCAGCATATCCGGCTGGTCGGAACGGATGTAATTGGCATCAGTACCATCAGCCCGTACCAGGAAGTACGGTTTGCCCCCTTTTGGGGTGACCTTGATGGCGTACAGGAAACCGTTTTGACGGTACTCCTGAATGGTTTTATCGCCTTCCGTGCGAATGGTTACATCTGGATCGGCGGTGACTGCTTCATCTGCTGCGAAGGTTACCAGCGGAGTGAATGCAAACAAACCGGTCAGCAACAGGCGATTGAGTGTGCGCATGATAACCTTGTCCCTTTGTCGTCATTGGTCCGGACATTCTAGCGCCGGACTCGCCGAAAAGGTTGATCCTGCTCATGAGCCAAGCTCCCCTCGTCCTGGTGGACGGTTCTTCATATCTGTACCGCGCCTTCCACGCGCTGCCGCCGCTGACTACGTCCAAAGGGCTGCCGACAGGCGCCGTGAAGGGCGTATTGAACATGCTCAAAAGCCTGCGCAAGCAGTATCCGGACAGCCCGTTCGCGGTGGTTTTCGATGCCAAGGGCGGGACATTTCGCGATGACATGTACGCCGAGTACAAGGCCAACCGCCCGAGCATGCCCGATGACATGCGGGTGCAAATCGAGCCATTGCACGCCAGTGTGATTGCGCTGGGTTTCCCCTTGCTGTGCGTTGAAGGCGTGGAGGCCGATGATGTCATCGGCACGCTGGCCCGCAGCAGCGCCGCGGCAGACCGACCAGTGGTCATCTCCACCGGTGACAAGGACATGGCCCAGCTGGTTGATGGCCACATCACGCTGGTTAACACCATGACCGGCAGCGTGATGGACATTGAGGGCGTTAAAGAGAAATTTGGCGTATCGCCCGAGCAGATCATCGACTACCTCGCGCTGATGGGCGATTCGTCTGACAACATTCCAGGCGTACCTGGTATTGGTCCCAAGACAGCGTCCGGCTTGCTGGTGGGTGTAGGCGGTGGTTTGGTCGATCTGTACGAAAAGCTCGATATCGTGCCGACCCTGCCCATTCGCGGCGCCAAAAACTTGCCTGCCAAACTCGAAGAACATCGCGAAATGGCGTTTTTGTCCTATCAATTGGCGACGATCAAGATCGATGTGCCGCTGGATATCGGCCTGGAAGACTTGCACCTCAAGGCGCCTGACTGCGAAAAGTTGATTGAGCTGTACACCGAACTTGAGTTCAAAAGCTGGATTGCCGAAGTTGAGCGCGAGGCCAAGCGTGCCGGGCAGGTGATTGTGCATGAGGCTCCTGAAGCGCCCGCCGAAGCGGAGCAACAGTACGAGACCATCCTCGATCAGGCTCGCTTTGATGTGTGGCTAAAAAAACTCAACGACGCCAAATTGATTGCCTTTGATACCGAAACCACCGGCCTGGACGCGCAGCAAGCGCAGCTGGTGGGCCTGTCGTTCGCGGTCAAGCCTGGCGAAGCGGCTTACATTCCATTGACCCATTCCTACATGGGCGTACCCGAGCAACTGGATCGCGACACGGTATTGCGTGCCCTCAAGCCGCTGCTGGAAGACCCGAGCAAAGCCAAGGTCGGACAACACGCCAAGTACGACATGAATATTCTGGCCAACTGCGCCATCGGTGGCGATCAATCCTGCGGGATCATGGTTCAGGGCGTTGCCTTCGACACCATGCTTGAGTCCTATGTGCTCGACTCCACGGGCAGCCGCCACGATATGGACAGCCTGGCCCTCAAATACCTGGGCCACACCACCACCAGCTTCCAGGACATTGCCGGCAAGGGCGTCAAGCAACTGACCTTCGACCAGATTTCCCTGGAGCAAGCCGGCCCGTATGCGGCCGAAGATGCCGACGTGACCTTGCGCCTGCACCATGTACTGCACGAAAAACTCGCAGCGATCCCTAGCCTCAACAGCGTATTGACGGACATCGAGATGCCGCTGGTGCCGGTACTGGCGCGTATTGAACGCCAGGGCGCGCTGGTGGATGCCAACCTGCTGGGTATCCAGAGTGTTGAGCTGGGTGACAAGCTGGTTGCGCTGGAGCGTGAGGCTTTTGCCATTGCCGGTGAGGAGTTCAACCTGAGCTCACCCAAGCAACTGGGTGTGATCCTGTATGAAAAACTCGGTCTGCCAATCATCAGCAAAACGGCCAAAGGCCAGCCTTCGACTGCCGAAGCCGTGCTGGCGGAACTGGCCGAGCAGGACTTCCCGCTGCCCAAGGTGCTGATGCAGTACCGCTCCATGAGCAAGCTGAAAAGCACCTACACCGATCGCCTGCCTGAGCAGATCAACCCGCGTACGGGCCGTATCCACACCTCCTACCACCAGGCCGTCACGGCGACCGGTCGTTTGTCTTCAAGTGATCCAAACTTGCAGAACATTCCGATCCGTACCGCCGAAGGTCGTCGGATCCGTCAGGCCTTTGTGGCCCCTAAAGGCTACAAACTGCTGGCGGCCGACTACTCGCAAATCGAGCTGCGGATCATGGCCCACCTGGCCAAGGACGAAGGTTTGCTGCATGCCTTCCGCAACAACCTGGACGTGCACAGCGCCACCGCTGCCGAGGTATTCGGGGTTGATCTGGCGGACGTCACCACCGACCAGCGCCGCAGTGCCAAGGCCATCAACTTCGGCCTGATCTACGGCATGAGCGCCTTTGGCCTGGCCAAACAGATCGGCGTCGACCGCAAACAGTCGCAAGCCTATATCGACCGTTATTTCGCACGTTACCCGGGCGTGCTGGACTACATGGAGCGCACGCGCACCCAGGCTGCCGAGCAAGGCTATGTCGAGACCATTTTCGGTCGTCGCTTGTACCTGCCGGAAATCAACGCGAAAAACCCGGCGCTGCGCAAAGGCGCCGAACGCACGGCAATCAACGCACCGATGCAGGGCACGGCAGCCGATATCATAAAAAAAGCCATGGTGTCTGTGGATAACTGGCTCAGCGCCTCAGGCCTCGATGCCCGCGTCATCCTGCAGGTACACGATGAACTGGTGCTAGAAGTGCGCGAAGACCTGGTGGACCAGGTGCGTGATGAAGTGCGGATACACATGAGCGAAGCGGCGAAGCTGGATGTGCCGCTAGTGGTTGAAGTAGGCGTGGGCAACAACTGGGATGAAGCGCATTAATGAGGGAATGTGGGAGCGGGCTTGCTCGCGATGCAGGCGACGCGGTCTGTCGCAATGACCGCGTTGATGCCATCGCGAGCAAGCCCGCTCCCACACTAAAAATTTATTGCTGCTGCAGAGACCGGGCTTATTCCAAAGAGTTTTTAAGCTCCCGGAACTAAATCTGCCAACACCACTCAGATTTATTGAATGGGTGGTGAAGCCCTTCAAAGCTCCTAATGTTGTGTTAAGTGTTGGCAGATACCTGAACCCCGCCCTAGGGGTTCAGTACTTGAACCCCGGACCTCCTTCCCCCCATGCGAAGTCCGGGGTTTTTTTTGCCTGCGATTTGTTACTCGTCAGCTTCAACCAGTTCTTCGCCTTTGTTCGGCAATTCCATCCAGCGTGCCAGCACGGTGTACGCCTCTTCCAGGCCCATGCGCTTTGGCGTGGAGAACAACTGGATGGTGACGGCATCGCCCCATTGCTTGCGAATGTCCGACTGGATTTTAAGCAGCGTATTTTTTGCAGCGCCGTACGTCAGTTTGTCCGCTTTGGTCAGCAAAATGTGCATAGGCATGCCGCTGGACACGGTCCAATCAAGCATCAAAAGGTCGAAATCGGTCATTGGATGACGGATATCCATCATCAAGATCACGCCCTTGAGGCTTTCACGACTGCCGAAATATGCTTCAAGGTGGCGCTGCCAGTGCAATTTCAGCGGGATCGGCACCTTGGCATAACCGTAACCCGGCAAGTCGACCAGGCGACGTTCTTCGTCCAGTTGGAAGAAGTTCAGCAACTGAGTGCGGCCCGGAGTTTTCGACGTGCGCGCCAGGCTGGCGTGGGTCAAAGTGTTGAGTGCACTGGACTTGCCGGCGTTGGAGCGCCCGGCAAACGCGACTTCGTAGCCTTCGTCATCGGGGCATTGATCGACTTTGGCAGCGCTGAGCATGAAGGTGGCCTGTTGGCACAGACCGAGAATGGGGTTCTTGAGTTGCATGGGATTTCCGATGTGAGCGGCGTCAGGAATGGACGCGGCGAGCGTGTCGTTTCCGTTTCAGTGACGCCAGTATATAATGCCGCAGATTTTGTGTGCGCTTTGTCCCAGCGTAGGATGAAGAACACGGGAGCAAAAAACCCAGGTTGCGCATTAGAACGCAGCAGGCTCCCAACCCTGAAAAGGTCGTTTTATGACTGCTGGTGACGGTGTCTTGATGCCACGTTACAGCATTCAGGCTACACAGGATCCGGAAGCCGTGTACAACCGCGTTTGTATTGTCTGCCATGCTGGTCAGCTAATAGGCCAAGGTAAGAGCAAGGTATGTAGGCGCTGGTACGACATGTGACCCAGGGTTTCAAGGCGATGCCGCCGCGTGGTTTGTGCATGGACTGCAGTGTCGAGGATTACCGAACTGTCCTACAGTGGATAAGCGAGTGAGCCCGGCCCATAACTCTTTAACCCTTAGCCGTAGTTGGATTAGCTGATGAACAAATTACTCGTGAGTCTGCTGTTGACCTTGGGCGTCAGCGGTATTGCCCAGGCTGCTAGCACCGCTGTGGTAGGTGATGCTGCTGCAGGTCAGGCAAAAACCGCTGTATGTGGCGCTTGTCACGGTCCGGACGGCAATAGCATGGCCCCAAACTTCCCCAAGCTGGCCGGGCAAGGTGATCGCTACCTGCTCAAGCAGTTGCATGAAATCAAGGACGGCAAGCGTCAGGTGCTGGAAATGACCGGCCTGCTGGCGAACCTGAACGATCAGGACCTTGCCGACATCGCTGCCTACTACTCAAGCCAGAAAGGTTCGGTTGGCGCTGCTGACCCGGCCCTGGTAGCCCAGGGTGAGGCCCTGTTCCGTGGTGGCAACCTTGAGAAAGGCATGCCAGCGTGCATCGGCTGCCACTCACCAGACGGCCAGGGCCTTGCCGCTGCCGGCTTCCCGCACCTGGGCGGCCAGCACGCCAGCTATATCGAGAAACAGCTGACAGACTTCCGTGAAGGCGACCGCACCAACGATGGTGACTCGATGATCATGCGCGGCATCGCGGCCAAAATGAGCAACAAGGACATCAAGGCGCTGGCCAGCTATATTCAAGGCCTGCACTAAGGTCTGTACGGTCGGCGGGGCCAGGTCTTGATACCAGAGGTCACGTTAACGATCGTTTAATCCTTGAATGTGAACCTCAAAGGGCAGCTTCGGCTGCCCTTTTGCATCGCGTCTACAGTTACACTATCGAACTCAAGCCAGCATGGACCTGTCTGAATACAGGTCACGTTGATATGACCTTATCTGTCCAGGAGTAAAGCATGCGTAATCTGATTCTCAGCGCCGCTCTCGTCAGTGCCAGCCTGTTTGGCATGACCGCTCAAGCTGCCGAGCCGCTTGAAGCGGGCAAACAATATGTAGAGCTGAGCAGCGCCGTTCCGGTTGCCGTGCCTGGCAAGATCGAAGTGGTCGAGCTGTTCTGGTATGGCTGCCCGCATTGCTTTGCATTCGAGCCAACCATCAATCCCTGGGCAGAAAAACTGCCCGCCGACGTGAGCTTCGTGCGTATCCCTGCCATGTTTGGCGGGATCTGGAATGTTCATGGCCAATTGTTCATCACCCTTGAAGCCATGGGCGTTGAAAACAAGGTTCACAAAGCCGTGTTCCAGGCCATCCACGACGGCAAGAAGCTGGCAACCCCAGAAGAAATGGCTGATTTCCTGGCCGGTGAAGGTATCGATAAAGACAAGTTCCTGAGCACTTACAACTCGTTCGCCGTCAAAGGCAAAGTTGAAGACGCCAAGAAGAAGGCACAGGCCTATCAAATTTCCGGCGTACCGACCATGGTCGTCAACGGCAAGTACCGCTTCGACCTGGGCACTGCCGGTGGCCCTGAAGGCGCTTTGAGCGTGGCTGACCAGCTGATCGCCAAAGAGCGCGCAGCGGGCGCAAAAAACTAAGCGGCGCCCTCGCCCATGCTCCGCTGGAAAGGCGAGCGAAGTGTTGGTCTGCATGAGCCGCAGATCAACGAAGATCATCTGGCGTCCTGCGGGATGCCGGATGATCGACGTTTACGACTGCTCAGTTTCAATATCCAGGTGGGTAACAGCACCCAGGGTTACCGGCATTACCTGACCCGCAGTTGGCAGCATGTGCTCCCCCATAAGGGGCGAGCCGGTAACCTGGAGCGTATTGGTGACCTGCTCGGCGACTTCGACCTGGTCGCCCTGCAAGAGGCCGACGGTGGTAGCCATCGTTCTGGCTACATCAATCAGGTCAAGTATCTTGCCCAGCAGGGCGAATTTCCCTACTGGTATCAACAACTCAATCGCAATCTAGGGCGTCTGGCCCAGCACAGTAATGGTGTGCTCAGCCGGTTGCGCCCTGCCGCGATTGAAGATCATCCCTTGCCCGGCCCTGCGGGGCGTGGTGCGATTCTGGTGCGCTTTGGTGAAGGCCCCGACGCTTTGGTGGTCGTGGTCATGCACCTGGCGCTGGGAACCAAAACCCGCACCCGGCAGCTGGCCTATATTCGCGAGTTGATTGGCGACTATCAGCACCAGGTGTTGATGGGCGACATGAACACCCATGCCAACGACCTGCTGCACACCTCGCCACTGCGGGACCTCGGACTGCTGGCGCCGCAAATGGAGGCCACCTTCCCCAGTTGGCGCCCGCAACGTTGCCTGGATCATATTTTGCTCAGCCCAAGCCTGACCCTTGAGCGCGTCCAGGTACTGGATCAGCCTATCTCGGACCATCTGCCGGTAGCCGTCGATATCCGTCTGCCAGGCTCTGTCGGCGTCGACTCCCAGATCGCGCTGCGCCCGCCTGACAACGGGGCGAAGGCATGAGGGACGAGGCCGCGCGCTGGAAAGAGAAATACCTTAAAAGCGTGGAGCTGCAAGACAAGCTTGAGCGCCGCTGGAATGCCCGCCTCGACTTGCTGCGCCGTGGCCTGGTGCGTAGCACCCTGGCCGCTGAGGGCACGGACCGCACGGTCGACCAATGCATGAAAGAAATGCGCGAAGCGGTGCGCACCAATGAGATGGACGCCGCCCTTGCCGCCTTGCTGCCGCGCCTTGAAAAAGCCGTGCTCGACTCCGAGCAGCGACGTGAAACCCGGGTTGAGCAAGTCAGCGCAGCGCTCAATACGCTGGTCACCCAACTGCAGGCCCTGCCACTGCCCCGTGAGGTCAGCAAGCCGCTCAAGGCCTATGCCAAACAGCTAGAAAACCGGGTGACGCACGCCCGAGAAATACCGCTGCTGCTTGATGAGCTGAGTCACTTGCAAGGGCAGGCACTGGCGCCGCAACTCAATGACGCCCAGCCGCCCAAGCCAGGCTTGTTACAGCGATTATTTGGTGCACAAGACGCTGAAAAGGCACTTGGCGAAGCGACTGTGGTTCCGATTCCGGTTGAGACTCAGGCGCCGCGACCGGCTGCGCCGAACAGTGTGGTCCCAGCGCATGTTGCCGAGCCGCCGGCAGTACCCACGCCTCAGCCTGAACCGGTAATTGTTGAAGCCGAACCACAGCCCTTGCCGCCCGTTGCTACGGCTGACGATGACGCCCAGGCGCTTGCCGAGCCGTCCCCTTCGGTACCTCAAGAGGCTCAAGAGCATGCATCCAGCGGTGCACTTGAGTCAGTGGTCGCGATGGTTGAGGCCGAAAATGATCAAGCCAGGGATTTCGTTGAGCAGTCGCCGCTCGACGAACAGACTGAGCTGGCCGAAGTCGATGCTGTCTATGCCCTGCCTGATGCCCCCGAGCCAACCTACAGCAGCGTGGCCGAGCACATTGAGTCCACACTGCTCGGGTTGTTGAGCGGCCTGTCGCTGCCTGAACACCACAGGCCACAGGCCGAGGCCATGTGCCGGCGTCTGGAAAAAGGGCTCAACTGGTACGAATTACTGCCGATCCTCGACGATCTTGCGGTTTTGATGCTGGCCATTACTGACAGCGGCCAGCATGAATTCGAGGCTTACCTCAAACAGCTCAATGAACGCCTGGAGTCATTTCAGAACAACCTCCAGGCGGCCAGCGAGGGTCATGCCGAGGGTCGATCCGCCGCCGACGACTTGCACAGCCAGCTGCGCGAACATGTGGACGGTTTGCAAAACAGCGTGCAGGACGCCGTTGACCTTAACAGCCTCAAGCACCTGCTGGAGAATCGTCTCGAAGGACTGCTGGGCACGATGGACCAGCACCAGCAGCAGCGCATCGCCCGTGAACAGGAGGTCTCGGCCCACCTCCAGGGGCTGGCCGAGCGTATCGCGAGCATGGAACAGCAGGCCCAGGGCTATCGCGATCATCTTGAAGAACAGCGCCAAAAAGCACTGATAGACCCCCTGACCGATCTGCCTAACCGGGCGGCATGGGGCGAACGCCTGCAATATGAAGTCGATCAGTGGCAAAAAAACGGTAATCCTCTACTGATTGCCATGCTCGACCTCGATCATTTCAAGCGTATCAATGATGGTTATGGCCACCTGGCGGGCGACAAGGTGCTCAAGATCATTGCCACCCAGTTGCGCAAGCATCTGCGGCCGATCGACTTTATTGCCCGCTTTGGTGGCGAAGAGTTTGTGCTACTGATGCCCGATACTCCGTTGAGCGCAGGTTTGCATCTGATCGAGAAGCTGCGGGCAGCAATCAAGGCCTGTCCGTTCCACTTCAAGGGCGAACCCGTGACCATCACCACGTCTATCGGTGTATCCGCGTTCAGGCCGGGTGATCGCAGTGACCATGTGCTTAAACGGGCTGATGAAGCACTGTATCGGGCCAAACGGCGTGGACGTAACTGCGTGGAGCCTCAAGCAGCGACTATTGAAACTTGATATTTATTTGTCGCTTTATGTAGTTACTTTCTAGACAGCAAGTAGTCCCTGTCGGTATTTAAAATTAATTAACGGATTCCCTCGCGGCTTTCTTGACGGGTTGTGAGTGGGCGACTTATATAAAATAACAGACCGGTTTGGTTACCCGACAAGTAACGACGGCACTGTAGACATCTCATTATCAAACCCCCATCGACAATGCCGCCGGGCACTGCAGGCTCTAGCCCGGTGGTATAAAGCCAGTACGGTGTACGGCCGTAAAAGGTAGTGTATGAAAATATTGATTTACTTGTTATCTGTGTTCTTTTTGATCACGGGCTCTGTTTCGGTAAGTGCAGCCACTAAAACCCCGATCTATTCGGCCTCCATTAACAAGGATGGAACACTGGCCGCACAATCGCCGCACTGGATTGAAAGTATTGAATACTCCAGCCAACCCGATTATGCAGCCAGTTATAAAGTTAATCTGATGCCCGATGCCTTTCAAAAGGAGCCAAAATTTTGTGTGGCATCGACTTACGACAATTCAAGCTATGAACATACCCTTTATGGCATCGCCAAATTGTCGAGCAAACCGACCCGATCCGAAGTGAATGTTATAGGCTTGATGCTAGGTGCCAACGGGCCATCCGGGGATTCATCGATGAGTTTTTACCTGGTGTGCGGCAAATAAATCACCTTACGAAGGCTGCGACCCTGTTGGTGTTTACAAGGTCGCAGCCCTTGTCTTCATCCGGTACAGCTGCACGACACGGGCGGTAAGGTATGCTTGCCTATTAATTGCTCAGTCGTGTTGTTCTCGCCCATGAAATTCTCCGCCCTGATCTTGTCCCTTGCCCTGCTGGCCGGTTGCAGCAACGGTCTGCGCATGGACACCAGTCATCCTTCGATCAACCACGACAGCCGCGTGCAGTTTGTGGTGCTTCACTACACCTCAACCTCGCTGGAGCGCTCCCTGGAGCTGTTAACCCGCGGTCCGGTCAGCAGCCATTACCTGGTCGGGGATACTCCGCCGACCATTTACAAACTGGTGGATGAAAACCAGCGCGCCTGGCACGCCGGTGAAAGCCAATGGAAGGGCCGCACCTGGCTGAACTCCAGCTCCATCGGCATTGAAATCGTCAACAAGGGTTTTCGCGATACGCCCGAAGGTCGAGTCTGGTACCCCTATACAGAGGGTCAGGTCCAGTCGGTTATCGCACTGCTCAAAGATATTTCAACCCGCTATCAGATCGACCCGCGCAACATCATTGGCCACAGCGATATCGCGCCCTTGCGCAAGCTGGATCCGGGCCCGCTGTTTCCCTGGAAGCGCCTGGCCGACGCTGGCTTTGGCATCTGGCCAAACGCCCGGGCCGTAGCCCGGGAGCAAGCACTGTACGCCAGCAACTTGCCAAGCATCACCTGGTTCCAGCAGCAACTGGCGCTTCTGGGCTACGAAACCCCGCAAACTGGAGAGCTGGATGTCGCCACTCGTCACGTTCTGGCCGCCTTCCAGATGCATTTTAGGCCTTCGCGATACGATGGCACTCCGGATGCTGAAAGTGCGGCCATTTTGAAAGTGCTGAACACGCAAAAGCACTGATGAGCTAGAGCAATGGCAGGGCCATGTAAAATTGTGTGCCTTGCCCTGGACGCGAATACACCCCAATGCGCCCGCCATGCAGTTGCACAATCTCTTTGCACAGTGCCAGCCCAAGGCCGGCGCCACCCTTTTTGCGCCCCACTTGCACAAAGGGCTCAAAAATCCGCCCTTGTTGGCTATAGGCAATGCCTTCGCCATTGTCTTCGATGCTGATAATCACCCGTTCCCCATGGCGCCTGGCCTGCAGGCAGATCTGCCCGCCACTGGCGGTGTGGCGCAAGGCGTTGTCCAGCAGGTTGTCCAGCACCCGCTCCAACTGGGCCTGATCGGCCCGCAACTCAGGTAGCGGTTGTTGCAGCTGCACCAGCAGCTCGACATTTTTTACCCGCGCACGGTCGGCGAAACGGACACGGGCGTCCTCGAGCATGTGTTCGACACTGCAGGGGGCCAGCGTCAGCTTCTGCATGCCGTTTTGATAGCGGGAGAAGTTCAGCAGGTCATTGATCAACTGCATCAGGCGCTGCATTTCTTCGTTGACGGTGTTGAGCAGGTCGGTTTCCCGTGACTGGGGATCAAAGCGTGAACGCTCCAGAAACAACCCGAACGCCATATGCATGCCGGTGACGGGGGTGCGCAACTCATGGGAGGCCCGCAACACGAACTCGCTGCGTACCCGCTCAAAGGCACGCTGCTCGGTGACGTCGTGCAGCACCATGACGGCGCCGAGGATAGGCCCCTTGGGCTGGCTCACCGGGGTCAAGCTGTAGGTCAGGAGTCGGGTTTCGCCTTCAATGTCGACGCTCAAGTCTTCCGGCAAGCGCTCAAGACTGCCTCCGCGCAGTACTGTTTGCAGTTGCTGGTCGAGTTCCGGACGTTGCAAGGCCTCACCCAGCGACTGCCCCAATCGCCCTTCATCCCAACCCAGCTGGCGCTGTGCGACGGGGTTCAAGTGCTCCAGCCGGCCTTGCTGATCGATCATCAACAACCCGTCATCGATACTGTCGAGTACCGCTTGCAGCCGCTGCTGGCCCGCCAGCAGCTCGTCGATGTTGGTTGCCTGATGCTGGCGCAATGCCTCGGCCATAATCCCAAAGCGCCGCGTCAGCAGGTTCATCTCTGTGGCCGAGGAGAGCGGCAACACCACTTCGAAATTACCTTTGCCAATGTTATCCGCGGCCTTGGCCAGCGCCTCGATCGGGGCACCAAAACGCCTGGCAATACCGTGGGCGGTGATAAAGCCGATGATCAGCACGGCAATGCCGACCAGGCCGAGCAAGGCGGCGACGACCAAGGCGCGATCCCGGGCTGCGGCCTGGGCGGCATATATGGTGTCGAGCGCACGACGGTGTTCGGTAATCAGACCGTTGCGCAGTTGATTGAAGCGGCTGGTCAGATCCTTGTCATTGCTCAGGTTCAGTTGCGCGTCGCTGGCCTTGTTGAAGGCCAGCAAAAAACTGCTGTAATCCTCCCGGGCCTGGGCAAAACCGCTATGCAGATTGTTTTTACGCTCATGCTCGATGCCCTCGTCGAGCAGCTTCAAATACTCCCGGGCTGATGACTTCAGCGCTTCAGGATCTGGCTGGTTGTGCAGCATCATCACCAACTGATCGCCCAGCGACTGACGCAGTTTCAGGCCCAGATCGAGGGTAATGAAGTTGTTACGAATCAGCGCTTCCTGGGTTTTCGCCATTTGCATCACGCTGACGACGCCAAGCAACAGGCCAAGCAGCGCCACCGTGATTAACGCGGAAATGCTCAGGAACAGGCGGGTGCGCAGCTTGATCGCAAGTTTCATCGCGGGCTCACAGGTTGTACTGCTTACGTTTGCGGTACAGCGTCGAGGCATCGATACCCAGGGTTTTTGCTGCCTGATCCAGGGTTTCACTGGTGGCCAGGACGGCGCCGATATGGGCTTTCTCCAGTTGATCGAGGCTCAGAGCAGCGCCAATGCGCGGGGCGTTGGGTACCGTTTGTTCGGCCATGCCCAGATGGCTGACTTCAACCACTTCCTGCGGGCAAATAATACTCGCGCGCTCAACCACATTGCGCAACTCGCGGATATTGCCCGGCCAACGGTAATTGGCCAGGGCCCGGCGGGCTTCCTCACTGAAGCCGCGGGCAGGGCGAGCATATTCCTTGACGAAACGGGCCAGGAAACGGTCGGCCAGGGTCAGGATATCCTCACTGCGTTCGCGCAGCGGCGGCAAATGCAGGGTGATCACGTTGAGACGGTAGAGCAGGTCTTCACGGAAGCGGCCATCGCGCACCATGTCCTCAAGGTGGAGGTTGGTGGCGGCCAGAATCCGTACATCGGCGCGGCGGGTAACGGGGTCGCCGACGCGCTCGTATTCTTTGTCCTGAATAAAGCGCAGCAGTTTTGGCTGTAGGGCCAGCGGGAAATCGCCGATTTCATCGAGGAACAAGGTACCGCCATCGGCCTGATTCACCCGGCCCAGGGTGCTTTCGCTGGCACCGGTAAAGGCTCCACGGGTATGGCCAAACAGTTCGCTTTCCATCAGCTCGGCCGTCAGTGACGGACAATTGATCGTGACACAGGACTTTTTCGCCCGTTTGCTCCAACCGTGGATTGCGCGTGCCAGCTCCCCCTTACCGGTACCCGACTCGCCCAGAATAAGGATATTGGCATCCGTACCGGCCACCTGGCGGGCGGTTTCGAGCACCGCCATCATGGCCGGGCTATGGGAGTCGAGGCCTTCTTTGGGCTTGCGTACTTCACCCTCCAGGGCTTCAAGCCGGGCCGCCAACTGGCGCACTTCCAGTTGCTTGGCCGTGGCCAGCCTTAGCTGGTCGGGGCTGCACGGCTTGACCAGATAATCGGCGGCACCTGCCTGGATCGCATCAACGGCTGTATCGACGGCCGAGTGGGCAGTGACTATCACAACACGCATCCACGGCGCCTGGATACGCATTTGAGCCAGCACATCCAGACCGTTGTCTTCGCCCAGGCGCAGATCGAGAAAACACAGATCAAACACCTGTCGTTGCAGCAGTGCGTCGGCCTGCGCTGCGCTGTTGGCGGTGGCGACAGTGTAGCCCTCGTCTTCGAGGCAATAGCGGAATGTACGCAGGATGGCGGACTCATCGTCGACCAGCAGAATGCGGCCCTGTTGCTCTTTGGCTGAATCCATTTCCTACGTTCCTTTATATGTGGTCTTGGTTAGTGTCGGAATAATCGGGCAAGTTGCATGATTTTTCTGATTGATTCCGAGGCTAGCACCGAAGGCTCTGGCCTGCATAAGGTAACTGGCTGATTTTGCGGCTTTTTGCGTTGAGTCGCAGGTCGAAATTAATCCCTCTCGCAGCAGCTGACTCGCGGAGCAAGGCTGCGTCCGACGGCGAAGCCGTCGTAAACCCTGAAAACCGAATTTTACTGGCACACCGTGGTGTCTGATTTGCGACGGCTGTGCCGCCGCACGCAGCCTCGCTCCGCGAGTCAGCTGCTACGCGACGTGTGGTATCCCCTGATCGTGCAGAACGCCCGACCCGCAGGCCGGGCATCGTGCAGGTTGCGCGTCAAATCCATCCGAACAAATAGATAACATATTGATTTATAACGGTTTTTTATTGTGCCAAAAGCTGGCACGGCCCCTGCAATTACCCTTGTACAGAGCGTCGCACAGAGCGGCTCAACCTCACATTGACCACCGGGTGGCAGGAGTTTGAACATGAATATTCACGAATTCTCCAACTTGCGTGTTTCGTCATTGCATCTGCAACAAGGTCTGTTCGCCAGCCTTGCGTTGTCGGTGACCCTGATCGGTGGTCAGCAGTTGGGCCGGTTGGAGCAAGCACCGCAGCCGGTTGCCGCTGCACAGCACTACATCGCTCCCCAGCAGCACTTCAAGGCATTTGGCCCAGTGTCTGATACCACTGGCCGTTACGAACTCGCAGCCTCGGACGAAACCCAAATCGCCCGCTCGCAACCAGCACCTGAACGTTGGGTGTTTTAAGTGTTCACAACCTTGAGGCCCTGATCGGGCGTCGAGACACACCCTCATCACCCTGTTTCGCACAGTAATAAGGAGAATCACCATGTTGAGTTGGGCCATTACCTTCCTGATTATCGCCATCATCGCTGCTGTCCTGGGCTTCGGTGGTATTGCGGGCACCGCTACCGGCATCGCCAAGATTCTCTTTGTCGTGTTCCTGGTGATGTTTGTGGTGTCCTTTATCTTTGGTCGCCGCGGTCGAGGCTAGAGATGACCGCCCCCTCCTTTAAGGCTACGGTCGCTGTCCTGGTAACGGGCGGCGGCCGAGGGGCATGAAACCGGTTACATGGATGCAGGCAGCCAAGGTTCTACCTTGGTTTTTTTGTGCCCTGAGAAAATCTTTCGGCGGCTGTAATGCCTTATCAGGGTTCATTTTTTTGAAAACAAATGTGGCCTGAACAGCACTTCGAAACGTCGACCGTATATCGACTTGTAGAAAAATAGCCCGGACTTATATCTGATTTGTGTTGTCGGATATTTCTTGGATATAAGCGGCTCAATGCCACCCCCTCCTTAGCCAAAAAGACCTTGAAACAGCCGGTCTACGGCACTTATGTCGTCTATTCTGTGGATTCTCAGGAGGGGCGATTTGAGGTCTTGTCGGACAAAACCCATGCCGATTCGGCATAGGGTAGGCGTTTACGGCATTAGACGGCCACCTCATGCATGGGAATAGTTGCGCCTTTTTTCGCCTGCCAAAGAGCCTTTCGGGCTCGGTTTGGGCGACCTTCTACGGGGGTGGCGGTTTCTGCTTTTTGCGCTTTCAAGCGCTCTATTCAGAGCCTCTGCCCGAGTCCACTTGAAGTAAGGGTAATGACATGAAGAAGGCAAAACTTAGCCTCGCCTGGCAGATCCTGATTGGTCTGGTCCTCGGGATTGCAATCGGCGCGCTGCTTAACCATTTCAGTGCTGAAAAGGCCTGGTGGATCAGTAACGTTCTGCAACCTGCCGGCGATATCTTTATCCGTCTGATCAAGATGATCGTAATCCCAATCGTGATTTCTTCACTGGTTGTCGGGATTGCAGGCGTGGGAGATGCGAAGAAACTCGGTCGTATCGGTTTTAAAACCATCATTTACTTCGAGGTGGTCACCACCATCGCGATCCTGGTCGGCCTGGTGCTGGCCAACGTGTTCCAACCCGGTGCCGGGATCGACATGAGCACCCTGGGCACGGTCGATATTTCCAAGTACGCAGCCACGGCAGCTGAAGTCACGCATGAACATGCGTTTATCGAGACCATCCTCAACCTGATTCCATCGAACATCTTCGCGGCCATGGCTCGCGGTGAGATGTTGCCGATCATCTTCTTCTCGGTGCTCTTCGGTCTCGGTTTGTCGAGCCTGAACGCCGAACTGCGCGACCCGCTGGTGAAAACCTTCCAGGGCGTGTCCGAGTCGATGTTCAAAGTCACTCACATGATCATGAACTACGCGCCAATCGGTGTGTTCGCCCTGATCGCCGTGACCGTCGCCAACTTCGGTTTCGCCTCGCTGGTGCCTCTGGCCAAGCTGGTGCTGCTGGTTTACGGCGCCATCCTGTTCTTCGCCGTTGCGGTGCTGGGCCTGATTGCCAAGCTGTTCGGCTTCTCGGTGTTCAAGCTGATCCGTATCTTCAAGGATGAACTGGTTCTGGCTTACTCCACCGCCAGCTCCGAAACCGTGCTGCCACGCGTGATCGAGAAGATGGAAGCCTACGGCTGCCCGAAAGCGATCTGCAGCTTTGTGGTACCGACCGGCTACTCGTTCAACCTTGACGGCTCGACCCTGTACCAGAGCATCGCGGCAATCTTTATCGCCCAGCTGTATGGCATCGACTTGTCGATCAGCCAGCAACTGCTGCTGGTACTGACCCTGATGGTGACCTCCAAAGGCATCGCCGGTGTACCAGGCGTATCCTTCGTGGTACTGCTGGCGACCCTGGGCAGCGTGGGTATCCCGCTGGAAGGCCTGGCCTTTATCGCCGGTGTTGACCGTGTGATGGACATGGCCCGTACAGCCCTGAACGTGATCGGTAACGCCCTGGCGGTACTGGTAATCTCCCGTTGGGAAGGCATGTACGACAACGCCAAGGGCGAGCGCTACTGGAACTCGCTGCCGCACTGGCGCAGCAAGGAAGCCCTGCCAAAAGGTGAGTAACCTCGCCTGGTAGTGCAACTCCCACAAACCCCGGCCCTGGCCGGGGTTTGTTGTTTCTGGGGGTAGGCCGCTATCATTCGCATCATCTTCCAGGAGTTTTCTTGATGCTCAACGGCCTATGGCTCAGCTTTTTCGTCGTCGCTACGGTGTCGGCGCTCGCCCAATGGCTGGTGGGGGGCAACGCGGGGATCTTCTCGGCGATCGTGGAAAGCATCTTCGCCATGGCCAAGTTGTCCGTCGAAGTGATGATCTTGCTCTTCGGCACGCTGACGTTATGGCTGGGTTTTCTGCGCATTGCCGAAAAAGCCGGCATCGTCGATTGGCTGGGCAGGGCCCTGGGACCTCTGTTCAAGCGCCTGATGCCGGAAGTCCCGCCTGGGCATCCGGCGCTGGGCTTTATCACCCTCAACTTCGCCGCCAACGGCCTGGGGCTGGATAACGCGGCCACGCCCATCGGCCTCAAGGCCATGCGTGCCCTGCAAGAGCTCAACCCGAGCCCGACCAGTGCGAGTAATGCACAGATCCTGTTTCTGGTGCTCAACGCCTCGTCCCTGACCCTGCTGCCGGTCACTATCTTCATGTACCGTGCCCAGCAAGGGGCGCCGGACCCGACACTGGTATTCCTGCCGATCCTGCTGGCCACCAGCGCCTCGACCCTGGTCGGCTTGCTGTCGGTGGCCATTGTCCAGCGCCTGCGTCTGTGGGACCCGGTGGTGCTGGCGTACCTGGTGCCTGGCGCGCTGATCCTGGGCGGTTTCATGGCATTGCTGGCGACCCTGTCAGCCACGGCGCTGGCCAGCTTGTCGTCGATCCTGGGCAACCTCACGCTGTTCGGCCTGATCATGCTGTTTCTGGTGATCGGGGCGCTGCGCAAGGTCAAGGTCTACGAAGCGTTTGTGGAAGGGGCCAAGGAAGGCTTCGACGTCGCGAAAAACCTGTTGCCGTATCTGGTGGCGATGCTGTGCGCGGTGGGTGTGCTGCGTGCTTCCGGGGCACTGGATTTTGGCCTGGACGGTATTCGCCATGTGGTTGAGTGGCTGGGTTGGGATACGCGCTTTGTCGATGCGCTGCCAACGGCCATGGTCAAACCCTTTTCGGGCAGTGCGGCGCGGGCCTTGCTGATCGAGACCATGCAGACCCAGGGTGTGGACAGCTTCCCGGCGCTGGTGGCGGCCACGGTGCAGGGCAGCACGGAAACCACGTTCTATGTGCTGGCGGTGTACTTCGGCGCCGTGGGCATCCAGCGTGCCCGGCATGCGGTGGGTTGCGCCCTGCTGGCCGAGTTTGCCGGCGTGGTGGCGGCGATTGCGGTGTGCTACTGGTTCTTCGGCTAACCCAGGCCACCTTGTGGGAGCGGGCTTGCTCGCGATGGCATCACCGCGGCCACGCAGGTAAACCGTGTTGCCTGCATCGCGAGCAAGCCCGCTCCCACAGGTTTACAGGGTTTTACGCCACACACTCACCAGCCACGGTTGCTGGTCACGGGGCAAGCCCGCCGGGCGGTAGTAGTGCTCCAGCTCGGCAAACCCTGCAGCCGTCAGCATCGCCCGCCAGTGCTCCAGGTCGTGATAAGCCCCATAACGCTCACCGTTCCAGCCTTCGCGGTTGTCGCCGCGCGGGTTGGAACTGAGCAGTACGCCGCCGGATTTCAGGGCTGCATGCAGCTTGCCCAGCACCTGACCCAGTTCTTGGGTCGGCACATGGAACAGCGAAGCATTGGCGAAGATGCCGTCGAAGCGTTCAGCGGGCAAGTCGAGCTTGAGGAAGTCCTGGTGCCACACTTCACAGCCGCTGTCTTCGCGGGCCATTTGGGTGAAGCGTTCGGTGCCGTCCAGCCCGATTGCCACATGCCCGAGGCGGGTGAAAGCCTGCAGGTCGCGACCCGGCCCGCAGCCGAAATCCAGGACAGTGAAGGGCGCCGAACCTTGAATATGACGCAACAGGGCGTCGATGTTCTGGCTCACGTCATGGTCGCGGGTGCCTTCACGGAAGCCCTCGGCGCTCTGTTGATAGTGGCTCAGGGTCGTGGCGGCAATCTGTTCGAGAGTTTTTGCATCGAGGGTCATCGCAGGCTCGGTCGGCGGCAGGGCTGGCCGCCGACTATACCTCAGCGTTTGTTCAGTGCCAGGGCCAGGCGGTCACCACCCAGCTGAATCACGGCCACCAGAATCACCAGCAATACGATCACGGTCAGCATCACCTGCGAGTCGAAGCGCTGGTAACCATAGCGGTACGCGATGTCACCCAGCCCGCCGGCACCAATCGCACCGGCCATGGCCGACGAATTGATCATCGTCACCAGGGTGATGGTAAAACCGCCGACGATGCCGGGTAAGGCTTCGGGCAGTAGTACGTGCCAGATAATGTGATGGCGCTTACAGCCCATGGCTTGGGCGGCTTCAATCAAACCGTGATCCACCTCACGCAGGCTGACTTCAGCTATGCGTGCAAAAAACGGTGTGGCGGCGATGGTCAGCGGTACGACCGCCGCCCATACGCCGTAGGTAGTGCCCACAATCAGGCGGGTGAACGGGATCAATGCCACCATCAAAATCAGAAACGGGATTGAACGGAACAGATTGACGAACGCACCCAGTGCCTTGTTCAGTGTGGGGGCTTGATAAATCCCGCCTTTGCCACTGGTGACCAGGATCACCGCCAGCGGTATGCCCAGAACCAGCGCGATCAGCGACGACACACCGACCATCAGGAAGGTGTCGATCACCCCCTGCCATAAACGATCAAATCCCATAGCCCACTACCTCGACCTGTTGTGCCCATTGCCCGGCCCGTTTGCGCAGCTCTTCGGCGCCCAGCGAAGTGCTGGTTACGCTGAGCAGCAGTTGCCCCAGGGCATGCCCCTGGATGTGTTCGACGCCGCCGTGGAGCAGCCGCACTTGCCCTCCCAGCGCGCTGAACAGCGCGCCCAGGTCAGGCTCTTGGGCCTGCCGGCCGGTAAAACGCAGGCGCAAGATCACGCTGGCTTGTGCGGACTGTGCCTGCGCCGAAATACGGTTACGCAGCGCTTCAGGCAGGGTCGCCTGCAAGGGCGCCAACAGGGTCTTGCTGACGTCATGCTGAGGATCGCCGAAGACCTGCCACACAGGGCCTTGCTCGACCACGCGACCTTGCTCCAGTACCACTACGCGGTGACAGATATCACGAATCACGGCCATTTCATGGGTAATGAGGATGATGGTCAGGCCCAGGCGCTGGTTGATTTCGCGCAGCAGACCGAGGATCGACTGAGTGGTTTCGGGGTCCAGGGCCGAGGTGGCTTCGTCGCACAGCAAAATCGCCGGATCGTGCACCAGCGCACGGGCAATGCCCACACGCTGTTTTTGCCCGCCCGACAGTTGCGCCGGGTAAGCCGTATGCTTGCCTTGCAGGCCAACCAGCTCCAGCAGCTCACGCACCTTCTGCTCCCGTTGCAGCTTGGGCACGCCCGCCACCTTGAGTGGCAACTCGACGTTCTGCCATACGGTTTTGGCCGACATCAGGTTGAAGTGCTGGAAGATCATGCCGATCTTGCGCCGCAGCGCCACCAGCTTGTCTTCGTCAAAGCTGGCGATATCGACCTGATCGATCAGCACGCGGCCGCGGGTAGGCTGTTCGAGGCGGTTGATGGTGCGAATCAACGACGACTTGCCAGCACCGCTGCGCCCGATGATGCCGAAGATCTCCCCGCGCTGGATTGCCAGATCAATACCCGTGAGGGCATCCACAGGGCCCTGGCGGCCGTCATAGGTTTTGCCGATACCGATAAAACGCACATGGGCGTGGCTCAACTCAGGGTGCAGCTCGGTGTGGTTGGCGCCGGGCTGCGGCTGATCGAGCCGCTCGCGAGCAATGGCCACATTCATGGTCAGCCTCCCCAGCCGGGCTGGTACAGAGTGCCGTAGGTCTTATCCAGCGCAGCTTTGACCACTGGCGAGTGCTGATAGATATCAATAAATTTGGCAAGACGCGGGTCGTCTTTGTTCTTGGGCTGGATCACGAACTGAATCACATACTCGGGGTGGTCGATGCCGTCGAACAGCAAGGCCGACTCGGCATCGAAGGTTTTCGACAGGCGAATGTAGGCTGGATAACCCTGCACCAGGTCGGCATCGTCGTAGGCGCGTACCAGTTGCACGGCCTCAACCTGCAGGATCTTGATCTTTTTCGGGTTGGCGATGATGTCCTCTTCCGTCGCCTTGTAGCCAACGCCCGGCTTGAGTGTAATCAGCCCGGCCTTGGCCAGCAGTTGCAGGCCACGCCCGCTATTGATCGGGTCATTGGCGATGGCAACAGTTGCGCCTTCAGGCAGGGCGTCGAGGCTTTTGTATTTTTTCGAGTACAGGCCCACGTTGTTGATGATGCCTTTGGCGTAGGGTGCCAAATCGAACCCGGCGGCGGCCTTGGCGTTTTCCAGGAACGGGATGTGCTGGAAGTAATTCACATCGATATCGCCGCTGGCCAGGCTGACGTTGGGTGCGATCCAGTCGGTGAACTCCACCAGCTCGACCTTGAGCCCTTGCTTGTCGGCCTCGGCCACTGCGGTTTCCAGGGGAATGGCGAACGCGGCGGTGGTGCCGACCTTGAGCGGCTTGTCGGCCGCGTGGAGCAAACCGCTAAACAGCCCGAGGGCCAGAACCAGTGCGTGTTTTTTGTTCATGATAATTGCCCAGTCAAAGAGTCGGAATTCGAACCCTGTGGGAGCGAGCCTGCTCGCGAAAGTTTGGCAGTCCTGCAAGCTTCGCGAGCAGGCTCGCTCCCACAACAAAAAGGGTTAAGGGTTGTGTCTGTAAGCCGCACCTGTATGGCGTTGCGGCAAGTGCGCATCACCTTCCACAAACAGCTTCTGACGCAGGCTGCCAGTGTCATAAGCGGTTTTATAAGAGCCCCGGCGCTGCAGTTCGGGGACCACCAGGTCGATAAAATCGGCGTAGCTTTCAGGGGTGACGATGCGGGTCAGGTTGAACCCGTCCAGGCCGGTTTCTGCAATCCAGGATTCCAGCTCGTCGGCCACTTGCGCAGGCGAACCCACCAGCGTGATGTAACGCCCGCCCAGGGCGTGCTGTTCAAGCAGCTTGCGCCGGGTCCAGTCGTTGTTTTGCAGCACTTTGGTGGCGGACTGGATCGCGTTGCTCTTCACGTACTGGATCGGCTCGTCCAGTTCGTAGTCGGCAAAGTCGATACCCGTGGAGCTGGAAAAGTGCGCCACGCCGGCTTCGGCACTGGCATAGCTCAGGTACTCGTCACGCTTGGCCAATGCCTGGGCCTCGGTCGGCGCCACGATCACGTTGATCCCCATAAACAGCTTGATGTCGTCCGGGTTGCGGCCCGCAGCCACAGCGCTGGCGCGCACCTTGTCGACCTGGGCTCTGGTCGCCGCCTTGGTCTGCCCGCTGATAAACACGCACTCAGCATGACGACCGGCAAACACCAGGCCGCGATCCGAGCTGCCCGCCTGAAACAGCACCGGGGTGCGTTGCGGCGACGGTGCGCAAAGGTGATAACCCTCCACCTGATAGAACTCACCTTCGTGTTTGATCTTGTGCACCTTGTCGGGCCGGGCATAGATGCGCCGGGCCGGGTCATTGAGCACGGCGTCGTTTTCCCAGCTGCCTTCCCATAGCTTGTAGAGCACTTGCAGGTACTCATCGGCCTGATCGTAGCGCCGGTCATGCTCGACCTGTTCGGTCAGGCCCATGGCTTTGGCTGCACTGTCGAGGTAGCCGGTAACAATATTCCAGCCCACGCGACCGCGGGTCAGGTGGTCCAGGGTCGACATGCGACGCGCGAATAAATACGGCGTTTCGTAGGTCAGGTTGGCGGTCAGGCCAAAGCCGAGGTTCTTGGTGACGGCAGCCATCGCCGAAACCAGCAGCAGGGGATCATTGACCGGCAGCTGGATCGCCTCTTTGAGCGGCATATCAACCGATTGTTGATAAACGTCATATACGCCCACGATATCGGCGATAAACAGCCCGTCAAACAGCCCGCGCTCCAGCAGCTGCGCCAACTCAGTCCAGTATTCAAGGGTGTTGAAGGTGGTCGAGTTGTCACGTGGATGAGTCCACAGACCGTGGTTGATATGACCAATGCAGTTCATGTTGAAGGCATTGATCAGAATCTTCTTTTTGCTCATCAGATGGTCCCCCGCAATGGCGGGTTGGCATCATTTAGGTAGTAATTGCCTACCGCGTGGTACTTCCAGCGCACCGGGTCATGCAGGGTGTGCACGCGGGCGTTGCGCCAGTGACGGTCAAGGCCGTGCTCGGCCAGCGTGGCCTGGCTGCCCGCCAGCTCGAACAGGGTGCTGCCGGCGGCCAGGGAAATTTCTGTACTCAGGGCCCGGGCTTCTGCGATGGCAATCGAGGCTGCGGCGACGGTGCTGGCGCTGGTGTTGCTCTGAGCAATATCCAGAAACGCTCCGGCACGTTCCAGCAGGGCTTCGGCGGCATGCAGACGTACGCTCAAATGGCCGAAGCTTTTGAGGGTCAGCGGGTCTTCGCTGGCGATATCCGTAGTGGCATCAATCCAGGGCCGGGTTTTGCTGCGCACAAAATGCAGGGCGTCTTCAAAGGCGGCGCGGGCGATACCGGTATCGATGGCCGCGTGAAGGATCTGCGCCAGCGGACCAACCGGGGTCGGACGCTCGAAGGCGCTTTGAAACGGGATCACGTCTTGTGCTGCGACCAGTACGTTGTCGAAAACCACCGAACCGCTGCCCGTAGTACGCTGGCCAAAACCGCTCCAGTCGTCGATCACGCTTAGGCCATCGCTGTCGCGGCGCACGAATGCAAGATGCTGGATGCCGTTATCGTCCACAACCGAGGTAGGTATCCGCTGTGCATACAGTGCGCCAGTGGCGTAGAACTTGCGCCCGGTGATGCGGTAGCCGTGTTCGGCCTGGGCCAGATGGGTGGTGCGATCGTGTGCAGTCTTGGTGCCGATTTCAGCCAGGGCATTGCCGAAGCGCTCTCCGGCCAGCACTTCGGCATAGAGCCGCTGCTTTTGCTCGTGTGTGCCATTGACCCGTAAAACTTCGAGTGCATAAAAGTGGTTTTGCGGGATTTGCCCCAGAGAGGCATCGGCCGCAGCGATCAGCGCGATCACTTGCGCCAGGGTGACGCTGGACACGCCTGCGCCGCCGTAGGCCTTGGGCACGGTGATGCCCCACAGGCCGGTATGGGAAAACAGCTCAAGCTCATCAAACGGCAAGCGCCGCTCGCGGTCACGCAGGGCACTGTCGCGTTTGAAAAACGCCGCCAGTTCACGGGCTACGCTCAGGGCCTCGGCATCGCTGTGGATAACCGGGACCTGTTTGGATATCAGTGACATGGGTGTCTCCAGGGTCAGATCCAGGAATGCCGGGCAGGCAGGGTGCCGTTGAGGCGATACGCGCCGATGGCGTGGTATTTCCAGCGCACCGGGTCGTGCAGGGTGTGCACCCGGGCGTTGCGCCAGTGGCGGTCGAGGTTGAACTCGGCAAGGCTGGCGCGGCTGCCGGCCAGTTCGAACAATTTTTCGCTGGCCAGCAGCGACAGCTCGGTGCTCAGCACCTTGGCTTCGGCCACCGCAATCGATGCGCGGGCAGCGCCAGGGGCGTCGATCGCTGCCGCGCTGACTTCGTCCAGAACGCGTCCGGCTTTGCGCAACAAGGCTTCGGCTGCGTGCAGCTCAATGTGCAGTTTGCCGATATCGGCAATCACATAAGGATCATCGCTGTTGCGTTCGACCTTGGCGTCGATCCACGGGCGTGAGCGCTCGCGGACAAAACTCAGGGTGTCGGCAATGGCACCGCGGGCAATGCCCAGGTCAATGGCGGCCTGGATCAATTGCGACACGGCGCCTTGAATGTTCGGAGCATCGTTGAGGCGCGAACTGTCGACCACCTGTTCGGCTTCCACCCGCACGTTGTTAAGCAATACGGTGCCGCTGGCGGTGGTGCGCTGACCAAAACCGGACCAGTCATCCACGACGCGCAAGCCTGGTGTACCGCGACGAACGAAGGCCATGACCTGCCTGCCTTCATCGTTGACGGCTTTTACCGCAATCCAGTGGGCGAACAGGGCGCCGGTGGAGTAAAACTTCTGACCGTTAATGGCGAAGTCGTCGCCATCGGCGATGATCCGGGCCTTAATGTCCAAGGTGTTTTTGCTGCCGCGTTCCGGGCCCGCATTGCCGATGCGCCAGCCTTGCAGCACGCTGGAGAACAGTTGTTCTTTTTGCGCCTGGGTGGCCGTGGCAGCGATCAGGCTGAGAATGCCAACCTGATTTTGCGGGATTTGCCCCAGCGCCGGATCGGCAGCCGAGATGATCGCGAACACTTCAGCCAGGGTCACAAATGACACCTGGGGGCCGCCAAATTCGCGGGCAATGGAAATACTGCCCAGGCCGCTGCGGGTGAAGGCTTCTATGAGCGACCACGGCAGCTTGCGTTGCTGGTCGCGTTTGCCCGCGTGTTCGCGTGCACTGGCTGCCAGTGTGTGTGCGGCTTCAAGGGCTTCGTTGTCGGTGCGCAGAACCTGCGCTGCCAGCAACAGAGGCGCGACATCCTGGTCGCTTTGCAGGTGTGCATTGGCCAAGCTGGACATTAGTTGCGCTCCTTGGCTGCACTCAATGCCCTGGCGTTATGCACAAGGGTGATTGTGTTACGGACCATACCTACCTCACGTTTCATGGGAGCGCCGCTCGTGCGGCGCGGATAAAAGCTGAGAGTCCGGTGGTCCGGTTCATATACCCTAATCGAGTATAAAAATTTTAAGAACTAACTTTTAGGAATATGGATAGACGATTCCCTGGCTCCCTGCTCCTGGTTACGCCAGTTGGAACGGGGCTCTGCGGCGTGCAGTACCTCCCTCGGGGCAGGGTTGAGATAGAGCCTGGGGGCACCTACCTTGAGCACTCGCGCCGGTGCCCAGCGCGAATTGTTGCCCACGCGGTCGATCACGCAGTAGGTGACTTCCAGCTTGGCGTCTTCGCCAGCCTCCTGGATGATGTGGGGGGGCACGAACACGCTGACGGGTTTGTCGATATCCACTTTGCGCAGTTTGGGCAAATCCAGGCGTACATCCCCCCAGAGCAGGGTGATGGCGTCATTGTTGGCCATGTTGCGATAGGGTTCGATACTCACCGGGACACCGCGTTTCATCTGGCTTGGGTTAACCCCGTAGCGCTGGATGGGCTGCGGAATTACAAGCGGGGCCAGGCCCTGGTTTTCGTCGCCAATGGCTTCGCCGCCAGGGCAGTCAAGTTTGACCAATATTTTAAGTTGCGCAGAAAGAACCGGGCTGCTGCCGATATGCATCACCCGGTAGTAAAGGCGCGCCGTACCATTTTGAATAAAACTCTCTGGCACTCTTAACATGACAGGCTGGCCAATACCGGCTTTGAAAATCTGCCGCGAGGCGACATAGCAACCATCCCAGAACAACTCTACAAGGTCACCTTCTTCCATGTTCTTGTAAGGGTTTATTGTAATAAGCAAGTGCTCGGCCGCGCGCGCGCACACAGTATGCCTTGCGGAGTTTGAAAGTACGGGCGGAGGGAGTTTGTTGAAACATGAGGTAAAGGGCATATTTAAAGATTCCTTTCCAGTATGTAAGGGAACGGTACACGTCTGCGCAGACCGGCCCTCGCTTTCAGCACCGAGTACTGGCCGCACATGGTTAACGCGATAAATATTTGCTTTTTGACAAGTGGCTGGGCTCGATTATTTTTATTAGATAAGAGTCTGTGGGTATGAGTGTCAAGGGCGAACAGAAGTAATATAAATGTCTCTGAATTATTCAGAATGTTCCTACTGAAAGAGTACTTTAAAGTTGCATGACAAGTAGTTCTGGCGATGAGCGATGAGTCATCAGTCTAAGTTTACAGGCTGTTTAATGGTTCTCTCTCACCAGGCCTTTGCACGCGCCCAATCACTCGGGACCTCAGCCAGCATGATTTTTTTGCGTTTTTGCCATTTATTTCACACTCCGTCTGCATAATCGCCATGCACGAGGCAGCTGGTTAGCCCGCTTTGTGATATTTAGATCTGGCCCAACATTTCGGAAGCCCACTCAAATGGCAACAAACCCACAGTTGATACCGCCTGTTCCCCGGTCCTCACGTTTCAGCATGCGCTGGTATTCCTGGGTATTACTGGTGGGGGTATTGGTCTACGGGCTCGCGTGGATCATGCATTGGGATGACCGCGGTGCGTTGTGGGTACTGGAGCGGTTTGAGAGCCCGTCCGAGCAGAACGAAAGCATATGGCTACCTGACTACAGGGCGGTGATTGATGCCAAGGTGTTGCCGGGAATGGAAAAGGACGAGGCATCGGACCTGGCCTATAACCCGCTGACCAAAACACTGTTCTCGGTGATGGGTAAAAACCCTTTTCTCGTGGAACTGACTCTGGATGGCGACGTACTGCGCAAAATCCCGCTGGTGGGCTGGAGCAACCCGGAGGGCCTGACAGTCATGGAGAACGGCCTGCTGGCCATTGTCGATGAGCGTGAGCATATGCTGAGCATCATCAACATCGACGCGGACACCAAGTCCCTGAATATTGCCGACTTCCCCAAGTACGACCTGGGGCCTTCGAAAAACCAGAACAAGGCCTTCGAAGCCATTGCCTGGGACCCTCGCCGCCAACAACTGCTGCTGGGTGAAGAGCGTCCGCCGCAGTTGTTTGTATGGAAGAGCGACGGTAGCCAGGTGCTAACCGGCAGCAAGCAGAAAGTGCCAAGCGATGAGCTGGATCTACGTAACCTGTCGGCCCTGAGCATCGATCCGCGTACAGGCCATACACTCGTACTGTCGGCCGATTCGCATATGCTGCTGGAGCTCGATGAGCTGGGTGAGCAGGTCAGCTTCATCACCTTGCTCGGTGGCTTCAATGGCCTGAAGAACACCATTCCCCGGGCCGAAGGTGTCGCGATTGATGAACACGGCACGCTGTATATGGTGAGCGAACCGAACCTGTTTTATCGCTTCGAGAAGGTGGCCAAATAAATCCCGCGCTCGCGCAAGACATGTTGCCCGTTGAGGTTTAAGGTTCAATTCAGACAGCCGTGGTATTTCATTGGCCTGATCTGTTTAGAGTTCGACCCATGCGCCGTGTCAACCGCACTACCGTTTTTACTCTCTGTATAACGCTGGTAGCCTTGCTGGCCGCCGGCTTTGCCGCGCAACATTTTCGCCTGTTTGAACGGACCTGGTTCCAGATCAGCCAGATGTGGCACCCCGCCAATCCTGATGCAATCAACCTGGGAGACTACCGCGCCGTAATGCAGGGCAAGGTCATCGAAGGGCTTGAGGATGATGTCTCGGCACTGACCTTCGATCCATTGCGTAAGAGTCTGTTTACCGTGACCAACAAGAAAGCCGAGCTGATCGAGCTGTCCCTAGATGGCCGGGTCTTGCGCCGCATTGCACTGGTCGGGTTCGGCGATGCCGAGGCAGTCGAATTTATTGGCGAGAATACCTACGTCATTACCGATGAACGTCAACAGCGCCTGATCAAGGTCAAGGTCGATGACAACACCCGGGTTCTGGATGCCCGGGATGCTGAGCAATTGACGCTGGGGATCAATCAGTCGGGCAACAAGGGCTTTGAAGGTTTGGCCTATGACTCGGTGGGCAAGCGCCTGTTTGTAGCCAAGGAGCGCGACCCCATGCTGATTTATGAAGTGCGCGGCTTCCCTCAAGTCAACCCCCAGCAACCTTATGCCACCCATGTTGTGAGCAATCCGCGACGGGATGCACGGTTGTTTGTAAGGGACTTGTCGAGCTTGCAGTTTGACGAACGCACCGGGCATTTGCTGGCACTGTCAGATGAGTCGAAATTGCTGCTTGAACTGGGTCTGGACGGGCAACCGATCAGCACACTGTCGCTGAAGAAGGGCAAGCACGGTCTGACCCGCTCAGTGCCACAGGCAGAAGGCATCGCGATGGACGATGAAGGGACTATCTATGTGGTGAGCGAGCCGAATCTGTTTTACGTGTTCAAGAAACCGGCTTTGTAGATGAGAAATGGCCGATCATTTTCTCTTGTGGGAGCGAGCCTGCTCGCGAAGTTCGTTCGCGAGCAGGCTCGCTCCCACAGTTGAAATTTTCCTGCTGGCGCAGTTACTTGCTCAGGGTTTTCACGCCCTCAGGCGTGCCCAGCAACAGCAGGTCGGCCGGGCGGGCGGCGAACAGACCGTTGGTCACAACACCGACGATGGCGTTGATCTGACGCTCCAGCTCAACCGGGTTGGTGATCTGCATGTTGAACACGTCAATGATGATATTGCCGTTGTCCGTAACCACACCTTCGCGGTACACCGGATCGCCGCCCAGTTTTACCAGCTCGCGGGCCACGTGGCTGCGGGCCATCGGAATAACTTCAACTGGCAGCGGGAACGCGCCCAGCACCGGAACCAGCTTGCTGGCATCGGCGATGCAGATAAAGGTCTTGGCCACGGCAGCGACGATTTTTTCGCGGGTCAGGGCTGCGCCACCGCCCTTGATCAGGTTGAGGTTTTCGTCACTTTCATCGGCGCCATCAACGTAGAACTCAAGATCACTGACCGTGTTCAGTTCGTACACCGGAATGCCGTGGCCCTTGAGACGCGCGGCGGTGGCTTCGGAGCTCGCAACCGCGCCGTCGAATGCGCCCTTGTGCTGGGCCAGGGCATCGATAAAGCAGTTGGCAGTGGAGCCGGTACCGACCCCGACGATGCTCTTGTCATCCAGTTTTGGAAGGATGAAGTCGACAGCAGCCTGGGCTACGGCCTGTTTGAGTTGATCCTGGGTCATGCGAGCTCCGGGGCGGGAAGGGGGAAAAAGAAAGGAGCTGAGTATAACCCAAGGCTTTAAAACCTTTGGATTCGTATGGTCGCCTGCGCAAACGCTGGGGTAGACTCCTTGGTCCCTGCCAACCCGCCCAGTGAAGCTTTCCGATGCTCGAACAGTACGTTAAGAAGATCCTCACCTCGCGCGTTTATGACGTTGCCGTAGAAACCCCACTGCAAGCTGCCAACCAGCTTACCCAGCGGTTGGGCAACCAGATTTTGCTCAAGCGCGAAGATTTGCAGCCGGTGTACTCGTTCAAGATTCGTGGCGCTTACAACAAACTGATGCACCTGACCGACGCCGAGCGCGCGTGCGGCGTGGTGACGGCGTCAGCGGGCAATCACGCCCAGGGCCTGGCCCTGGCGGCCAAGGTGCTGGGGGTCAAAGCGACCATCGTGATGCCCAAGACCACCCCCGAGATCAAGGTCGAAGGCGTGCGCTCCCGTGGTGGCATTGTGGTGCTGCATGGCGACACGTTCCCCGAGGCGCTGGCCTACTCGCTGCAACTGGTCGAAAAAGAAGGCTACGTCTACGTTCACCCCTACGATGACCCGCACACCATTGCCGGGCAGGGCACCGTGGCGATGGAAATTCTGCGCCAGCACCCGGCGCCGCTGGATGCGATCTTCGTACCTGTGGGCGGCGGCGGGCTGATTGCCGGTATTGCGGCGTATGTGAAGTACCTGCGCCCGGACATCAAGATCATTGGTGTCGAGCCCGATGACTCCAACTGCCTGCAAGCCGCGATGGCGGCGGGCGAGCGCGTGGTGCTGCCAACCGTGGGGATTTTCGCCGACGGCGTGGCCGTGGCGCAGATTGGCCAGCACACGTTCGATATCTGCAAGGACTATGTGGATGAAGTGATCACCGTCAGCACTGACGAGATCTGCGCAGCCATCAAGGATATCTTCGACGATACCCGCTCGATCACCGAACCTGCCGGTGCGCTGGGCGTGGCCGGAATCAAGAAGTACGTCGAGCAGCGCGGCGTGCGCGGCCAGACCCTGGTGGCAATCGACTCCGGTGCCAACGTCAACTTTGACCGACTGCGTCATGTGGCCGAGCGTGCCGAGCTGGGTGAAGGCCGTGAAGCCATCATTGCGGTGACCATTCCTGAGGTGCCGGGTAGCTTCAAGGCGTTCTGCCAGGCCGTGGGCAAGCGTCAGATCACCGAGTTCAACTACCGCTACCACACTGGCAGCGAAGCGCACATTTTCGTTGGCGTGCAGACCCACCCCGAGAACGATCCCCGCAGCGCGCTGCTGGCCAGTCTGACTGAGCAGGGCTTCCCGGTGGTCGACCTGACCGAGAACGAGCTGGCCAAGTTGCATATCCGTCATATGGTTGGCGGCCATGCTGCGAAGGTCAGCGATGAGTTGCTGTTCCGTTTCGAGTTCCCGGAGCGGCCGGGGGCGCTGTTCAACTTCCTCAACAAGCTGGGCGGGCGCTGGAACATCTCGATGTTCCATTACCGCAACCACGGCGCAGCGGATGGCCGGGTCATGGCCGGCCTGCAGGTACCGGCGGACGAGCGCCACCTGGTGCCGGCGGCGCTGGAAGAAATCGGCTACCCGTACTGGGATGAGAGCGATAACCCTGCCTACCAGCTGTTTCTTGGCTGATAGGCGCTACGCTGATTGAACGGCTCAAGGGATTAATCAAATGGAAACGTTCACAGCGTTAAAACTGCTGCATGGCGTGTCGACACTGCTGCTGTTTGTCAGCGCCATTGCCTTGCTGGTTGTGGTGATTCGCCGCTGGCGGGCAGGGGATAAAAACCTGTCTGGCGGAGTGGTGCAGCGGCCCTGGAGTTATGTTTGGGCGCTGATGGGCCTGTGTCTGCTGGCGTTGCCCGTCAGTGGCTGGTTTTTGGTGCATCTGGCCGGTTGGCCGTTGAGCCAGATATGGCTGCTGGCGGGCAGCTGCCTGTATCTGCTGGGCAGCCTGAGCTGGCTGTGGCTGGTGGTGCGCCTTAACCGTCTGCGCTTGGGGCGAATGGCCAGATACCCGTGGTTTACCCTGGTGCTGGCCATTTTTTGTGCAGTCTGCTTTATCGCCATCGCGGGATTGATGGGCGCCAAGCCGGTTTAAGCACACGTGCTTGTGTGGGAGCGGGCTTGCTCGCGATGGCATCACTGCGGTCTTGCAGAAAAACCGCGGCGATCTTATCGCGAGCAAGCCCGCTCCCACAGGTTGTGTGTCAGTCGCGCAGCGAGATGACTTCCCAGCCACGCTTGATGGCCTCCGCACGCAAGTTCGGATCCGGGTCGACCGCCACCGGATGGTCAACCTGCTCCAGCAGCGGCAAGTCATTCATCGAATCGCTGTAGAAGTAGCTGTCTGCCAGGCTATAGCCGTTTTCTTCGATCCAGCGGTTCAGGCGTGTCACCTTGCCTTCACGGAAGCACGGTACGTCTGTGCTGCGACCGGTGTAACGGCCATCGATGATTTCGCATTCGGTGGCAATCAAATGTTCCACGCCGAGTTTTTCGGCAATGGAGGCCGTGATCACGCGGTTGGTGGCAGTGATGATCACCAGGGTGTCGCCGGCTTCACGGTGTTTGGCCAGCAGGGCATGGGCCTTGGGCAGCATCAGGCCATCAATGCAGTCGCGCATGAATTCGCGGTGCCATTGATCCAGTTGCGCCATGTCATGGCGGCCAAAGATTTCCATGCTGAAATTAAGGTAGGCGGCGTTGTCCAGCTTGCCGGCCAGGTAGTCCTGATAGAACGCGTCGTTGCGCGCCTTGTAGGCGTCGCCGTCGAGAATGCCCCGGCGGCACAGGTAATCGCCCCAGGCGTGATCGCTGTCACCGCCCAGGAGGGTGTTGTCCAAGTCGAATAAAGCCAGACGCATTGAGGTTACCCGTTGAGTTGCCTGAGAAAAGGCCACAAGAATACGGTCTTTTAACAAGAGTGCACATAAGGCAGGAAGGCGCGTTGCTGCTTTCACAACCTTTGTGGAACAATGCGGCGACATGCGTTTGCGAGGTTGTTGCCGTGATCGACCCCGATGGTTTCCGCCCTAATGTCGGGATTATTCTGACAAATGACGCTGGTCAGGTACTTTGGGCTCGCCGTATCAATCAAGACGCCTGGCAGTTTCCACAGGGTGGCATCAACCCTGACGAAACGCCGGAAGACGCCTTGTACCGTGAGCTGAACGAAGAAGTTGGCCTTGAACGCGAAGATGTAGAAATACTCGCCTGCACGCGAGGCTGGTTGCGTTATCGTTTGCCGCAACGCCTGGTACGTACCCACAGCCAACCGCTGTGCATCGGCCAGAAGCAAAAGTGGTTTTTGCTGCGCCTGGTCTCCAACGAGCAACGGGTGCGGATGGATTTGACCGGTAAACCGGAGTTCGATGGCTGGCGTTGGGTCAGTTATTGGTACCCGTTGGGCCAGGTGGTGACATTCAAGCGCGAGGTCTACCGTCGCGCTCTCAAAGAGCTTGCCCCGCGCCTTTTAACGCGCGCCTGACACGGAGTTCGACCCCGAGCCATGCTCAATACGCTGCGCAAGATCGTCCAGGAAGTTAACTCCGCCAAGGATCTCAAGGCGGCGTTGGGGATTATTGTGTTGCGCGTCAAAGAGGCCATGAGCAGCCAGGTCTGCTCGGTCTATTTGCTTGATCCAGAGACCAACCGCTTTGTCCTGATGGCCACCGAGGGCTTGAACAAGCGCTCGATCGGCAAAGTCAGCATGGCGCCCAACGAAGGCCTTGTCGGCCTTGTGGGCACCCGTGAAGAGCCTCTGAACCTCGAAAACGCCGCCGATCACCCGCGCTATCGCTACTTTGCCGAAACCGGAGAGGAGCGCTATGCCTCTTTCCTGGGCGCGCCGATCATCCACCACCGGCGCGTGGTCGGGGTCCTGGTCATTCAGCAAAAGGAGCGCCGTCAGTTCGACGAAGGTGAAGAAGCCTTCCTGGTGACCATGAGCGCCCAGTTGGCCGGGGTTATTGCCCACGCCGAAGCCACGGGTTCGATTCGTGGCCTGGGCCGTCAGGGCAAGGGCATCCAGGAAGCCAAGTTCGTCGGCGTACCGGGTTCGCCGGGCGCTGCCGTGGGTACCGCCGTGGTGATGCTGCCACCCGCGGATCTGGATGTGGTGCCCGACAAGACCATCACCGATATCCCCGCCGAAATTGCGTTGTTCAAGACCGCCCTGGAAGGCGTGCGCAACGATATGCGCGCGGTGTCCAAGAAACTCGCCACCCAGTTGCGCCCCGAAGAACAGGCATTGTTCGATGTGTACCTGATGATGCTCGACGATGCGTCGCTGGGCAGCGAAGTCAAAAATGTCATCAAGACCGGTCAATGGGCCCAGGGCGCGCTGCGCCAGGTCGTGACCGATCACGTCAATCGTTTCGAACTGATGGACGACGACTACCTGCGTGAGCGGGCGTCGGATGTGCGTGACCTTGGCCGTCGTCTGCTGGCCTATTTGCAGCATGATCGCCAGCAAACCATGGTCTACCCGGACAACACCATTCTGGTCAGCGAAGAGCTGACGGCCACCATGCTCGGTGAAGTGCCCGAAGGCAAGCTGGCAGGCCTGGTGTCGGTACTGGGTTCGGGCAACTCCCACGTTGCCATCCTGGCCCGCGCCATGGGTATCCCGACGGCGATGGGCGTGGTCGACCTGCCGTACTCCAGGGTCGACGGCATCCAGATGATCGTCGACGGCTACCACGGCGAGGTCTATACCAACCCCAGCGAAGTGCTGCGCAAGCAATACGCCGAGGTGGTCGAGGAAGAGCGCCAGCTGTCCCTGGGGCTTGATGCCCTGCGCGAGCTACCCTGCATCACCCCTGACGGGCATCGCATGCCGCTGTGGGTCAATACCGGCCTGCTGGCCGATGTGGCGCGAGCACAACAGCGTGGCGCTGAAGGCGTAGGTCTGTACCGCACCGAAGTGCCGTTCATGATCAACCAGCGCTTTCCCAGCGAAAAGGAGCAGCTGGCGATTTATCGCGAGCAATTATCTGCCTTCCATCCGCAACCGGTGACCATGCGCAGCCTGGACATCGGCGGCGACAAGTCACTGTCTTACTTCCCGATCAAGGAAGAAAACCCGTTCCTGGGCTGGCGCGGGATTCGCGTGACCCTCGACCACCCTGAAATCTTTCTGGTGCAGGCCCGGGCCATGCTCAAGGCCAGTGAAGGCCTGAACAACCTGCGTATCTTGCTGCCGATGATCTCGGGCACCCACGAACTCGAAGAAGCCCTGCACCTGCTGCACCGCGCCTGGGGTGAAGTGCGCGACGAAGGCACCGACGTGCCGATGCCGCCTATTGGGGTGATGATCGAAATCCCGGCTGCGGTTTATCAGACCAAGGAGCTGGCCCGTCAGGTCGACTTTCTGTCGGTGGGTTCCAACGATTTGACCCAGTATCTGCTCGCTGTGGACCGCAACAACCCACGCGTGGCGGACTTGTACGACTATCTGCACCCGGCGGTGCTGCAGGCCCTGCAGTCGGTGGTGCGTGACGCCCATGCCGAAGGCAAGCCGGCGAGCATCTGTGGAGAAATGGCCGGTGACCCGGCGGCGGCGATCTTGTTGATGGCGATGGGCTTTGACAGCCTGTCGATGAACGCCACCAACTTGCCGAAAGTGAAATGGATGCTGCGTCAGGTCAGCCTGAGTCGCGCCAAGGAACTGCTGGCCGAAGTGATGACCATCGACAACCCGCAGGTCATTCGCAGCACCATTCAACTGGCGCTGAAAAACATGGGCCTGACCCGCATGATGAACCCGGCGGCGATCAAGCCTTACTGAAAAGCGCCCTCACCCCAACCCTCTCCCTCGGGGAGAGGGTTGGGGTGAGGGCTAGCGTCACACCGCCAGCCTTACCTCTCCCAACCGCCCCCCATGCGGCCCGAAGCTGTGTTCCACCATCACCCTTGACCCGTCTGCATTCACAATAAGCGCGGTACTGGCACGGGTGCCATAGCTGGGGCTGGTGATAAACACACTCGACAGCAGACTCTCCGTGGCCAGACCTACGCCGGTGTCCGGCAGTTCGCTGAACGGGGCCGTCTGCGGATCCTTGAGCAACGCCAGCAGCGCTTGTGGCTGCGGGTTGTCCAGCACCTCGGCCAGCGCGGCCTTGGCTTTGAGCAGTTTGGGCCACGGCGTATCCAGCCCGCCGTTGGACAAACCATAAATCCCCGCGCTCAGCGGTTGCGGCGCCAGGTCCCCGGAATTGAAATGCCAGAGCTGATCTGCGGTGCCCAACAGCAGATTAAAACCGGCATAGTCGACAGAACGTCGGCCTACCTGGGTGAAATACTCGGCAATTGACTGGTGGCCGGTGAGAAAGTCTGCCACCAGCTCGCCCCGTGAGCGCCGTGAAGGCGGCTTGTGCGGTTCGCGGATATTGGTCAGGGCCGCAAAGCGTCCATCGGCGCCTATGCCCAGCCAGGTTCCTCCCGCTTCAAGGTCGCGCCCGGCATATACCTGTGGCGCATTGGCCCACTGCGCCAGGGGTTTGGCGGGGCGGGCATAGAATTCATCGCGGTTGGCCGCAACGACCAAAGGCTGTGCATGGCCGGGGCGCCAGGCGAAGACAATCAGACACATGGGCAGTCCTTAATGTTTTTTTAACCACACTACTTATAGATTGCTCGGGCGGCTCGCGCCATACCGTGCAGCGCAGTGGAGCCAAAGCCCTTGCTCCGTTACCATGCGGATCAAATTTGGGGGGGGGCGTCATGGAATTTCTGCTCTATCTGGTACTGGGAGGTTTTGCGGGGGTGCTGGCCGGGCTGTTCGGGGTCGGCGGCGGGTTGATCATCGTGCCGGTGCTGGTGTTCAGCTTCACCTTGCAGGGTTTTGACAGCGAGGTGCTGACCCATCTGGCCGTTGGCACGTCACTGGCCACGATCATTTTTACCTCGATCAACTCGATTCGCGAGCACCATCGAAAAGGCGCCGTGCGCTGGCCTCTGGTGCTCTGGATGACGCTGGGCATCCTGATCGGTGCGGGCATCGGTGCGTTGACCGCAGAAGCCATTGCCGGCCCCCACTTGCAGAAAATCATCGGTGTGTTCGCCGTGGTGATCGCCATTCAGATGGCCCTGGGCTTGCAACCCAAGGCCACTGGCACGGTACCTGGCAAGGTCGGGCTGACCCTGGCCGGTACGGTGATTGGCTGGGCTTCGGCGATTTTCGGCATCGGCGGCGGCTCGCTGACCGTGCCATTTCTGAGCTGGCGTAGCGTGCCGATGCAGCAGGCCGTGGCCACGTCGTCAGCCTGCGGGCTGCCGATTGCACTGGCAGGTGCAGCAAGTTTCATGATCATTGGCTGGCACAACCCCGACCTGCCCGCGCATAGTCTCGGTTTTGTCTACCTGCCCGCGCTGCTCGGGATCGCCCTGACCAGCATGTTTTTCGCCCGTTTCGGTGCGCGACTGGCCCACAAGCTCTCGCCACGCCTGCTGAAACGGCTGTTTGCCGCACTGTTGTTCTGTGTCGGCTTGAGTTTCCTGATCTAACAAGGAGTCGCAATGCTGCCTTACCCGCAGATTGATCCGGTGGCACTGGCCATCGGCCCGCTGAAAATCCATTGGTACGGCTTGATGTACCTGATCGGCATTGGCGCTGCCTGGCTCATCCTGTCACGCCGCCTCAACCGCTTCGACCCGACCTGGACCAAGGAGAAACTCTCCGACCTGGTGTTCTGGGTGGCCATGGGCGTGATTGTCGGCGGGCGCCTGGGCTATGTGCTGTTTTACGACCTGAGCGCCTATATCGCCAACCCGCTGCTGATTTTTGAAGTGTGGAAAGGCGGCATGGCGTTCCACGGCGGCCTGATCGGCGTGATGCTGGCGGTGTGGGGTTTTGGCAAGCGCAACGGCAAGTCATTCTTCCAGATCATGGACTTTATCGCCCCTGTAGTGCCCATTGGCCTGGGTGCAGGGCGCATCGGCAACTTTATCAACGCCGAACTGTGGGGCAAGGCCAGCGATGTGCCGTGGGCGATGATCTTCCCTACCGACCCACAACAACTGGCGCGTCATCCGTCGCAGCTTTACCAGTTCGCCCTCGAAGGTGTGGCACTCTTCCTGATTCTTTGGCTGTACTCGCGCAAACCCCGTCCAACCATGGCGGTTTCCGGGATGTTCGCCCTGTTCTACGGCATCTTCCGCTTTATCGTCGAATTCGTCCGTGTGCCGGATGCCCAATTGGGTTATCTCGCGTTCGGCTGGGTGACGATGGGGCAAATTCTCTGTATCCCGATGATCGCGGGCGGCCTGTTCCTGATCTGGTGGGCTTACCACCGCGATCCAGCGGCTCAAAAAGCTGCGTAATACATTCGGATGGCGGGGCTTATAAAGCCCCGCATTCAAACGGTAGGAAAACCATGAAGCAATATCTCGACCTCGTTGCCAACGTCATTAAAAACGGCACCCTGCAAGCCAACCGTACCGGCGTAAAAACCATCAGCCTGCCCGGCGCCATGCTGCGCTATGACCTCAAGGAAGGCTTCCCGGCCATCACCACCCGGCGCATGGCGTTCAAATCGGCCATTGGCGAGATGTGCGGTTTCTTGCGCCCGGTCAATAGCGCTGCAGACTTCCGCGCATTGGGCTGCAAGGTGTGGGACCAGAACGCCAACGAAAACGCCCAGTGGCTGGCCAACCCGTTCCGTCAGGGCGAAGACGACCTTGGCGAGATCTACGGTGTGCAATGGCGCAAATGGCCGGCCTACAAGCAAGTTGATCGCAGCAATGTGGCCGCTATCGAGTTGTGCCTGAGCCAGGGTTATCGCCAGATTGCCGAAGGCGAAGAAGACGGCCAGGCCTATGTGGTGCTGTACAAGGCCATCGACCAGGTGCGCCAGTGCGTCGACACCATCATCAATGACCCGGGCAGCCGCCGTATCCTGTTCCACGGCTGGAACTGCGCCCAGCTCGACGAAATGGCCCTGCCACCGTGCCACCTGCTGTACCAGTTCCACCCGAATGTCGAGACCAGGGAGATTTCCCTGACCCTCTACATCCGTTCCAACGACCTGGGCCTGGGGACACCGTTCAACCTGACCGAAGGCGCTGCGCTGCTGAGCCTGATCGGCCGCCTGACCGGCTATACACCACGCTGGTTCACCTACTTTATCGGCGATGCCCACGTGTACGAAAACCACCTGGACATGCTTAACGAGCAGCTCACCCGCGAGCCGTTCCCGATGCCCAAACTGGTAATCTCGGACCGCGTACCGGAATTCGCCAAGACCGGCGTGTACCAGCCGGAGTGGCTGGGCATGATCGAGCCGGGCGACTTCAGCCTCGAAGGCTACCAGCACCACGCACCAATGACCGCGCCGATGGCGGTGTAATGCCAAAGCCTGTGGCCGTTGCCACAGGCTGTTTCAATTGCCAGGCCCGGACTAACGAACGCGGCTCTCGAAGCGGCTAACGCCCGTCAGCTCCAGCACCAGCTCATCGCCCACATTCAGTGGGCCGACGCCCACCGGTGTGCCAGTCATGATCACATCACCGGCTTGTAGCGAGAAGCACGCAGCCATGTGCTGGATCATCGGTACGATCGGGTTGAGCATCAGGGCGCTATTACCGTCCTGACGCACTTCGCCATTGATGGTCAAACGAATGCCGATATCGGCCAGGTCAGCAAAAGTGCTGCTCTGTACGAAAGGAGCCAGCACACAGGCGCCATCGAACGACTTGGCAATTTCCCACGGCAGGCCTTTGCCTTTGAGCTCGGCCTGTTTGTCGCGCAGGGTCAGGTCCAGGCCAGGGGCAAAACCGGAGATCGCATCCAGCACTTCTTCGGCGCTCGGGTTGTTCGACAGGGGCTTGCCGATCAGTACCGAAATTTCGGCTTCGTAATGCACCGAACCGCGCTCGGTGGGGATCGCAAAGCCGCCTTCCAGTGGCACGACACAACTGCCCGGTTTGATGAAGAGCAGGGGCTCGGTCGGGATCGGGTTGTCCAGCTCTTTGGCGTGCTCGGCATAGTTGCGGCCGATGCACACCACTTTACCGATCGGAAAGTGGATCCGGGTACCGTCGACATACTGGTGCTGATAGCTCATGGACAGACTCCGCTATTGAATACCGTTAACTTTAAACCGCAAAAATCTTGCCGGGGTTCATGATGCCTTTAGGGTCGAACACGGCCTTGAGCGCTTTCATGTACTCGATCTCAACCGGCGAACGGCTGTAGGTCAGGTAGTCACGCTTGGTCATGCCCACGCCATGCTCGGCAGAGATCGAGCCGTTGTATTTCTCAACGGTTTCAAACACCCACTTGTTCACCGTCGCGCACTTGGCGAAGAACTCATCCTTGCTCAGGTTTTCGGGCTTGAGGATGTTTAGATGCAGGTTGCCGTCGCCAATGTGGCCGAACCAGACAATTTCGAAATCCGGGTAGTGTTCGCCGACGATCGCGTCAATTTCTTTCAAAAATGCCGGGACTTTCGACACGGTGACCGAAATGTCGTTTTTGTATGGCGTCCAGTGGGAAATGGTCTCCGAGATGTACTCGCGCAGTTTCCACAGGTTCTGCAGTTGGGTTTCGCTCTGGCTCATCACGCCATCAAGTACCCAGCCTTCTTCCATGCAGTGCTCGAAGGTTTCCAGGGCCGCATTGGCAACCTCTTCAGTGGTCGCCTCGAATTCCAGCAGCGCATAGAACGGACAGTCGGTTTCAAACGGGGAAGGCACGTCGCCACGCCCCATGACCTTGGCCAGCGCCTTGTCGGAGAAGAACTCGAAAGCCGTCAGATCGAGCTTGTTCTGGAAGGCGTGCAGCACCGGCATGATCGAATCGAAATCTGCCGTGCCCAACACCATCGCCGTCAGATTTTTCGGCGCACGGTCCAGGCGCATGGTGGCTTCCACCACAAAGCCCAGGGTGCCTTCGGCACCGATAAACAGCTGGCGCATGTCATAGCCGGTGGCGTTCTTGATCAGGTCCTTGTTGAGCTCCAGCACATCGCCCTTGCCGGTGACCACTTTCATGCCGGCCACCCAGTTACGGGTCATGCCGTAGCGAATCACCTTGATGCCGCCGGCATTGGTGCCGATATTGCCGCCAATCTGGCTGGAGCCAGCCGAAGCGAAGTCCACCGGATAGTACAGGCCGTTTTCTTCGGCCAGGTTCTGCAGATGCTCGGTGACCACCCCAGGCTGGCAGACCACAGTACGGTCGGTCAGGTTGATGTCCAGCACCTGATTCATGTAGTCGAACGACACCACTACTTCGCCATTGGCGGCCACGGCAGCAGCGGACAGGCCGGTACGGCCACCCGACGGTACCAGTGCCACGTCATGGGCGTTGGCCCACAGCACGATGGCCTGCACCTGCTCGGTGGTTTTCGGGAACACAATGGCCAACGGGGCGGGAGCGAAATGCTTGGTCCAGTCCTTGCCGTAAGCATTAAGGGAGCCGGCGTCGGTCAAAACCTTGCCAGGCTCTACCAGGGTCTTCAGCTCATCAATCAAGGCAGGATGGGTCATCAACAGAACTCTCGAACAATTCATGGTCATCCTGAGAACGCTTCACGTCGCAGGAATGGGTGTTTAGCGGGGCGCTTATGCTAGCATACGACCCCCTCGCAGAATCGAGCCACAGGACGATTCTCGGGGCCGGTTTTCACGCCGGCCAGGTCAGCTCTCGCTGTCCATTCCCTGCCATTTTTTCTCTGGGACACAGGTTTACGCAGATGAGCAAGACTTCTCTCGATAAGAGCAAGATCAAGTTCCTTCTTTTGGAAGGCGTCCACCAATCCGCTGTTGAAGTGCTCAAATCCGCCGGGTACACCAGCATTGAGTACATCACCAGTTCCTTGCCTGAAGCCCAGCTGAAGGAAAAGATCGCTGATGCCCACTTTATCGGCATCCGTTCTCGTACCCAGCTGACCGAAGAAGTGTTCGATTGCGCCAAGAAACTGGTCGCTGTTGGTTGTTTCTGCATCGGCACCAACCAGGTCGACCTCAACGCTGCTCGCGAACGCGGTATCGCTGTTTTCAACGCCCCTTACTCCAACACCCGTTCGGTGGCCGAGTTGGTGCTGGCTGAAGCGATCCTGTTGTTGCGTGGCATCCCTGAGAAAAACGCTTCCTGCCACCGTGGCGGCTGGATCAAAAGCGCAGCCAACTCCTTCGAAATCCGCGGCAAAAAGCTGGGTATCGTGGGTTACGGCTCGATCGGTACCCAGCTGTCGGTTCTGGCTGAAGGTCTGGGCATGCAGGTGTTCTTCTACGACACCGTGACCAAGCTGCCATTGGGCAACGCCACCCAGGTCGGCAATCTGCACGAACTGTTGGGCATGTCCGACATCGTCACCTTGCACGTACCGGAAACCGCAGCCACCCAGTGGATGATCGGCGAGAAAGAAATCCGTGCCATCAAAAAGGGCGGCATTCTGATCAACGCCGCTCGCGGCACCGTGGTTGAGCTGGACGCCCTGGCTGACGCAATCAAGGACAAGCACCTGATCGGCGCCGCCATCGACGTGTTCCCGGTTGAGCCGCGCTCCAACGACGACGTGTTCGAAAGCCCGCTGCGTGGCCTGGACAACGTGATCCTGACCCCGCACATCGGCGGTTCTACCGCTGAAGCGCAAGCCAACATCGGTCTGGAAGTGGCAGAAAAACTGGTCAAGTACAGCGACAACGGTACCTCGGTATCGTCCGTGAACTTCCCGGAAGTGGCCCTGCCGGCCCACCCTGGCAAGCACCGCCTGCTGCACATCCACCAGAACATCCCGGGCGTGATGAGCGAGATCAACAAGATCTTCGCCGAAAACGGGATCAACATCTCCGGCCAATTCCTGCAAACCAACGAGAAAGTTGGCTATGTAGTGATCGACGTCGACGCCGAGTCTTCGGACCTGGCGCAAGAGAAGCTGCAGACCATCAACGGCACTATTCGCTGCCGCGTGTTGTTCTAAACGCCTCTCACTAAAAAGGGAGACCCTCGGGTCTCCCTTTTTTATGCGTCGAAAAAGCTTATTTCACATTAACCGTGATTTTTTCCGACACGATGCTTGGCTTGAACGGCACATGAACCTGGTTACCCAGCACCAGTTGCAGGGTGTGCTTGCCAGGTGGCAGGGTGACCTGGGTTTCGGTCTGGGCCTTGCCGAAATGGATATGGTTGGCATCGGCCGGGATCGGTGCGTTCTCGGCCGGCAACTGGTCGACATCGATCAGCAGGTGGTGATGGCCCGCATGCGGCGTGGCCTCGGTGATAGGCGCCAGAGGCATGCCTTCAATACCGAATTTAACGGTGAAAGTTTGATCAACTGTGGCACCGTCTTTAGGTTCGACGATAAACACTTTGGCGCCTTTTGGTGCAGGCTCCGATTCCAGGCCAGCCGCTGTGGCCATGACCGAAGCGCCCATCAATACAGAAGCCAGCGCAACACGAGACAGTAGAGCTTTCATTTTTTTCTCCGGTTTTTTGCAAAATTCTTCGGTGCCTGACAACTTAGAGCCAAACCGTTGTCCAACCCCGCAAGTGACCAACATAAAGCAAAGCGAACGTTAAATGCGATTCGCTTGCATCCCAACCAAAGGAGTGACCATGCGTTTATTGCCGGGCCTGATGCTTTTACTGCCACTGGCGAGCCCTTTTGCTCAGGCCGAACTGATCGACGACATCAATGACCGTGGTGAACTGCGCATAGCCCTGGAAGCCGACATGGCACCGTTCAGCTTCAAGCAGGACGGGCGTCTGACCGGCTTTGACGTTGAACTGGCCGAGTTGCTGGCTCAGGAACTGGAAGTACATTCCTCCATTCTGGTCACCGATAACGCTGACTTGCTGTCAGGGGTTGAGAGCGGTAAATACGATGTCGCGATCAATCATGTGGCTTTGACCCAGGAACTCCAGGATCGGTTCGATTTCAGCGAACCTTACAGCCATCTGCCAGCGCAGACGATTGCCCGGCAAGAGCAGCCGCGCTCACTCAACAGCCTTGCAATGTTTCAAGGCCAGACTTTAGGCGTAGCTCAGGGCAATGGGTTTGTCGAACGTGGGCCATTGGTCACGGTGGCGCAGAAAACGCCGGTCACAGATGAGGAAGTTGCCCTGGTAATCCCCTTCCAGAAAGGCAACCCGGCGTTCCAGGCCAGCCTGGACAAGGCCTTGCAGCGGATCAAGGCAGACGGGAGGCTGGAGGCGTTGTCGCAGAAGTGGTTCGGGATGTCTGCAAGACAGCCCTGAATACCCAATGTGGGAGCAGGCTTGCCCGCGATGGGAGCGACTCGGTAAGTCAGGCATACCGAGTTGTCTGCATCGCGAGCAAGCCCGCTCCCACCGAATACTCAGGGTTAACGAATCGCCTTCACATCCCCGGCCTTCACCTCAGCCGCCTGGTTGCCCCAACTGGTGCGGATGAAATTGACCACATCGGCCACTTCCTGATCCGACAAACGCCAGTCGAAAGCGGGCATGGTGAACGTTGATGGCGCTGTATGCGTTGCAGGCAACGTCCCCCCCTTAAGCACGATATGTATCAACGACGTCGGGTCGGCCGACTGCAATACCGGATTGCCCGCCAGGGCAGGGAACACACGGGTATAGCCGTGACCGTCGGTACGATGGCAAGCCGCACAGTTGTCGATGTACACCGCAGCGCCACGCTTGCTGTCATCACCGTTCCACAGGGCATCCGCCACTGCCGGGTTGTACTGATGCGGTTTGTCAGCCGGATTCACCGCTGGCAACGACTTCAGGTAACGGGCAATGGCCGTCAGATCAGCGTCGGACATGTACTGCATGCTGTGTACGATCACATCGCTCATGCCGCCAAATACCGCACTGCGATCACTGCGACCGGTCTTGAGGAACTGCACCAGCTGGTCTTCGCTCCAGCTGCCCAGACCGTCCTTGTGATCACCGCGCAGGTTCTTCGCGATCCAGCCTTCCAGCGGTGCACTGCCTGACAGAAATGCCGGGCTATCACTGGCACTCAAGGCTTTTTCCTGCATGGTCAGGGCCCGTGGCGTATGGCATGCACCGCAGTGGCCCAAGCCTTCCACCAGATACGCCCCACGACTGACTACCGCGTCCTGCCCGGCTTGCGGCTTGAAATCTTCAACCGCAGGGGCAAACAGCCAGCGCCAGATCGCCAGCGGCCAGCGCATGCTCAACGGCCACGGGATATCGGCTTCCTGGTTCGCTTGCTCGACAGGTTTAACGCCCTTCATGAAGTAGGCATACAACGCCCGCATATCGGCCTCGTTGACCCGTGCATAGGACGGATACGGCATGGCCGGATACAAGGTGCTGCCGTTCTGAGCAACACCGTGACGCACGGCTTTGTCGAAATCTTCAAAGCTGTAAGTGCCAATGCCGTTTTTGTCTGGCGTGATGTTAGTCGAATAAATGGTGCCGATCGGCGTCTCCATCGCCAGGCCACCGGCGAACGGCTTGCCGCCCTTGGCCGTATGGCACGCCACGCAGTCACCGGCACGGGCGAGATATTCACCTTGTTTGATCAACGCCTGCGGGTCGCTTTCAGCGGCCACCGCCGAAAAGCTGGCGAGCAGGCTCAGGGTTGCGATAACAAGTGCTTTCATGGTCATCGCTCCTTATGCCTGAACCAGTGGGCCGGGGTTCTTCAGATACTGCTCACGGATTGCCCGCGCCGACCAATAGGTCAATGCAGCCACCAGTCCCGTAGGGTTGTAGCCCAAACCTTGTGGGAAAGCCGATGCACCCGGCACAAACACGTTGTGCACGTCCCAGCTTTGCAGGTAACGGTTCAGTGCACTGGTTTTCGGGTTGGTCCCCATGATCGCTCCACCGTTAAGGTGGGTGGTCTGGTACGACGACGTATTGAAGTGGTCACCCACTTGTTTGCCGATACGCGCAATGGCCTTGGGGTTCATCGCTTCGGCGATCTTGCCCATTTTTTCCATCATGAAACGGTTCATCTTGATGTCGTTTTCTTGCCAGTCGAACGTCATGCGTAGCAACGGCTGGCCGTAGGCATCGCGATACACCGGGTCCAGATCGAGGTAGTTGCCACGGTAGGACTGATGCGCACCGTGGGCGTCCATCGACACTTGGTGAGTGTAGTAATCGGCGGTTGCACGCTTCCACGCGCTGCCCCAGGCCGGCGTACCCGGCGGGTTGGACGTGCCTGCAATCGGCCGGCTACCGGCCTGGTTGACCCACATCGGCGAGCCGCCGACAAAACCGTGCGGCCCGTGGTCGAAGTTGTCGGCGTTGAAATCATCAATTGCCACGCCATTGCCGCCTGCACCGATAAAGTTATTGGTGTGCACGTCTTTGTCGAAGTAGGCCTTGATGGTGCCCATGTTCTGGTAAGCAAAGTTTTTACCGACAACACCTTCGCCGGTTTTCGGGTCATACGGCTTGCCAATGCCCGACAACAACATCAGACGCACATTGTGGAACTGGAACGCGCCCAGGATCACCAGATCGGCCTGCTGCTCGATTTCTCGGCCCAGGGCATCGATATAGGTCACGCCGGTAGCCTTGGTTTTGCTGCTGTCCAGGTTGACCCGGATCACATGGGCATTCGGGCGCAGCTCGAAGTTCGGCAACGGCTTCAGGGCAGGAAGAATGTTTACGTTGGGCGATGCCTTGGAATACATGTAGCAGACATAACCGCTGCAAAAACCGCAGAAGTTGCACGGCCCCATCTGCGCGCCATAGGGGTTAGTGTATGGCCCGGAGGTGTTTGCCGACGGCAGGTTATAAGGCTTGTAGCCAACCTCATTGGCCGCTTTCTGAAACAGCTGTGCGGAGTAGGTGTTCTTCTGCGACACCAACGGAAAGTGGTCCGAACGGTCCGGCGCATAAGGGTTGCCGCCCTTGCCTTCACCGACCCGTTGGCCATTGACGGTCCAGGCCTGACCCGACGTACCAAAAACCTTTTCGGCATAGTCGAAGAACGGCTCCAGCTCTTCGTAGCTGACGCCGAAGTCCTGGATGGTCATGTCCTTGGGGATAAAGTTCTTGCCGTAACGCTCTTCGTAATGGCTGCGCATGCGCAGTTCGATCGGATCGACCCGAAAGTGCACCCCCGACCAGTGCAAGCCTGCACCGCCCACACCGTTACCCGGCAGGAAAGCACCCAACTGGCGGTTGGGCAGGGCCACGTCATTGACGCTATGGCGAATGGTGACGGTTTCTTTGGAGACGTCCTGGAACAGCTTTTTGCGCACGCTGTAGGTAAGTTCGTCGATGACCTGTGGATAGTTGCCGTCTGGATAGGTGTCCTGCATCGGACCGCGCTCCAGGGCCACAACATTCAGGCCGGCTTCGGTCAGCTCTTTGGCCATGATCGCGCCGGTCCAACCGAAACCAACGATTACTGCATCAACTTTTTTCATAACGGTCGACATGCTCAAGCCCTCTCGCCGCGAATGGAAACTGCCGGGAAGGGGTATTGCTCGTTGCGTTCTACCCAGTCCATGAAATCAGCGCGCGCGCCGGGGAAGCCGATCATGGTCCAGCCGATCATGCCTTTGTTGCCACCGTGAATAGGGTCGCAAAAGAAGCCTTCCTTGGTGTTTTGCAGCAAAAAGCTGAAAAACATCTTGGCCGGGACGCTATCGAATTTAGGCGTGCCGGCTTCCAGCTGTTTGAGCACTTCGTCTCGGGTAGCGCTGTCTAGCCCAGCAAATGTTGAGTTATAGGCTTTTTTGCAGAGCTCCTCCGTGGCAGCAATGCCCAGGCGATAGATCTGTTTTGGCACCAGTTTGCTCTGCCAGCCCATTTCCGGCGCAGCGTCGGCATTGAACGGCCCCTGCATAAACCACAGCGCGCCGCTGGCGTAAGGCGTGTTCATCTGACGGTCGATATATTCCGGAACGCCAGCTTCGAGCGCCCCCGGGCCTTGCTCGTCAGCCGGGATCAGACGCGCGACGGCGGCGTTAACGAACGCCCACTCTTCAGCCGTGAAGTACGTTGGTTCATAGGCCGGGCCTGATGCGGCAACGGGCGGCGCAGCGACCGGTGCGGCTTGAGCGTCTGGCGTAGCCATCAGAACGGAACCACCCAGGCCCGTGCTCGCAACAGTGACCACTGGAATCAGGGTCAGGGTTTTGCGCAAAAACTCACGCCGGGGGTTGTCTTGCTCAGACATGCGGGGCACCTCATCAGGCATTCACGGATTACAGCCGCTCATGGGCAGCTTTTCGTTTTGGCAGCGATACGGGTCGAAATCGACCTGAGAAAAAAAACGCAGGCAAAGTTTGGTTACAAATACTAACAGGCCAGGCGACCAGATGAATCGTTTCATGCGTAAATTTGCCGCACCAATAGCATCAGGCCATCACTGGCTGCGCCCTCACGCTTTTTTGACAAATGCCTGACACAGTTTTGATCAGTCATCCCTCAATCTAGCGTTTCAACTTCCAAATTCTTTGTTAATGGTCGAACTGATATGCCCAAAGCCCGGTTTTTTCCTGCTCTGTGCCTGACCTTGCTGGCAGCGTTTTCTGTGCCTCAGGCCCTGGCCGACGAAACAGCCCAGGCCCCGCCTGTACAGTGGGCACAGCCCATTGCCACGCAATACAACCTCTATCAAATGTCCCCGACCCTGTACCGCAGCGCACTGCCTGACAGTGCCGCGCAGCCGCTGCTGGAAAAATTACAGATAACCACCGTCATCAACTTCTTGCCTGATGCCGACAGTTCCTGGCTCAAGACTCCAGGCGTCGCTCAAGTCCAACTGCCTTATCGCACCAACCATGTAGATGACACCGATGTGCTGGCCGCGCTGCGTGCCATCCAGACGGCACAAGCACAGGGCCCTGTATTGATGCACTGCAAGCACGGTTCGGACCGTACCGGGCTGATGGCGGCGATGTACCGCGTGGTCGTGCAGGACTGGAGCAAGGAAGACGCCCTGAAAGAAATGACCCAGGGCGGCTTTGGCGAAAACTCGCACCACAAAGATGGCGAGAGCTACATGATGAAGGCGGATATCCCACAGTTGCGCGCAGCCCTGAGCAGCGGCGCATGCAGTACCAGCCCTTTTGCTTCATGCGTGGTGAAGAACTGGCTCAAGTCCTGAAGATACCTACACGCTCGCGGGCGGCTGGCCCATAAACTCCTCGAAAGACTCATGCAGCGGGCGTTCGATGCCCGGTGCATGGAAGGCTTCGCGATAGGCCAAGCCCGTTTGCGGGTTAAACACACCTTGCTGTTCAAACCTTGCAAAAACCTGCTCAGCCATCGCTTCGGCCCATTCATTGACGAAATAAGCGCCATCATGGCCCGAGACGATCGCATCGAAAGTGTTGGCAGATCGGTCGTTCTGCGCCAACGGTAACGGCTGGAGTTCATTGTGTGCACTGCGCCAGATCTCTTCCACGCTGCGGCCATCGCCCCAGATGCGGTGCAGTTCAAAATCAAACAGCGCAAGCCCAAGCTCGCGGGCCGTTTCAAGCCAACGCTCGGCACTGCGCGCTTCAAGTACTTGGTCTATCTGCTCATAGGTCAGCTCACTGTCATGCTGGGCATGCCTGGCCAACCAGCGCAGACCGTCCCGTGACCAGCACCACTTTTCAGCGCATTTGCCTGAAAACCCGGACGCCTCAGCATTCAGTACATCCACGCGGGAAAATGCACCGTAGGGACTGCGGGTCAGCAGTTGCTTCATGCAACAACCCAACTCATGGAAAAGCAGGGTTAACTGCTGCGGCGTCAGCAGTGATGGGGAGCCAGGGGATTCGGGTGAGAAGTTGCCATAGAGAATGGCCACCGGGGTGGTCAGGTCCCCTTGCTGATTGAGTCTGCGGTTACGTGCCGACTGCATCCAGCACATATTCGGCTTGGATTCACGAAGGTAAGGGTCGAGATAAAGATGCCCCATCCGAACACCTGACTCGGCCACTTCAAACAAACGAACGTCCGGGTGCCATGTATCAAACGATACCTGTTCGACCAGATCGACCGCGAAGAGGCGCTTGACGAGTAACACGATGCCTTCAAATACACGTGTGAACGCAAAATATGATTTCAATTGATCGCCCGCCAGCGGGCTTAGTTGCAGAGCGCGTTTTTGCGCCAGAAACAACAGATCCCATGGTTTGAGTCCGTCGTATTGCATGGCCGACGCCAGGGCATGCAGCTCTGCGGTTTGAGTTGAAAAAAATGCCGACTTGCGTTCAATTCGAGTGCGCAGAAAACTCAGCACCTCATCAACCGAGGTTGCCGTCTTGCCCTGCAGGCTCAGCTCGGCATGGCTGTCATACCCCAGCAGGCGCGCCTTCTGCTGACGCAGCCTGAGCAGATCATGGAGCACCGGGCCATTGCCATATTGCCCGCCTGCGGGGCCCTGCTCGGAAGCCCGCGTGTTGTAGGCCGTGAACAACTCCTCGCGCAGCGCCCTGTTTTCGCATGAGCGCATGATCGCGGTGTAGGTAGCGCGCTCCTGAAGAGTTATCAGCCAGCCTTGCAGGTCGGCGTCCGTGGCAATGTCTGCCAACTGCCCCTTGAGTTCACTCGCAAGCCCCGCAAGCAAGGACTCATCGGTAACCAGCTTGCTCCAGGATTTTCTGGATTGTCGTGCGTTTTCGTAAAAAACCCATTCCTGTCGGGATATCTCGTGGTTGAGCTCGATGAGTTCGCCTCTGCCAGAGGCTGACAGCTCACTCCCAGCCAACCGGTAGTCGCGCAGTATCTTGCCCAATAGAGCCTGCTGCGAGCGATCAAATTGCATGGCTTCAGGGCTTTCTGCCAAAGCCTTGCAGGCCAGATAAAGCTCGCGGTTTTGCAAGACTTGCGCCTTGTAATTGTAGGCAGCCAGAAAGCATTGGCCGATGTCTGTTTCCCATGACACTTCTCTTGGTACCTGCCCCAGTGTCGTGATGACGGCAATGGCTTCATCCAGCCGCGCCGTCAGGGCTTCCATCGGCAACACCAGGCCCGACCATGTGGGTTGGGACTGGGCACTGACGATTCGGCTGATTGACTGCAGGTTGTCGGCAACAATGTGTTCGATTGCCGGCTTGAGATGTTCTAGACGTACCTTGCTGTAAAGGGGCAGAAGGGTCGCGCTCAACAGCGGGTTGGTTGGCTCCATGGCAGCATTCCTTGAAAGTTCTGCTTCATTTCGGGCTGAGTATCGGTGGGTTCTCAGCCTATTGAGACAGGGATTTCAGGGGGGCTATCTATGTAGTGCAGCCTCAAAAAGCTCAGCGTTCAGCCCATTTATACAAGGCAGCCTTACGCTGTTCGGGGGGCAATTTACCCAACTGTTCAACTTCGGCATAAAAACTCGGCCAGTCGCCGCCCACATGCTTGAACAGGGCTGCGAAGGCAGGTACCCATTGATCGTAAAGACCGAAGGGCAACAATTTGGCGTTATTGAGAGGGCCATTGACCCACGCGTCATAGCGCGGATTTCCCGCCCATTGCTCATCCCGTAACTGACGATAATCACGGCGCATTCGTTCGAATGCAGCGGTTTTACGCTGCTGCATTTCGGCTGCCGGCAACGGCTGTGCATAAAGGGTCTTCAAGCGCTGGCGAGTGTCGAGCACCAGGGTGATAAATTGTTCACGTTGCTGCACATGGCTGCCGTCGGAGGGTGGCAAGCCTTGTTCGACGCGCCATTGGCGGGTGCCTTCCTGTTCCACGAAACTGGCAAAAGACTCATTGAATTCAGTGTCGTCCTTCACATAAAACTGCTGATGGGCCAGCTCGTGAAAGATCAGTGTGGCCAAGCGCTCATCACCCCAATTGAGCATGCCATTGAGGATCGGGTCATCAAACCATCCCAGGGTGGAATAGGCTTCAACGCCGCTGACAAACACGTCCATGCCCTGCTGGCGTTGCAGGGCCGCCTCGCCTCGCGCCGCTCCCTGGCTGTAATAACCCCGGTAGGCCACGCACCCGGCTATGGGAAAGCAATGGGTGACGGGGTCGAGGGAGTACGCCGGGGTGGCAAAGACATTCCACACCACGTACTGCCGTTTCAGGTCGGCATACAGACGATAGCTCTGGTTGTCCGGCAGGTGTAAATGCTCGCTGGCGAAGGAGCGCGCAGCCTGGGCTTTTGCCAATTGCTCACGCAACACTGTCGGGCGCCGGGGATCAACAATCACCTTGCTCACGGGTTCACGGGCCTGCAATAAATTCCATTGGCCGGAGGCCAATTGCGAGTAGTAGCCCGCACTGGAGCAACCGCTGAGCAGAAGCGGCAAGGCAAGAACCAACAAGCCGCGAACACGCGAGGTCATAAAGCGATCCAGTAGGCGAGTGATGTGACCATAATGCACGCTATGCTTGCGTAACACTTTTTTTGGACATCATCATGCGTACGCTTTTGTGGTTGCTGGCTGCTTGTCTGCTCAGCGCCTGTACCAGCACGCCAATCCCCCCGGCTGATCCCACAATGGCCTGGGTCGACCTTGAAACCCAAACCGGCAAGCTGGTAATGGCCGAGCGTCTGGATAACAAGCGACAGGCCGATGGCCGCTATTTTCAAGTAACGCCAGGTAGCCACGAGTTGATGGTGCGCTTCGATTTCGAGGTGTTTGTCGGCGGCATGGGTATGTTCAGTGACCCACAGGAACGCCTGTGTTACGTCACCGTCGATTACGACAACTTCCAGCCCGGCCAGCGTTACCGGCTACAGGCCCGCTCACTGGGCTTCAACGCCTACGCCCGGCTGTACGACGCAACGGGCAAGGTGGTCGCCGAGGAGCGGCTGGTCAACTGCTTACCTTGAAGGCTGACGGTCGTTGTTCTGGTAGATGATTTTCTTGGTGCCGCTTTCACACGAACCAACCACCATGTTCTCGTCATGAACTTCTTCATTGCTCACGATTTCGAGGGTGTAGGACGACACATTGTTCGCCTGGATCTTGGCTTCGATTTCGGCTTTCAGTTCTTCGCACGGCTTGGGCGCCGCCAGAGCCGAGGTGGCCAAGGCGCAGCAAACTACAGCTAGAGCAAAACGTTTCATGGTGAGACTCCCTTGAGGCAGAACGCAAAGTCATGATCTGACGCGAGTAACGACCATTCGATCACATATCGCACAGCGCAGGACTGATCTGTCGCAGCCGGGTAGCGATTGTGCCCCGCTAGCGGTTAGCGGGGCACACAGGTGGTGTCAGCTCACCAGCGTCGCGTCGAGGGTGATTTTGGCGTTCAGTACCTTGGACACCGGGCAGCCCTCTTTGGCTTTGGTGGTCAGTTCGTCGAATTGCGCCTGGGTGGCGCCGGGCACCTTGGCCTTGAGCACCAGATGCACGGCCGTAATTGCAAAACCGCCGTCCACTTGATCCAGGGTTACTTCAGCAGTGGTATCGATACTGTCGGCCTTGAGGCCGGCATCACCGAGAATCATCGACAAGGCCATCGAGAAACAGCCTGCATGGGCTGCGCCGATCAACTCTTCGGGGTTGGTGCCCTTACCGCCTTCGAACCTCGCCTTGAAGCCATAAGGCGCTTCGCGCAGCACGCCGGTTTCTGTGGAGATGGAGCCAATGCCGGTTTTAAGGTCGCCTGCCCAATGAGCCGATGCTTTCTTTTTAATACTCATGCGTGCCTCCTGAAGAACGGCGCGAAGGTTTCACGCCTTGAATGAACTAGTGAGGGTAGTTCGCCCCACAAAGTTCACCCTGTCGGACCAATCTTCATTTTTAGTAGCTCAATTCCCAGTCGACCATTGAAACTCGGGTATATGCCCATATTGCTGTAAGTACTGGCAGGTTATGCGAGCACCCTGACCTGCATCCCACCTGGAGTAGCCGGCTGATGAAACGACTGTCTGACATCAAATTCTCGACCCTCGACCTGGTCCCTGTCCGCGAAAACGGCAGTGCAGCCCAGTCGTTGCGTAATTCGCTGGATCTGGCACAGCATGTGGAAGAATTCGGCTACAACCGTTTCTGGGTAGCGGAACACCACAACATGGATGGGATTGCCAGTTCGGCGACCTCGGTGTTGATCGGTTATCTCGCCGGCGGTACGTCAACCATCCGTGTCGGCTCGGGCGGCGTGATGCTGCCCAACCATGCGCCGCTGGTTATCGCCGAGCAGTTCGGCACCCTCGAAAGCCTGTACCCGGGACGCATTGACCTGGGCCTTGGCCGCGCGCCCGGCTCGGATCAGATGACCGCCCGCGCCCTGCGTCGTGAGCGTTCGGGCAGTGCCGATGATTTCCCGCAGGATGTGGCCGAGCTGATGCGCTATCTGGGCCCACGTACTCCCGACCAACGGATCATCGCCATGCCGGGCACTGGCACCAATGTGCCGGTCTGGCTGCTGGGCTCCAGTCTGTTCAGTGCACAATTGGCCGGTGAACTGGGTTTGCCTTACGCCTTTGCATCACATTTCGCACCACGGTTGATGCATGAAGCGATTCGCGTTTATCGCAACCACTTCAAGCCTTCTGCCGTGCTGGACAAGCCCTACGTGATGCTGGGTGTGCCGCTGGTGGCTGCTGACACCGACGAGCAGGCCGAGTACCTGGCCACCTCGGTGTACCAGCGAATCCTGGCGCTGATGCGCGGGCAGAGTCTGGTGCAGCGCGCGCCGGTGGCGACGATGGACGGTTTGTGGCTGCCCCACGAAAAAGAGGCGGTGATGAGTTTCCTGGGCCTGGCGATGGTCGGCAGCCCGCAGAAGATCAAGGCCAAGCTGGACGTGCTGGTCGAGCAGACCCAGGCCGATGAGTTGATTTTTACCTGTGATCTGTACGAACACGCAGACCGCATTCACTCGTATGAATTGCTGTCGCAGGTGATGAAAGGAGCCTGACGCAAAGGGAAGTGTGGGAGCGGGCTTGCTCGCGATGGTATCGACGCGATTGATCTGAAACACCGCAGCGTGCGCATCGCGAGCAAGCCCGCTCCCACAAGATCTACTACTGCGCTGGACTTACCCGCGCTTGTAGACAATTTCTTTGGTGCCGGCTTCGCAAGAGCCCACTACCTTGCCGTCAGCGGCAGCACCTTTTTCCACAACCGTCAGCGAATAATGTCTGGCGCCGTTAGCTTCAATCTTCGCCGCGATTTCGCTTTTCAGTTCTTCGCACGGCTTGCCCGCCGCGAACGCCGTTCCTGCCAGACTCAGCAAACCTACAGCCAATAAAAGCTTTTTCATCGGTCACATTCCCCGGTCAAAACAAAAAGGGTGCAATGCGAACATGCCGCATTGCACCCAGACTGTGTAGCGGACTTTATGGCAAACGGCCAGTCCACGGGGCAAAACCTTGCCTCAAATCAACTGCTGGCAATCCTGAAGCCGATTTTGAGCGTTACCTGATAGTGCGCCACCTTGCCGTCCTTGATATGGCCGCGGGTGTCGATCACCTCGAACCATTCAAGGTGCTTGATGCTTTTGTTGGCTTCGGCCAGTGCATTACCGATGGCGTCTTCTATGCTGGTCGGGGACGAGCCTACCAATTCGACTTTCTTGTAGGTGTGATGGTCAGACATAACGTTCTCCTTTGTCGTAAATCAAAGCCTAGCAGCGAATGTGCTAAATACTTTGTAGGCAATCTAAAAGGAAAAGTTCAGGTTAACTGCACTTTCTCACGCCCCTGTAGTCCGACTTAACAAGCACCTCACTCATCAATGCAGGAGAGCCCTAATGGCTAGCAACTCTTTACGTAAAGCCTCATTGCAAAGCATGGAAGCAGAGATCGAGAGCCTGCTCAAGTCTCTTGAAAGCCTCAAGCACGACGCTTCGGACGAGTCCAAAAAGACCCTTGGCATTCTCAAGAACAACGCCGAGAACGCGCTCAAGCATTCACGTCATCTGCTCAGCGATGCGCTGGAAGAAGTGAAGGACAAAACCCGCGAAACCGCGATCGCTACCCGTGAATACGCCCAAGAGCATCCGTATGCCACCGCTGGCGTTGCCATCGGCGCACTGGGTCTGCTGGCAGCCTTCCTGTTGTGCAAGCGCGGCAATTAATCTGCGCTGCGCGCAAGCTCTGCCTTGAGCCATTGCGCAAGTTGCCTGGCGCGTCCGTCTGCGGCGCGCTTGGGCAACCATAACGTCAGTTGCCCCGGGGTTTCATTGAAGCCCCAGGGCGCAGCCAGCCGTCCTGCTTGCAGGTCCTGGGCCACCAGCGGCTCGGGAGCAATCGCCACACCCAGCCCCGCAACGGCGGCTTCCAGCAAGTAATACAAGTGCTCAAACCCCTGCCCGTATTTTAAATCCTTCGTCTCAATTGCGTTTTTTTGCGCCCAGCTCGGCCATGCCTGCGGCCGCGAAGTGGTGTGCAGCAACGGTTCGTCGAGCAAGGCGCTGGCCGGGGCATGGCGCAGTTGTTCGTACCGCGCATAACGGGGACTGACCACCGGGCCAATGCGCTCGCTGGCTAATTCGTAAACCTGCATGTCTGCTGGCCAGGGTGGCTCGGCAAACACCAGCAATGCATCCAGCCCGGGGCGACGCGGGTCCAGATCGCCTTCACCGGCCGACAGGTGCAGGCGCAAGTCAGGCAAGTCGGCATTCAATCGGCCCAGGCGCGGAATAAACCAGCGCGCCAGCAAACTGCCTGAACAGCCGAGCACGAACGGAGCGTCAACCTGGCTTTGCGTGAGTTCAGCGCATACATTTCTCAAGCGCTCAAAGGCTTCGCTACTGGCATCCCGCAAGCGGATACCGGCTTCGGTCAGCTTTAGCCCGCGCCCTTCCTTGACGAACAGGCTCACCCCCAGGTGCTCTTCCAGCACTTTCAATTGCCGACTGACGGCACCGTGGGTGACGTGTAGCTGCTCAGCCGCCTGGCTGACGCTGCTCAGGCGGGCGGTGGCTTCAAAGGCACGCAGGGCATTAAGAGGGGGGAGATCGCGGCTCATGGTATCTGTGAGTTTTCCTGACAGGTTACGGCGATCTTATCGGTTTTCATCCCGGGCTGTCACGGGTACAGTCAGGCCCATAGACCTTCGCCATTTTTTATCTGGAGCGTCACATGACTCAATCCACCTTGCGTACCGGCCCTGATGCCAATGGCCTGTTTGGCTCATTTGGCGGCCGTTATGTGGCTGAAACCCTGATGCCGCTGATCCTTGACCTGGATCGCGAGTACGAGCTGGCGAAAAAAGACCCTGAGTTCATCAAGGAGCTGGCTTACTTCCAACGCGACTACGTGGGCCGCCCAAGCCCGCTGTACTTCGCCGAGCGGCTGACCGAGTTCTGTGGCGGCGCCAAGATCTACCTCAAGCGCGAAGAGCTGAACCACACCGGCGCCCACAAGATCAACAACTGCATCGGCCAGATCCTGCTGGCACGGCGCATGGGCAAAAAACGCATCATCGCCGAGACCGGCGCCGGCATGCACGGCGTGGCCACTGCCACCGTGGCTGCGCGCTTTGGCCTGCAGTGCGTGATCTACATGGGCACCACCGACATCGAGCGCCAGCAGGCCAACGTGTTCCGCATGAAGCTGCTGGGCGCCGAAGTGATCCCGGTGGTGGCCGGCACTGGCACCCTCAAAGATGCAATGAACGAAGCCTTGCGTGACTGGGTGACCAACGTTGACAGCACCTTTTACCTGATCGGCACCGTGGCTGGCCCGCATCCTTACCCGGCGATGGTGCGCGACTTCCAGGCCGTGATCGGCAAGGAAACCCGCGACCAGATGCAAGCCCAGGAAGGCCGCCTGCCGGACAGCCTGGTGGCATGCATCGGCGGTGGCTCCAACGCCATGGGCCTGTTCCACCCGTTCCTGGATGACACCAGCGTTGAAATCATCGGCGTAGAAGCCGCCGGCTACGGTATCGAAACCGGCAAGCACGCGGCCAGCCTCAATGGCGGTGAGCCGGGCGTGTTGCACGGCAACCGCACCTTCCTGTTGCAGGACGACGATGGCCAGATCATCGACGCCCATTCGATTTCCGCAGGCCTGGACTACCCGGGCATCGGCCCTGAACACGCCTGGTTGCACGATATCGGTCGTGTCCAGTACACCTCGGTGACCGACGCTGAGGCGCTGGATGCCTTCCACAAATGCTGCCGCCTTGAAGGCATCATCCCGGCCCTGGAAAGCGCCCACGCGCTGGCCGAAGTGTTCAAGCGCGCACCGACGCTGCCGGCCGATCACCTGATGGTGGTCAACCTTTCGGGTCGCGGCGACAAAGACATGCAAACCGTGATGCACCACATGGAACAGTCTCAACAGGAGCAACACTGATGAGCCGCCTGCAAACGCGCTTTACCGCTCTCAAGGAACAAAACCGCGCGGCGCTGGTGACCTTTGTCACCGCCGGTGACCCGGATTACGACACCTCGCTGGCCATCCTCAAAGGCTTGCCGGCAGCAGGCGCCGATGTGATCGAACTGGGCATGCCCTTCACCGATCCGATGGCCGACGGCCCGGCGATTCAACTGGCCAACATCCGTGCGTTGGGTGCCAAGCAGAACCTGGCAAAAACCCTGCAGATGGTTCGTGAATTTCGTACCGGTAACAACGACACTCCGCTGGTGCTGATGGGCTATTTCAACCCGATCCACCACTATGGCGTGGCGCGTTTTATCGCCGAAGCCAAAGAGTCGGGCGTAGACGGCCTGATCGTGGTCGACATGCCACCCGAGCACAACAACGAGCTGTGCGACCCGGCGCAGGCTGCTGGCCTGGACTTTATCCGCCTGACCACGCCAACCACAGACGACGTGCGCCTGCCGACCGTATTGGCTGGCAGTTCGGGCTTTGTGTATTACGTTTCGGTGGCGGGCGTGACCGGTGCCGGTTCGGCCACCACGGAACAGGTGGGCGCGGCTATCGCGCGTCTGCGTCGGCATACTGATTTGCCGATCAGCGTGGGCTTTGGTATCCGTACCCCTGAACAGGCTGCGGCAATTGCCCGCCTGGCCGATGGCGTGGTGGTGGGCTCGGCCCTGATCGACAAGATCGAGAATGCAGCGACGCCTGAACAGGCGGTGGATGGTGTGCTGAGTTTGTGTGCAGCGCTGGCTGAAGGTGTACGTAGCGCCCGCTAGATCAAGAGCCCCTCTCCCGGAGGGAGAGGGGACTGATTGGGGGATGTCACCACACATCGGCTCCCTCTCCCCCGGGAGAGGGCTGGGGTGAGGGCAAGAGGCTTACACAGTATTACTTCTGCGTCCCGTCATCATGCAGCAGGTTGGCCTGGGTCAGGTTGCTGCCTGCCGGTACGCTGCGGGTCAACCATACGTTGCCACCAATGGTCGAACCCTGACCAATGGTGATACGCCCCAAAATCGTCGCTCCCGCATAAATCACCACATCATCCTCAACGATCGGATGACGTGGATGGCCTTTTTGCAGCTGTCCCGACTCATCCGCCGGGAACCGCTTGGCACCCAACGTCACAGCCTGATAAATCCGCACACGCTCGCCAATAATCGCAGTTTCACCAATCACCACGCCCGTGCCGTGATCGATAAAGAAACTGCGGCCAATCTGCGCGCCGGGGTGAATGTCGATCCCCGTGGCCGAATGGGCGATTTCTGCGCTGATCCGCGCCAGCAACGGTAGCCCGGCACGGTACAGGTGGTGCGCCAACCGGTGATGAATCACCGCCAGAATTCCCGGGTAGCACAGCAGCACTTCATCGACGCTGCGCGCCGCCGGGTCACCGTGGTAAGCGGCCAGCACGTCAGTATCGAGAATGCTGCGCAAACCCGGCAAAGCCAGGGCAAAGTCCTGAATCAGCAAGGTCGCCGTCGCATCCACTCCCTCATCCGGCAACCCGCCCTGACGCGCGACATAACGCAACTCCAGCCGGGCCTGGGTCAGCAACGCATTGAGGGCTACGTCCAGGGTGTGGCCCACGTAGAAATCTTCGCTCTCTTCACGCAGGTCCACCGGGCCCAAACGCATCGGAAACAAAGCACCGCAAAGAGCTTCAAGAATATCGGCCATTGCAGCACGCGACGGCAGCTCGCGACCGCCCTGTTCGCCACTGACGCGGCCGTTTTGCGTACGCCACTGGTTTCGCGCCGCGCGCAGTTGGCAGACGATGGCCTGCAATTGCCAAGGATTGGAACGATCACTCACGATGAATACTCCGCACGCTGGCGGCTGGATCAACCAGCCGCGAATAGGCAATGATTTTACGGTATCAAAACGTTTGCGACTCCGGCAATCAAGCCTTAACGCCGGCGCCAGAGGCGCCAACCCACCGCGGCGCTGATCAACAGCAGCAACCCGCCCAAAATGGCCATGCTCAAGCCGTGATAGCTGAATAGCGGCTTTTCGATGCGAATGTACCCGGGCTCGGCAAATAACTCGCGCAGTGCGGCATTTGCCTGCTCCAGGTTAATGGCCTGCAACTGCCGGGCAGGGTCGGCAAAACGGCCTTCATCGTAGTCTCCCAGCGAGGCCCAGTAGTAATCAGCCAGCGCACTGCTGCCTTGCACCGTCCACGCCTGACGGGAAATGGCCATTTGCTTGAGTCGGGCAAACACCTGCGGATCCAGCCCGTCCTTGAGCAGCCGTGACGTGAGTTGCTGCATCACCTCACGGGCCCTGGGCACGTTCTCGCGTTCAAGATCCGCATTCAGACTCAGAAAACTCACGCCGCCAAACACCTCCCGCTCAGCCCAGGGGCCGTAAGACAAGCCGTGCTTGAGCCGCAGTTCGCTGTACAGCGCCCACTCCAGATAATCACGCAGCAGGGTCCAGGTTTCATCGGATTGCCCTTCGATAACCGGTTCGGGCAGCAACCAGTGCAGGGTTGCCGTATCGCCCACCACACCGCGCACCAGCTCGCGCTCTGCGTCGGCCTTGGCATCGATGGCGGCCAGGGGACGGTGCTCGCTGGGGTCAACCGGCTCGAGGGCACCGTAGGCTCGCTCGAGATAAGCTGGCAAGAAACGGTCAAGGTCGCCGACGATAATCAGCGTCATGTTGTTGGGCGCGTACCACTTCTGGCGTACAGCCTCTAGTTGCTGGCGGGTAAGGTCATGCACTTCGGCCCGCTCGGCGCACTTCAGGCCCAATTCGACAGCCAGCTGGTTGCTGGCGCTGTGGCCCAGATCCTGACGGTCCAGCCAGCGCTGCAAGTGCGAATAATGGCCGCCGTCTTCGCGCTCGACCACCTGTTTGGCGTCGCTGATACGTTGTTCGGTCAGCTGGGTGCGGGTCAGCAACCCCAGCAGCAGGTCGAGAATCTTGCGCTGATTTTTTGCCGGGGCCTCGATCACAAAGGTGGTATCGGCGCTGCTGGTAAAAGCGTTCCATTCGCCCCCCAACGCTTGCATGCGCTCCTCCAGCCCCCCTTCACCGGTGTCGTCGATGCCGCTGAAGAGCAAATGTTCCAGCAGATGGGGCAATTGCTGATCGGCGCAGGAAAAGTCATCCATACCCACCCCCACCACCAGCCGAATAGCCACATGATCGCGATCGTTGTTGGGTTTGAGGATCAGTTGCAGACCATTGGGCAGTTGATAGCCCTCAACGCTGTAGCGATCCAGGGCAAAGCCTTGGGCAGCGCCAAGCAGCAAGCAGATAAACAGCAGGCAACGCATAAAAAATCCCTGAATTCTCGAATCCTTGAGCCCGTGCAGCTTAGTCGCTGCATAACGGCTGACAACAGCCCGACGTACAACGTTCAAGGCGAATGTTGCGTGTCGGCTGCGTCATCCAGCTCCAGGGCCCCGGTTTCAGAGGTCTCCAGCACCACGTAGGCGCTGCCGCAAAACAACGAGTTAAGGCGTTTCATGTCCGCGATCAGCTCCAGATGCATAGAACTGGTCTCGATACTTTGTGTGACTTTACGCTGCAAGCGACTTACGTGAGCGTGGGCCAAACGCCGCTCCTGGGCGCGAAAGCGGCGTTTTTCACGCAGCAATTGGCGGGCGTTCTGCGGGTCGGAATTGAGAAACACCGTCAGCCCAAGACGCAAATTATCGATTAACTGAGTTTGCAGGCCCACCAGCTCCTCCAGCCCTGTTTCTGAAAATGACCGGCGCTGGGAGGTTTTCTGCTGCTGGACTTTGCGCAGCATGCGTTCGATTACATCACTGGCAAGTTTGAGGTTGATCGCCAGTTCGATGATTTCAGCCCAGCGCCGACTGTCCTGCTCGCTTAAATCCTCCCGAGGCATTTGTGCCAGATAGAGTTTTACCGCGCTGTAGAGCACTTCGACTTCATCGCTCAACGTGCGCATTTCCGCGGTGATAGCCGTTTGCTTGCCGCGTAGAACGTCGAGCATATTGACCAACATGGTATCGATCAGGTCGCCAATACGCAGGGTTTCGCGCACCGCATTGGCTAGCGCCAGGCTCGGTGTATCGAGGGCGGCGGGGTCCAGGTGGCGCGGTTTGGCGACACCGTTGGTTTGCTCGCGCTCAGGCAGCAGCCAGGCGCAAATGCGCGCCATCAGGCCTACTGTCGGCAACATCAAGAAACAGCGGGCGGTGTTGTAGAGCAGATGGAAGCCGATCACCAACTCCTGGGCGCTATAGCTCAGGCTGTCCATCCAGGCCACCAGCGGGTCGAGCACGGGCATGATCAACAACAGGCCGATCAGCTTGTACAGCAGGCTGCCCAATGCCACCTGCCGGCCCGCTGCGTTCTGCATATTGGTACTGAGAAACGCCAGTATGCCGCTGCCGATATTGGCGCCAATCACCAGGCCGATGGCCACATGCAGGCTGATAACCCCCGCGCCCGCCAATGTGGCGGTCAGCAGCACGGCCGCCAGGCTTGAGTAAGACACCATGGCGAACAGGGCGCCAACCAGGGCATCGAGCAGAATATCGCCGGTCAACGAAGCAAAAATCACCTTCACGCCCTGAGCATGGGTGATGGGTGTGGCGGCTTCGACAATCAATTGCAACGCCAGGATGATCAAGCCCAGGCCAATGCCCACCCGCCCCAGTTGCCCGGCACGGGTTTGCTTGCGGGTCAAAAAGAAAATCACACCCAGAAAAATCAACAGCGGCGACAGCCACGACAGGTCGAAGGTCAGCACCCGCGCCATCAAGGCCGTACCGACATCGGCACCGAGCATGGTGGCCAGCGCGGGAGTGAGCGCCATCAGCCCCTGGCCGACAAAGGAGGTGACCAGCATGGCCGTGGCGTTGCTGCTTTGCACCATGGCGGTAACCACGATCCCCGCGACAAAGGCAAACATGCGCCTGGAGACGTTTTGCCCGATGACATGGCGCAGGTTGGTACCGTAGACCCGCAAGATGCCGGTTCGGACGATATGCGTGCCCCAGATGAGCAAGGCCACGGCGGAAAGCAGATTGAGCAGGGTCAGCATGCTGGCTCCCTGTGGTAGATGTGTCTAAGGATCAGATAGCTGCGGGCCGTTCCTACAGATGTTTCTTAAGATGTAGTCGGCAATTGAGCAGAGCGCCAGCATCGCATAGCAGGGGCAGGGTTGAAAGATTAATACCTCGTAGCAACTGCCGAGGAACGAAGGCTGCGTCCGGCTGCGCAGCAGTCGTAAAATCGGCGATTGCGGTGTGTCAGGCACACCATAGGCTCAGACTTTACGACCGCTTCGCGCTCGAACGCAGCCTACGTTCCTCGGCAGCTGCTACGCGATTGCTGTGTTACAGCGTACTGAACAGCGGGAATGTGCCCAGCAGCAGCGCGGCGACCATGATGCACAGGCACACCAGAATCGCCCACTTGAGGGTGAAACGCTGGTGATCGCCAAACTCGATACCGGCCAGGGCTACCAGCAGGTAGGTCGAGGGCACCAGTGGGCTGAGCAAATGCACTGGCTGGCCGACAATTGAGGCACGGGCCATTTCGGCGGCAGTGATGCCGTAGTGGCTGGCCGCTTCGGCCAATACAGGCAGTACCCCGTAGTAGAACGCATCGTTGGACATGAAGAAGGTGAAGGGCATGCTCACCAGCGCGGTGATCACCGCCAGATACGGCCCGAGCGCAGGCGGAATCACGGCCAACAGGCTTTTGGACATGGCATCGACCATCCCGGTGCCCGACAGGATGCCAGTGAAGATACCCGCGGCAAAAATCAGCCCAACCACTGCCAGGACACTGCCAGCATGGGCCGCTACGCGGTCTTTTTGCTGTTGCAGGCAAGGATAGTTGACGATCATCGCGATACTGAACGCGACCATAAACAACACGGGCAGAGGCAGCAGGCCGGCAATCAGCGCGATCATCAGCGCCAGGGTCAATGCACCGTTGAACCAGATCAGTTTAGGTCGACGTGCATCCGGATACTGCGACACGCTGATTTCGCTGTGGTCGACTTCATCGCCGTGCAGGTGCAATTCGCCCAGACGCGCACGCTCGCGCTTGCCGTAGAACCAGGCGATGACCAGGATCGCTGCGCAGCCGGCGAGCATTGCCGGGATCATCGGTACAAAAATATCCGAAGGATCGACGTGCAGCGCACTGGCCGCCCGTGCTGTCGGGCCGCCCCAGGGCGTCATGTTCATCACGCCGCCGGCCAGGATGATCAGGCCGGCCATGATCCGCGGGCTCATCCCGATACGGCTGTAGAGCGGCAGCATGGCCGCCACGCAAATCATGTAGGTGGTCGCGCCGTCGCCATCCAGGGACACCACCAGCGCCAGCACCGCCGTGCCCACCGAGATTTTCAGCGGATCACCCTTGACCAGCTTGAGGATCTTGCGCACTGCCGGGTCAAACAGACCGGAGTCGATCATCAGGGCAAAGTAGAGGATGGCGAACATCAGCATCACCCCGGTAGGGGCCAGCTTGGTGATGCCTTCGAGCATCATCGGGCCGATTTTCGGGGCAAAACCGCCGAAAACGGCAAACAGGATGGGCACCAGAATCAGGGCGATCAGGGCGGAAAGACGCTTGGTCATGATCAGGTACATGAATGTAATGACCATGGCAAAGCCAAGGAAGGTCAGCATGAAAGTCACCCTTATTGTTGTAGTAAGGCGCTGACCGCGGGTTGTACGCGTGGCAGGCCAACCGGTCTGTTGCCGGTAATGACTCGATGCTAGAGAGGGAAGCTTTCAGCCAGCTTTCGCTGGCAAAAGTTCTTACAGAAGGGAGAGTTGCATAAATCCTTGCAGCAGCTGCCGAAGGAACGAGGCAGCTGCTACAAAGAGCGGGATTTAATCCAGCTTGAGGACTTTGGCCAGGACGATTTTCGGACCTTTCATCTTTTTGATGATGATGCGCAGGCCTTCGACTTCCAGTTGTTCTTCTTCGGCCGGAACCCGCTTGAGGGTGTCGTAGATCAGGCCCGCGACGGTTTCGGCTTCAACGTGGTCAAGGTCCACACCCAGCAAGCGTTCAATCTTGAACAACGGCGTGTCGCCGCGCACCAGCAGCTTGCCAGGCTGATACGACAGAATGCCGCGCTCGGCCTTGCGGTGTTCGTCCTGGATATCACCCACCAGCACTTCCAGCACGTCCTCCATGGTCAGGTAGCCCACCACCTTGCCGTCAGCTTCTTCAACCAGGGCAAAGTGCGCGCCGCCCTTGCGGAACTGCTCAAGCAACTGACTCAGCGGCATATGCCGCGACACCCGCTCCAGCGGTCGGGTCAGTTCTTCAAGGTTGAAGGTTTCGGGCAAGTGGTCCAGGTCGGCCAGTTCCAGCAGCAGATCCTTGATGTGCAGCAAACCGACGAAGGTGTTGGTGTCGGCATCATAGACCGGGTAGCGGCTGAATTTGTGGCGACGGAACAGCGCCAGGATGTCCTTGAGCGGCGCCTTGGAATCCAGGGTCACCAGGTCTTCGCGGGAGTTGGCCCAGTCGACCACTTCCAGCTCGCCCATTTCCACGGCAGAAGCCAGCACGCGCATGCCCTGGTCGCTCGGATCCTGGCCACGGCTGGAGTGCAGGATCAGCTTGAGTTCTTCACGGCTGTAAGCGTGATCGTGATGGGCACCGGGCTCACCCTGGCCGGCAATACGCAAAATCGCGTTGGCACTGGCGTTGAGCAGGTAAATCGCCGGGTACATGGCCCAGTAGAACAGGTACAGCGGCACGGCGGTCCACAGCGACAGGGTCTCTGGCTTGCGGATGGCCCAGGACTTGGGCGCCAGCTCACCGACCACGATGTGCAGGTAGGAAATGATAAAGAAGGCGGTAAAGAACGATACGCCCTTGATCACTTCAGGCGACGAGACGCCGATGGCGCCCAGCAGCGGCTCCAGGATATGGGCGAACGCCGGCTCGCCGACCCAGCCCAGGCCCAGCGAGGCCAGGGTGATACCCAGCTGGCAGGCAGACAGGTAGGCGTCGAGCTGGTTATGCACGGTGCGCAGGATCTGCCCGCGCCAGCCGTTGTCTTCGGCTATCGCCTCAACCCGGGTGGAGCGCAATTTGACCATGGCAAATTCGGCCGCAACGAAAAAACCGTTGAGCAAAACCAGGATCAAAGCAAAAAGAATCATGCCGAAGTCGGCGAAGAGTGTCGCGAGGGTCAAGCCAGGGGAAGGGTCCATGATGGAGTTTTACGGGTTCCGTCGTTACAGATAGGGAGGTATGGCCAAACAATGTAACGGCTGATGTAGCCCTTGCCTAGTGGGAAAGGGCTACAGGGCCTAGTCAATAAGTGTCTTTGGCTGGGGTTTTGTCACCTGGCCCGGTGCGAAATGGCAGGTGAAGGTGCTGCCGTGTCCCAATACGCTGCTGATCTCCAGGCGCGCGCGGTGGCGCAGCAACACATGCTTGACGATCGCCAGGCCCAGCCCGGTGCCGCCGGTGCTGGCGTTGCGGCTGGAGTCGACACGGTAGAAGCGTTCCGTCAGGCGCGGCAAATGCTTGTTGTCGATACCCACGCCCGAGTCCTGCACGCTCAAGTGGGAGCCCGCGCTGTCTGCCCACCAGCGAATGCGTACGCTGCCGCCATCGGGGGTGTATTTGACGGCGTTGAACACCAGGTTGGAGAACGCGCTGCGCAATTCGGCTTCGCTGCCCTTGAGCGCGCAATCGGCTTCCACGTCCAGGGTGATCGTCTGGTTGCGCTGACCGGACAACGCCTGGGCGTCGCTCTTGATCGAACGCAGCAAGCTGTCGATGGCCACCGGCTGGTTATCCGAGGGGTAATCCGTGGCCTCCAGCTTGGCCAGCAACAGCAGGTCGTTGAGCAGGGTCTGCATGCGTTCACCCTGTTGCTGCATTTGCGACAGGGGGCGCTTCCAGCGCGGGTTTACGTCGTCGACGTTATCGAGCAGGGTTTCAAGATAGCCACAGATCACCGTCAACGGCGTACGCAGTTCATGGGATACGTTGGCGATAAAGTCTTTGCGCATCTGCTCCAGTTGATGAATGCGCGTCACGTCGCGCACCAGCATCAGGTGTTCGTTGTTGCCGTAGCGGGTGATATAGAGCTGGATGCGCAAGTGATCGTTGACCGGCGAGGGGATATCCAGCGGTTCGCCATAATTACCTTGCTCGAAGTATTCCTTGAAGCGCGGGTGGCGTACCAGGTTGGTCACTGGCTGGCCGCTGTCCTGTGGCGTCTTGAGACCCAGCAGGGTCTCTGCGGCGAGGTTCCACCACTCCAGGTTGCCGTCACTGTCGAGCATGATCACCGCGTCCTTGAGCGCCGCCGTGGACTCTTGCACGCGATCGATCACCGCTTGCAGTCGCCCGCGTACGCGCTGGTCACGGCGCTGCAGGTGGTAGATGCTGTCGAACACCTCGCCCCACAAGCCGTAGCCATCGGGCGGTGCTTCGTCGGGTTTGTGCTGGCGCAGCCACTCGTGCAGGCGCAGCAACTGCTTGAGGGTCCAGCCCAGATAGAACGCCAGGCCAATGGCCAGGCTCCAGCCGTAAAAGCCACTGATCAGCCCGACCAGCAGGCAGCCAGTGACCAAAAGCAACAAATGACGGATCAGAGTGCCATGCCAGTTTTGATTCACGTCGCGCGAGTCCTTGCTTGCCGCTGGATCAGTGAGAGCCGGTATCAGGCCTTGGTGGAAAACCGGTAACCGGTACCACGCACGGTTTGTACCAGATTTTCGTAAGCCTCACCGAGCGCTTTGCGCAAGCGGCGGATATGCACGTCCACAGTGCGCTCCTCCACGTACACGTTGCCGCCCCAGACCTGGTCCAGCAACTGGCCCCGGGTGTAGGCGCGCTCCTGGTGGGTCATGAAAAATTGCAGCAGGCGGTATTCAGTGGGGCCCATTTCGGCAGGGGTGCCGTCGATGGTCACGCGGTGGCTGATGGGGTCGAGCAGCAGACCGCCAATCTCGATGGGCGATTCGGCATCGGCCGGGCCGGCGCGGCGCAGCACAGCCTTGAGGCGGGCGACCAGCTCACGGGGGGAGAATGGTTTGGTGATGTAGTCATCCGCGCCCACTTCCAGGCCCTGGATCTTGTTGTCCTCTTCACCCTTGGCCGTGAGCATGATGATGGGAATACCGCTGGTCAGCTCTTCGCGCTTGAGGCGTCGGGCCAGCTCAATGCCCGACGTGCCGCCGGGCAGCATCCAGTCGAGCAGGATCAGGTCCGGTTTACGGTCCACGATAATGGCATGGGCATCCTGGGCATTATCGGCTTCAAGGCAATCGTAGCCCGCCATTTCCAGGGCCACGGCGATCATCTCGCGGATCGGCGCCTCGTCATCAACGATCAAAATGCTCCTGCCAACCATGCCGTAATCCTCTCGTCATTAAACTGTCTTGTGGCGCATTAGATAACGCAATTATTGCAGTCGTGTGACAGCTTTGGGGATGGGCGCGCGCTAACGGTTAGTGAACTACGCTTTAGTCTCAAATCGTACAACCACAAAAAGGACGATTCCAATGACATCTAGCTCGTTTTCCCTAAAAACATTGCTGCTGGCCGTAGCCTTCACCTTGCCCGGGTTGGCGTATGCGGCTGAACCGGCGATGACCAAGGACGGCATGCTCGTTGACCACAAAGGCATGACCCTCTACACCTTCGCCAAGGATGCGGGCGGCAAATCGATGTGCAATGACAAGTGCGCCGCCAACTGGCCGCCGCTGGCAGCCGAGAGCACAGCCATGGACATGGGCAAGTGGACGGCCATCAAGCGCGATGACGGCCACATGCAATGGGCCTATGACGGCAAACCGCTGTACACCTTCGTGATGGACAAGAAAGCCGGTGACATGACCGGTGACGGTAAAATGGACGGGGCGTGGAAGGTGGCCAAGCCATAGGAAGATCAAAAAAACCCTCACCCTGACCCTCTCCCAATGGGAGAGGGCTGGGGTGAGGGGTCTTGATCTCAGGCAAAAAAAACCTCGCTTCCCTGTCACAGGGGGCGAGGTTTTTTATGACGCTGTCTTAAACCGCGCTGGTCGACTGCGGACGACGCACGTCCGGCTGCTTCCACGATTCCGCCGCAGACTCATCGATAGCCTGCTGAATCGCCTTTTTGCGGTGCTCTTCAGCGCGGCGGCTGAAGAACCACACCATGAAGGTCACCAGTGACACTGCCAGCAAAATCAGGCTGGCCACGGCGTTGATCTCAGGTTTGACCCCCAGGCGCACCGCCGAAAACACTTCCATCGGCAAGGTCGTCGACCCCGGCCCCGACACAAAACTGGCCAGTACCAGGTCATCCAGCGACAGGGCAAAGGACATCATTGCGCCGGCCGCCAGGGAGGGCGCAATCATGGGAATGGTGATCAAAAAGAACACCTTCCACGGCTTGGCACCCAGGTCCATGGCCGCTTCTTCGATCGACAGATCCAGCTCACGCAAGCGCGACGACACCACCACCGCCACATAGGCCGAGCAGAACGTCGTGTGCGCGATCCAGATGGTCACCAGGCCCCGTTCTTGCGGCCAGCCAATCATCTGCGCCATGGCCACGAACAGCAGCAACAGCGACAGGCCGGTAATCACCTCTGGCATGACCAGCGGCGCCGTCACCAGGCCGCCAAACAGCGTGCGACCCTTGAAGCGGCTGATACGCGTCAGCACGAACGCCGCCAACGTACCCAGTGCCACCGCTGCAATCGCCGTGTACAGGGCGATTTCCAGCGAGCGCATCACCGAACCCATCAGTTGCGTGTTGTCCAGCAGGCCCACGTACCACTTCAACGACCAGCCGCCCCACACCGTCACCAGCTTGGAGGCGTTGAACGAGTAGATCACCAGAATCAGCATCGGCAGGTAGATGAACAACAACCCCGCGACCAACATAAAGCTAGAAAAACGGAAGCGATTCATATCTTGCCCTCCAGCTCTTTAGCCTGGCTGCGGTTGAACAGAATGATGGGCACGATCAGGATCGCCAGCATGACCACGGCAAGCGCAGACGCCACCGGCCAGTCACGGTTGTTGAAGAACTCTTGCCACAGCACTTTACCGATCATCAGGGTTTCCGGGCCGCCCAGCAGTTCCGGGATCACGAACTCGCCCACCACCGGGATAAACACCAGCATGCAGCCGGCGATAATGCCGTTTTTGGACAGCGGCACGGTGATCTTCCAGAAGCTGTTGAAGGTGCTCGAACCCAGGTCAGACGCGGCTTCCAGCAGGCTGGTGTCGTGCTTCACAAGGTTGGCATACAGCGGCAGGATCATAAATGGCAGGTACGAATACACAATGCCGATATACACCGCGATATTGGTGTTGAGGATCTGCAGGGGTTCGCTGATCCAGCCCATCGACATCAAGAAGCCATTGAGCAGGCCGTTGTTGCTGAGAATGCCCATCCACGCGTAAACGCGGATCAGGATCGCAGTCCAGGTCGGCATCATGATCAGCAGTACCAGCACGGTCTGCATCTCTTTACGGGCATTGGCGATGGCATAGGCCATCGGATAACCGATCAGCAGGCACAGCAGGGTGCTGAAGAAAGCCATCTTCAGGGAGCCCAGATACGCGGCGATATACAGCTCATCGTCGCCGAGCATGGCGTAGTTGCCTAAGTTCAGCAGTACCTGGATTTTCTGGTCAACGTAGCTATAAATCTCGGTATACGGCGGAATCGCGACGTCCGCTTCCGCGAAGCTGATCTTCAGGACGATAAAGAACGGCAGCATGAAGAACAAAAACAGCCACAGGAATGGAATCCCGATGACCATATGGCGGCCACCGGGGGTTATTCGTTGCAGTCGGCGTTTGAGTTTTCGCATGTTCATGAGCGCAATACCACGCCGCTGTCGTCTTCCCACCACACGTAGACTTCGTCGTCCCAGGTCGGGCGGGCGCCACGGCGTTCGGCGTTGGCCACAAACGACTGCACCAGCTTGCCGCTCGGCAGCTCGACGTAGAACACCGAGTGCCCGCCCAGGTAAGCGATGTCATGCACCTTACCGCGCGACCAGTTGTATTCGCAGGTCGGCTTTTCGGTGGTGACGAGCATTTTTTCCGGGCGAATCGCGTAGGTGGTGTGTTTGTCTTCCACCGAGGTGCTCACGCCGTGACCGACGTAAATATCGTTCTCCAGCTCCGGGCACTTGATCCGCGCATAGCCTTCAGCGTCATCGACCACTTCACCGTCGAACAGGTTGACGTTGCCGATAAATTCGCACACCAGGCGGCTGACCGGGGTTTCGTAAATGTCGATCGGGCTGCCGATCTGGGCAATCCAGCCCAAATGCATGATCGCAATACGCTGGGCCATGGTCATGGCCTCTTCCTGGTCGTGGGTCACCATCACGCAGGTCACGCCCACGCGCTCGATGATCTCAACCAGTTCCAGCTGCATCTGCGAACGCAGTTTTTTGTCCAATGCGCCCATTGGCTCATCCAGCAGCAGCAACTTCGGGCGCTTGGCCAGCGAACGGGCCAGGGCAACACGCTGGCGCTGGCCACCGGACAACTGATGGGGCTTGCGCTTGGCGTACTGGCTCATGTGGACCAGCTTGAGCATCTCGCCCACGCGGGCATCGATCTCGGCGGTCGACATCTTGTCCTGCTTGAGGCCGAAGGCGATGTTCTGCGCCACGGTCATATGCGGGAACAGGGCATAGGACTGGAACATCATATTGATCGGCCGCTCATAGGGCGGCAGGTCGGTGATATCAACACCGTCAAGGAAGATACGACCCTCTGTTGGGCGCTCGAAACCGGCGAGCATGCGCAGCAAAGTGGATTTGCCCGATCCCGATCCGCCGAGCAAGGCGAAGATTTCGCCCTTGTTGATTTCCAGGGACACATCGTCCACGGCAATCGTCTCGTCGAATTTCTTCGTGACCCGGTCGATTTTGACCAGCACCTGCTTAGGTGTCTGGTCGCCCTCGAGGGCTTTCTTATAGGCGCCGGAGGCAACAGCCATTACGTAACTCCCAACAAATTTAGCAGCCCGGCCTTGATGGCCGGGCCTTGGATAGGTGGTCTGGCGAGATTACTTGCCCGTCTTGACCTTGGTCCACGTACGCGTCATCAGACGCTGTATTTTCGGGGGCAGCTCGGTTGAGACGTATGTCTTGTCCAGCACCGCCTGGGTTGGGTAAACCGCTTCGTCGGTACGAATGGACTCATCCATCACCTTGTCGGCCGCCGGGTTAGGGTTGGCATAACCGACATAGTCACTGACCTGAGCGATCACTTCAGGCTTGAGCAGGTAGTTGATGAATGTGTGGGCCTCCTTGACGTTGCTGGAATCCTTGGGGATGGCCAGCATGTCAAACCACAGGGCGCCGCCTTCCTTGGGCACGATATAGGCGATGTTCACGCCTTTTTTTGCATCCTCGGCACGCGCCTTGGCCTGGAATACATCACCGGAAAAACCAATCGCAACGCAGATGTTGCCGTTGGCCAGGTCGGAGATGTACTTGGAAGAGTGGAAGTAGGTGACGTATGGACGCACCGACATCAGGACTTCTTCAGCTTTCTTGTAGTCCTTGGGGTTGGTGCTGTTGGCATCCAGGCCCAGGTAGTTGAGTACGGTAGGCAGCATTTCATCTGCCGAATCCAGGAAGGCCACGCCGCACTTGGTGAGCTTCTTCATGTTCTCGGGTTTGAACACCGCATCCCAGGAGTCGATACTGTCGACGCCCAGCACTTCTTTGACTTTATCGACGTTGTAGCCAATGCCGTTGGTGCCCCACAGGTAAGGCACGGCATATTGATTGCCCGGGTCATTGGCCTGCAGGCGCTTGAGCAGGGCCGGGTCGAGGTTGGAATAATTCGGCAACTGCGCAAGGTCGAGCTTCTGGAACGCACCCGCCTTGATCTGCTTGCCCAGGAAGTGGTTAGACGGAACGACCACGTCATAACCGGTACGCCCGGCCAGCAGTTTGCCTTCCAGGGTTTCGTTGGAATCAAAGACATCATAAATCGGCTTGATGCCGGTCGCGGCTTCAAAATCAGCCAGCGTGTTCGGCGCGATATAGTCCGACCAGTTGTAAATGTGCACCGTGGGTGCCGCTTGTACGCTGACGGCAAGCGTCAAACCAGCTCCGACCAGCAAGGTCTTGCGAAACAGAGATATAGACACGTGATGGTCCTCTAAATAGTTGGGCCTGAGTTGCCCGCGTCATACGGCAGTCGAACCGCCAAAGACAAAACCGGCGCGCAACTTACCCTCGATAAACCTGCACAGCAAAGTTTTCCGCGAATAATTGCCCTAACACCTTGTTTTTCCGACCATTGCGCCGGTTTTTGTGAAACCGGAAGGCATCAGCCCTCCGGTCTCAATCGCAGCCTTCGGCAGCGGCTACAAGGGGCGAGGCGTTATTTACCGGACTTGATTTTGGTCCAGCTGCGCGTCAGCAACCGCAGGGTAGTCGGTGGCAAATCGCTGATGGCGTAGAGCTTGGCCTTCACTTCATCGGACGGGTAAATGCTCGGGTCGCCCGAGATATCTTTATTCACCAGCGGCGTTGCAGCCTTGTTACCGTTGGGGAAACGCACGCTGTTGGTGATTTCGGCCATCACTTCAGGCTGCATCAGATAATTCATCCAGGCATAGGCGGCGTCGACGTTCTCGGCATCCTTGGGAATGGCGACCATGTCATAGAAGCTGCCGGCACCTTCTTTAGGGATCGCGTACTTGAGCTTGACCTTGTCACCGGCCTCTTTGGCGCGGGAAATGGACTGTTCAAGGTCACCCGAGTAACCCACGGCCACGCAGATGTTGCCGTTGGCCAGGTCGGAGATGTACTTGGAGGAATGGAAGTAGCCGACCGAAGGGCGAATCTTCAGGAACAGCGCTTCGGCTTCAGCCAGTTGTTTCTTGTCTTGCGAATCGGTCGGGTAGCCCAGGTAGTGCAGGGCGGCCGGGATCATTTCGGTCGGCGAGTCGAGGAAGCTTATGCCGCAGCTTTTAAGCTTGGCAGCGTTCTCCGGCTTGAACAGCACGTCCCAGGAATCGATGGTGTCCACGCCCAGCGCGGCCTTGACCTTCTCCGGGTTGTAGCCGATGCCGATGGTGCCCCACATGTACGGGAACGCATGTTTGTTGTCTTTGTCGCTGGCATCGCCAACGGCCTTGAGCAACGCCGGGTCGAGGTTTTTCCAGTTGGGCAGCTTGGACTTGTCCAGCTCCTGGTAAACCCCGGCCTTGATCTGCTTGGCCAGGAAATTGTTGGAAGGCACGACGATGTCGTAGCCGGACTTGCCCGCCAGCAGCTTGGCCTCAAGGGTCTCGTTGCTGTCGAACACGTCGTAGACCACCTTGATACCGGTCTGGTCTTCGAATTTTTTAACCGTGTCCGGTGCGATGTAATCGGACCAGTTGTAGATGTGCAGAACCTTGTCTGCTGCTTGAGCTGCCCCGGCCATCACACCCATCAAGGAGAGGGCGAGAAGGGTCTTGCCAGCTTTTTTAAAACCTGATGCCTTCATCTGTAATGCTCCAATTGTTCTTTTAAACCACCGATTCAGCGACCTGATCTCAAGGTGACTAAAGCCGGCGGCTAGTCTGGCAAGATCCGGGGCAGGCTTTCAAGGGAAGAGCCTTGATTCTTAAGGCTCTGAGCGCAATTGCCTGCTTTAAAACAGCAGTTCTCCTGCGCTCAAAGCCTAGCAGTTAACCTTGCAAAGTTTCCAAGGTCAGATCCAGGCACTTACGCGCCTTGGTCACCAGCTCGTCGATCTCGTCCTTGCTGATCACCAATGGCGGCGAGATGATCATGGTGTCACCCACGGCACGCATGATCAGACCGTTATCAAAACAGAACTGCCGGCAGATCATGCCGACACCACGGCCTTCGTAACGCTTGCGTGTGGCTTTGTCCTGTACCAGCTCAATGGCACCCAGCATGCCCACACCACGCACTTCGCCCACCAACGGGTGATCGTTCAGTTCACGCAGACGCTTTTGCAAATACGGTGCCGTTTCGGCATGCACCTTCTCGACAATTTTTTCTTCGCGCAGGATGCGGATGTTTTCCAGTGCCACGGCGGCGGCTACCGGGTGACCCGAGTAGGTGAAGCCGTGGTTGAAATCGCCGCCCTCATTCAGCACCGCCACCACTTCGTCGCGCACGATCAGGCCGCCCATCGGGATGTAGCCCGAGGTCAGGCCCTTGGCGATGGTCATCATGTCCGGCTTGAGGTCGTAGAAATCACTGCCGAACCACTCGCCGGTGCGACCAAAACCACAAATCACTTCATCGGCCACGAACAGGATGTCGTACTTGGCCAGGATTTCCTTGATGCGTGGCCAGTAGGTGGCTGGCGGCACAATCACACCGCCCGCGCCCTGGATCGGCTCGGCAATAAAGGCACCGACAGTGTCGACGCCCAGTTCGAGGATTTTTTCTTCGAGCTGGTTGGCTGCCCAGATACCGAACTCTTCCGGGGACATATCGCCCCCTTCTCCGAACCAGTACGGTTGCGGGATGTGGGTAATGCCCGGAATCGGCAAATCGCCCTGTTCGTGCATGTAGGTCATGCCGCCCAGGCTGGCACCGGCCACGGTAGAACCGTGGTAGCCGTTTTTGCGGCTGATGATGGTCTTTTTATTCGGCTGGCCCTTGATCGCCCAGTAATGGCGAACCATGCGCAGCATGGTGTCGTTGCCCTCAGAGCCTGAGCCGGTGAAGAACACATGGTTCATGCCTTCAGGTGCGATCTCGGCGATGGCTTTGGACAGTTCAAGGACCGGCGGGTGGGCGGTCATGAAAAACAGGTTGTAGTACGGCAGTTCACGCATTTGCTTGCTGGCCGCTTCAGCCAGCTCGTCACGGCCATAGCCGATGGCAACACACCACAGGCCGGCCATGCCGTCGAGAATCTTGTGGCCTTCGCTGTCCCACAGGTACACGCCCTTGGCGTGAGTGATGATGCGTGGGCCGACTTCTTTCAACTGTTTGAAGTCACTGAACGGTGCCAGGTGGTGATCGTTGCTCAGTTGTTGCCATTCGAGGGTTTGCGGGTTCTTGTTGGTCATACGGCTCTCCTTTAGTCAGTAGAGGAGGGGCGGCGCCTTCCTGGCTCGCCCCTCCAGCGTGTCAGACGGCGAACAGCAGGAATTCCCGCTCCCACGAACTGATGACGCGCTTGAAGTTTTCATGTTCGGCACGTTTGACTGCCACGTAGCCGGTGATGAACTTGGTGCCCAGGTACTTCTCGACCGTCTTGCTGTTTTCCATACGCTCCAGGGCGTCTTCAATGGTCAACGGCAAGCGCAGGTTGCGGCGCTCGTACCCACGGCCCACTACCGGCGCACTCGGGTTGATGCCTTCGACCATGCCGATGTAGCCACACAGCAGGCTGGCGGCAATGGCCAGGTACGGGTTGGCATCGGCGCCCGGCAGGCGGTTTTCGACACGACGGTTCTGCGGCCCGGCATCCGGTACGCGCAGGCCCACGGTGCGGTTCTCCTCGCCCCACTCCACGTTTACCGGCGCCGAGGTATCAGGCAAGAAACGGCGGAACGAGTTCACATTCGGAGCAAACAGCGGCAACAGTTCTGGAATGAACTTCTGCAGCCCGCCGATGTGGTTCAGGAACAGGTCGCTCATGGTTCCATCTTCATTGGAGAAGATGTTTTTGCCGGTGTTGATATCGATGATGCTCTGGTGCAAATGCATGGCACTGCCAGGCTCGCCGGTCATCGGTTTGGCCATGAACGTGGCGGCGACATCGTGCTTGAGCGCGGCTTCGCGCATGGTGCGCTTGAACACCAGAATCTGGTCGGCCAGGGACAGTGCGTCGCCGTGACGGAAGTTGATTTCCATCTGCGCCGTGCCGTCTTCGTGGATCAACGTGTCCAGATCCAGCTTTTGCAGTTCGCACCAGTCGTATACGTCTTCGAACAACGGGTCGAATTCGTTGGCCGCTTCAATGGAGAAGGACTGACGACCGGTTTCCGGGCGGCCGGAGCGGCCCACAGGCGGCTGCAACGGGTAATCCGGGTCGTCACTGCGCTTGGTCAGGTAAAACTCCATCTCCGGCGCCACGATCGGCTGCCAGCCATGGTCGGCGTAGAGTTTGAGGACCTTTTTAAGCACGTTGCGCGGCGACAGCTCGATCGGGTTGCCCTGCTTGTCATAGGTGTCGTGAATCACCTGAGCAGTTGGCTCAATTGCCCACGGCACCACAAAGACTGCGTTCTGATCGGGACGGCAGACCATGTCGATGTCGGCCGGATCGAGGAGTTCGTAATAGATGTCGTCTTCGACATAGTCGCCCGTTACGGTTTGCAGCAATACGCTCTCGGGCAGGCGCATGCCCTTTTCGGCAATGAACTTGTTGGTCGGCGAGATCTTGCCGCGAGTAATCCCGGTAAGGTCGGCGATCATGCATTCGACTTCTGTGATCTTGTGGTCTTTCAACCAATCGGTGAGCTGGTCGAGGTTGTTACTCATAAATGCCTCTGGGCTGAGTGTCCTGACTTGAATAAGTCAGGCGTTTACTGACGCATCTGCGTCGCGTTGTGTTGCGCGCCGTCTGCAGGCATCTCCAAATGCCTGGAAGATGGCGAGGTAAATCGGGTTGGAGCTTACCTGCCATTCGGGGTGCCACTGAACCGCCAAAGCAAAAGCCTTGCCGTCTTTGACCGACACGGCTTCGACCAGACCGTCCGGTGCAAGGGCTTCTGCGCGTAAACCGGGGGCCAGGCGATCGATACCCTGGGTATGAATCGAGTTGACCTCGAACTCAGTGGGCAAGCCCAAAGCGGCCAACACTCCGCCGGGCTGGACGTGCATGGCGTGGCTCGGTGCATATTGCACCTCAACAGGGGCACTGGGGTCTTCGCGATGTTCGATAAAACCTTCGACTTCATGCAATTTCTGGTGAAGTGAGCCACCCAGAGCTACATTCAACTCCTGAAAGCCGCGGCAAATGCCGAGCACCGGAACGCCCGCTGCCAATGCAGCACGAATCAGGGGAAGGGTGGTGCGATCACGCTCGGGATCATGCAGCGTGTCTGGTGCGCTGGCGGGGCCGTGATACAAGTGGGGTTCAATATTGGAAGGCGACCCGGTAAAGAGCAGGCCGTCCAGACCGTCAATAATATCGGTCGGATCAATCAGTTCCGCCAGTGACGGAATGATCAGGGGCAAGCCTTTGGCGGCCACTGCAACTGCTCGCACGTACTTATCGCCAGTGATGTGATAAGGATGCAAACCGATCTGCTTGGTGCAGGCGGTGACGCCGATTAACGGCAGGCGTGACATGTAACACCCCGGTATTATTGCTGTTATGGGTTTGAATCGAGCTTAGCCTTGTTCATTTTTTTACACAACACCCCCGTAAAAAATACAACACGGCCCGCTCAAGCCTGCGGGCGCCACCCGTCAAAACAGAACAAATACGCCCCAAAAAGCGTCAAAAATGGCCTTCCGGCGCTTTTTCAGGGCAAAAAAGAGGCTGCTTGACTTCGGTATGCCGTTCGGGTTGACTGAATCCCGTAGCGCTCAATGATTGATATTTTTAACAACAAAGGTGTTGCATCATGTCGGTACCCCCGCGTGCCGTTCAGCTTAACGAAGCGAACGCGTTCCTTAAGGATCATCCTGAGGTTCTGTACGTAGACCTTCTCATTGCGGATATGAATGGTGTGGTGCGCGGCAAGCGCATCGAACGCACCAGCCTGCACAAGGTTTACGAGAAAGGCATCAACCTGCCTGCCTCTCTGTTTGCACTGGATATCAATGGCTCAACGGTGGAAAGCACCGGCCTGGGTCTGGATATCGGTGACGCAGACAGAATCTGTTATCCCATCCCCGACACCCTGTGCAACGAACCCTGGCAAAAGCGCCCTACCGCGCAACTGCTGATGACGATGCACGAACTTGAAGGTGAACCTTTCTTCGCCGACCCTCGCGAAGTACTGCGTCAAGTTGTTACCAAATTTGACGAGCTGGGCCTGACCATTTGTGCCGCTTTCGAGCTGGAGTTCTACCTGATCGACCAGGAGAACGTTAACGGTCGCCCGCAGCCACCCCGTTCGCCGATCTCCGGCAAACGCCCGCATTCGACTCAGGTTTACCTGATCGACGACCTCGATGAATACGTCGACTGCCTCCAGGACATTCTGGAAGGTGCCAAAGAGCAAGGCATCCCGGCTGACGCCATCGTTAAAGAAAGTGCCCCGGCGCAGTTCGAAGTGAACCTGCACCACGTTGCCGACCCCATCAAGGCCTGCGACTACGCGGTACTGCTCAAGCGTCTGATCAAAAACATCGCCTACGACCATGAGATGGACACCACATTCATGGCCAAGCCTTATCCGGGCCAGGCGGGCAACGGGCTACACGTTCATATTTCGATTCTGGACAAAGACGGCAAAAATATTTTTGCCAGCGAGGATCCCGAGCAGAACGCCGCATTGCGTCACGCGATCGGCGGTGTGCTCGAGACCCTACCGGCACAGATGGCGTTCCTTTGCCCCAACGTGAACTCCTACCGTCGTTTCGGCGCACAGTTCTATGTGCCCAACTCGCCGTGCTGGGGCCTGGACAACCGTACCGTGGCCATTCGCGTCCCGACCGGCTCGGCCGACTCGGTACGGATCGAACACCGGGTTGCCGGTGCCGATGCCAACCCGTATCTGTTGATGGCCTCTGTGCTGGCCGGTGTTCACCACGGTCTGACCAACAAGATCGAACCGGGCGCACCCGTCGAAGGCAACAGCTACGAGCAAAACGAGCAAAGCCTGCCGAACAACCTGCGCGATGCATTGCGTGAGCTGGATGACAGCGAAGTGATGGCCAAATATATCGACCCGAAATACATCGATATTTTTGTCGCCTGTAAAGAGAGCGAGCTGGAAGAGTTTGAACACTCCATCTCCGATCTCGAATACAACTGGTACTTGCATACCGTGTAAGCGATTGCAGTCCACGAAAAACGCCGCCGGCCTTACAGCCCGCGGCGTTTTTTCATGCTCACAGGTCTACAATGCCGGCTGCCCTTGAGGAGACGCTGATGTCCAGCCGCGCCACACCCCGAAAGCCACGCGCTCGCAGCCAGGGCCGCATCGACACGATACTTGACGCTGCCCGCACGCTGCTGACGGCGCAGGGCGTATCCAGCCTGTCGATTTACAACGTGGCAGAGCACGCACAAATCCCGCCGTCGTCGGTTTATCACTTTTTCGCGGGCGTACCCGCGCTCCTTGAGGCGCTGACCGGTGATATTCACGCAGCCTTCCGCGCCTGTCTGCAGGCGCCGATCGAGCATGATGCGTTGAAAGACTGGCGCGATCTTTCGCACATTGTTGAACACCGAATGCTGACGATCTACAACGAAGATGCAGCCGCCCGGCAGTTAATTCTCGCCCAGCATGGCCTTACCGAAGTCACACAAGCCGACCGCCAGCACGACCTTGAGCTGGGGCAATTGATGCACGCGCTGTTTATGCGCCACTTTGAATTGCCAGCACTGCCACAGGACGTGGACGTGTTTGCCCTGGCGATGGAGCTGGGCGACCGCGTGTATGCACGCTCCATCCAGCTGCACGACAGCATCACCCCGCGTATGGCCGAAGAAGGCATGCGCGTGGTGGATGCTTATCTGGGGTTGTATTTGCCGCCGTTTTTGCCGAAACGCAAGAGCCCGACGGTAAACCTGTAGATACTCTGTTGCAGGTCAAGCCCTATTGTGGGAGCGAGCAGGCTCGCTCCCACAGTTGCAGTGTTCATGCCGCTGCGCTCGTCAGCGGCTACACGTCATCCCGCGCTCATCAGAACGGAGCATCACCCAAAATCGTTGCACGGTGCATCACACGGCGGTTCGGACGGTAATCGTCCACGGCGTAATGCTGGGTTACGCGGTTATCCCAAAACGCCACATCGTTCTCCTGCCAGCGCCAGCGAATGGTGTATTCCGGGCGGGTGGCATGGGCAAACAGCAACTTCAGGATCGCTTCGCTCTCTGCTTCAGACAGTTCATTGATGCGCGTGGTGAAACCTTCGTTGACGAACAACGACTTGCGCCCGCTTACCGGGTGGGTGCGGATAACCGGGTGCGACAGCGGCGGGTTATTTTTGCGGGTCTGTTCCCAGCGTGCCAAATCTTCCGGGGTCGAACCAAAGCGCTCCAGCGGGAATGACTTGGTGAAATCGTGCGTTGCGGTCAGCCCATCGAGCAGCACCTGCAACGGTTTCGACAACCCTTCAAAAGCGGCAATACCGGCTGCCCACAACGTGTCACCACCAAAAGCCGGCAGTTGCTTGGCACTCAATACCGCGCCCATGGCCGGGGTTGGCAAAAAGGTCACGTCGGTGTGCCATACCGCGTTGTCACGCACGTCAGTCACGGCGGTGTCCAGCACCAGCACTTCCGGCTGGCCAGGCACGTTGGGGTAGATCGGGTGAATATGCAGGTCGCCAAAATTGGCGGCAAAACGGGCCTGCTGCTGCGGTGTAATCGACTGGTTCTTGAAAAACACCACATGATGCTCAAGCAATGCTTGCTCGATGGCATCACGGTGCTCAAGGCTCAGCGGTTGAGTCAGGTCGACACCCTCAATCTGGGCGCCCAGGGCAGAGCTAATCGGGGTAATGGTCAGGCTCATGATCTCTCTCTTAATCAGCGCGCCGATTAATCAGCGTCGAGTTCTGTTGTTAGTGAGCCTGGCCGTGCCACGGCACCAGCTTGCGTTGCAGGGCGCGCAGGCCCATTTCCATGGCAAAGGCGATGATGGCTATCACCAGAATCCCCAGTACCACCACATCGGTCACCAGGAACTGCGCGGCGGACTGCACCATAAAACCCAGGCCACTGGTGGCGGCGATCAGTTCGGCGGCCACCAGCGTCGACCAGCCCACGCCCAGACCGATACGCACACCGGTCAAGATATCCGGCAAGGCGCTCGGCAAAATCACATGGCGAATCAACTGCCAGCGCGTCGCACCCAACGACTGCGCAGCACGGACCTTGGCCGGGTCAACGGTACGCACGCCGGTGGCGGTGGCAATCGCGATCGGGGCGAAAATCGCCAGGTAAATCAGCAGCACTTTCGACAGCTCGCCAATACCGCACCAGATCACGATCAGTGGCAAATAGGCCAATGGCGGGATTGGGCGATAGAACTCGATCAGCGGATCGAAAATCCCCCGCGCAATGCGGTTGTGGCCAATGGCGATGCCCACCGGCACTGCTGTCAGAATCGCAAAGCCCAGACCCAGGCCGATACGGCTCAAGCTCGCGCCCAGGTGCTGCCACAGGGTGGAATCCATATAGCCCGTGGTCGCCAGCAGCCAGCCTTTTTGCAACACGGCAGAGGGCGGCGGCAGAAACAGGGGTTCAATCAGCCCGGCAGCGGTAACGGCCCACCATACGGCGATCAGGGTGACGAGGGTCAGCACGCTGATCCAGCGTGTGCTCAGGCTGCGCTTGACCGGGCGTGGGGTGTGGGGCGCGGCAACCGGGTTGGCGGCGACTGCTTCATAACTGCTCATGCGCGCTCCTGCCGCTGGGCGGCACCGCGTTGTGAAAACACGCGATCAAGCACGTGCTCACGGGTTTCAATAAAGCGAGGGTCGGACTTGATCGAACGTGCCGATTCGCCAGCGTTGTAGCGCTGGCCAAAATCCAGGCTCAGACGCTCAACAATGCGGCCGGGGTTGGGCGCCAGCAAAATCAGGTCAGTGGCCAGAAACACCGCTTCTTCAATGTCGTGGGTAATCAGAAATACCGGCTTGTCGGTACGTCGGCACACTTGCAGCAACAGTTCCTGCATCTGCTCACGGGTGAACGCATCGAGGGCACCGAAGGGCTCATCCATCAGCAATACGCGAGGGTCGGCAGCCAGCGCGCGGGCCAGGCCCACCCGCTGTTTTTGACCGCCAGACAGCTCCCATACGCGGCGCTTTTCAAAGCCGGACAAATCCACCAGCGAAAGCATTTCACGGGCACGGGCTTCGCGCTTGTCCCGTGGCACACCGGCCAGTTCAAGGCCGAAAGCCACGTTGGCCAGTACGTCTTGCCAGGGCAGCAACACATCATCCTGAAACACCACACCGCGCTCGGCACTCGGGCCGTGGACGGGTACGTTGTCGAGGGTAATTCGACCAGCGCTGGGCTCGACGAAGCCAGCGATCAGGTTCAACAAGGAGGTCTTGCCGCTGCCCGACGGGCCAAGTGCGACCAGCAGTTGCTGTGGCCCGAGGCTGACGGAAATATCCGACAGCACCGGCTCAGCGGCGCCCGGGTACTGTGCGCTGATGCGCTCCAGTGTTAACAAGGCCATGACGGTCGACTCCTCAGCGGCGTTGATTATTGAGTAACAAAAGTGGCGTTGACCGACGGCGCGTAGTCCGGCAGTACAGCGTCGACTTTTTTCTGCTCTTTCAGGAAGGCAGCAGTGTCGGCCAGGGCTTTGGTAGTCGGTGCGCCCAGCAATACCACCTGATCAGCCGCCAACGGGTAGACGTTGCCTTGCAGCAGCAGCGGGATATCGGCCGCCTTGGCGCCCGAGAGCTTCACAACCTTGTCGATATTGCCCTGATTGGCCAGCCAGGCTTTAGGGTCCTTGTGGTAGTCGGCGTAGGCATCCAGAGTCACTTTGGCGAACTGCTTAACGACTTCCGGGTGCTTGGCGGCGTAGTCCTTGCGCACGATCCAGGCATCAAAAGTCGGCGCACCGAGCTTGCCCAGCTCACCGGAAGTGATCAGCACTTTGCCGTTCTCTTTGGCAGTGCCCAAAGCCGGGTCCCATACGTAGGTGGCGTCAATATCGCCACGCTTCCAGGCCGCGACAATGGCAGGCGGTGCGAGATTCAGAATCTGTACTTTCGAAGGGTCGATGTTCCAGTGCTTCAATGCAGCCAGCAGGCTGTAGTGACCGGTGGACACAAACGGCACGGCTACTTTTTTGCCGACCAGGTCCTGCGGGCCGTTGATACCGGAGCCGTTGCGGGCGACCAGGGCTTCAGAACCGCCCAACTGAGTGGCGATCAAAAAGGTTTCGACCGGTACGTTACGGGTCACGGCGGCGGTGAGCGGGCTCGAACCCAGGTAGGCAATCTGCACATCACCCGAGGCAATGGCCGCAATGATGTCTGCGCCGTTATCGAATTTGCGCCAGTTGATCTTGGCGTCAGTGGCTTTTTCGTAAGCACCGTCGGCCTGGGCGACTTTGGCCGGGTCAACGGTGGTTTGGTAAGCCACGGTGACATCCGAGCTGGCAGCCTGCGCGAAGAAGCTGGCACCCGCCAGAGACAAAGCAGCCAAAAGGCGTAGGGGAGAGTGCAGTTTCATCAGGTAGCTCCTCGGCAGGTGGCCGGATATCGGCTGGATGCGAGGTTAAATGATCTAAGAATCAGTAAATAAATAACTTTTAAGCATTAGCTTATGTAGTTACGCAACATACAGGCGCGCACCCGCGCCCTAACTGCCAGGGCGTTTTAGCCAGCGGGTGATTAGGTCGAGTGTTTAATAACCAAAGGCTATTAAAAGATTCATGAAATTATGTTTAGAAATTAGACAAAAGACCGATAGCATTCCCACGCGCGCGTGTAGGAGAAACCCTGCTATATGCCTATTTGATCTGAAAAGATCAGAAACAATTCTTTTTAGGTTTATTAAATAGTCATTAATCTGCGCACAAACGACGAATGATTAGACAAAGGTCGTAGCCATGATGGGTTGCGATTGACTTGCCGGTCACCGTCTGGCGCTAATCGCGCATCTGCAGCACCCAGGCATCAGATCCGGGGCTGAGGAACTACAAAAATTAGAAACGCAAAGGAGCAACACAATGCACAAGTCCACCTTGGCCATCGCTGTGGCCGTAGGATTGTTGGCACAACAAGCCAGCGCTGCCGGCTTTATCGAAGACAGCAAGGCCACGCTGAAGCTGCGTAACTTCTATATCAATAACGATAACCGTGACTCGGGCACCAAAGCTGCCGGTGCGCAAAGCAAGACTGAAGAATGGGGCCAGGGCTTCCAGCTGGACTTCACTTCGGGGTTCACCCAGGGCACAGTCGGTTTCGGTATTGATGCCATTGGCCTGTTGGGCGTCAAGCTCGACTCCAGCGCTGGCAAACACGGCAACCCTAACGGCGCAAACTATGGCGGTTCGGTGTTCCCAAGCGATGGCAACCACGCTGTAGACGATTTCTCCAGCCTGGGCCTGACCGCAAAAGCCAAGGTGTCCCAGACCGAACTGCGCATCGGTACCCTGCAGCCTAAACTGCCGGTTATCGTTAGCAACGACGGTCGCATGCTGCCGCAAACCTTCCAGGGTGGCCAGATCACTTCCAGCGAATTCAAGGACCTGACCTTCACCGGCGGCCAGATCGAGCACGCCAAGGGCCGTAACTCGAGCAACAACGAAGGCCTGTCGATTGCCGGCGCGAACAATTCCATTACGGGCAAGTTCGTTAACAAGTTCTACTACGGCGGTGTGGACTACAAGGTCAACAAAGACCTGTTGCTGCAGTACTACTACGGCAACCTGGAAGATTTCTACAAACAAAACTTCCTGGGCCTGGTTCACAACTGGTCCATCGGTCCGGGCGTGTTGAAATCTGACCTGCGCTACTTCAACAGCACCGACGACGGCAAGAACGGCCACGACTCTGCGTATTACACCACCGGTGATTACGCCAACAGCTCTGCAGGTAGCGGCAAGGGCAAGGTCGACAACAACCTGATCAGCGGCCTGTTCCTGTACACCGTTGAAGGTCACACCTTTGGTGGCGGTTATCAGGTGAGTAACGGCAGCAGCGACTTCCCGTTCCTGAACCAGGGCGACGGTGCATCGGCGTACATCCCTACCGATATGCAGATCTCGAAGTTCGCCCGTGCTGGCGAGCGTACCTGGCAGGCGCGTTACTCGTATGACTTCGCCAAAGTCGGCGTACCTGGCCTGACGGCGGGCGCGGTTTACCTGCGTGGCGACAATATCGACACCTACAACAGCAAAAATGTGCAAACCAGCAATGGCTCTTCCGAGTGGGAACGCGATATCACCGTGGCTTACGTGATCCAGGAAGGCACGCTGAAAAATCTGGGCTTCATGTGGAAAAACGCCATGTGGCGCAACGATATTGCTGGCCAGCGCGACCAGGACGAAAACCGTCTGATCGTGAGCTACTCGATCCCGTTGCTGTAAGCGTGATTTAGTACAAAGTAAGAAAAATCCTGCCCGGCGCAATGCCGGGCAGGGTGTTTACCGAAGACCTCAACGGTCAATTCGCAACACATTAATAGTCGCAGCTCCCTGCCGCTCCCCTTGCCTAAACCAGAACCCACAGTGGCCCCACGCCTGGGCTGCGTCCAATGAAACAGTTTTTAATATCTCTTTTTGTTCTAATCAAATCGATATTTATTCTTTTTAATTAGCTCCAGAGGCAGGCAGAGTGGCTCCATCACGCCCCGCCATTGCCAATAAAAAGGAGCTGCACCATGAGCCTCAGACTCGGCGACATCGCCCCCGATTTCGAACAGGATTCCAGCGCCGGCAAGATCCGTTTCCATGAATGGCTGGGCGACAGCTGGGGCGTGTTGTTTTCGCACCCGGCGGACTTCACCCCGGTGTGCACCACCGAACTGGGCTTCACCGCCAAGCTCAAGGACGAGTTTGCCAAGCGCGGCGTCAAAGCCATCGCACTGTCGGTAGACCCGGTGGATTCGCACCACAAGTGGATCGAAGACATCAACGAAACCCAGAATACCCTGGTCAACTTCCCGATCCTGGCCGATGCCGATCGCAAGGTGTCTGACCTCTACGACCTGATTCACCCCAATGCCAGCGACACCCTGACCGTGCGCTCGTTGTTCGTAATTGATCCGAACAAAAAAATCCGTCTGACCATTACCTACCCGGCCAGCACCGGTCGCAACTTCAACGAAATTTTGCGGGTGATCGACTCGTTGCAACTGACCGACAGCCACAAAGTGGCCACCCCGGCCAACTGGCAGGACGGTGACGAGGTCGTGATCGTGCCGTCGCTCAAGGACGAAGACGAAATCAAGCGTCGCTTCCCCAAGGGCTACCGCGCCGTTAAGCCCTACCTGCGCCTGACGCCGCAGCCGAACAAGTAAAACCAACCTCATACCCTGTGGGAGCGGGCTTGCTCGCGATGATGGCGCCGCGGTTTTTTCTGATACACCGCGCCGATCCCATCGCGAGCAAGCCCGCTCCCACAAACATGCAACCGTGTCTTCAACAGGGTTTTTGGCCGTTTCGACGGCCTTTTTTTGCTTTCGATTTAACAAAAAGGCATATGCATTTTAAGAATAAACAAATGAATAAATATGATTTATAGATATATAAATCACCTGTTATGGTCTGTTCACTCAAGCGAAAACGCTGACAGCGAATTGCACATATTCATTCAAGGAAACGTCTAGATGCTGGTCGTGACACTCGGAGGAAGCCCAAGCCAACGTTCCCGCTCAGGAGTGTTGCTGGACCACGCCAAACGCTGGCTCAACCAGCAAGGCGTTGAAGTGGTGAGCTATCAGGTACGCGACTTTCCGGCCGAGGACTTGCTGCACGCACGCTTCGACAGCCCGAAAATCATCGACCTGTTGCAACAGATCGAAAACGCCGATGGCCTGGTGATTGCCACCCCGGTGTACAAAGCCTCGTTCAGCGGCGCGCTGAAAACCGTGCTCGACCTGCTGCCCGAACGCGCCCTGAGCCACAAAGTGGTACTGCCTATCGCCACCGGTGGCAGCATCGCCCACATGCTGGCCGTGGACTACGCCCTCAAGCCAGTACTGTCGGCACTCAAGGCCCAGGAAATGCTTCAGGGCATTTTTGCCGAAGACAGCCAGATTGCTTACGGCGAAGGCGGCGCACAAGCGCAACTGGTGCCGATTCTGGAACAGCGCCTGCAAGAGTCACTCGAACAGTTCTACAGCGCCCTGGCGCGACGCCCCAAGCCTCTGGACCCGAGCATCCTCAACGAGCGTCTGGTGACGGCTCGCTGGAGTATCTGAAACAGCATTTTTCCCACCGATAAAAGCTCCACCACCTTACTGATCCGCTAACGGCCCAGCAGGTGCTACCCGAATCCCGAACAACAAAAAAGGAGAGCGCCATGCGCCCTGTCATTTTGCGTCGTGGTCTGGTCGCACTCTTAGCTGCGGCTGTGTCCTTCGGTGCTGTTACCCAGGCCCAAGCCGATACCCTGCGCATCGGCTATCAGAAATACGGCACGCTGATGCTGCTCAAGGCCAAAGGCACGCTGGACAAGCGCCTGGCCGAGCAGGGCGTTGACGTGCAATGGACCGAATTCCCCGGTGGCCCGCAATTGCTTGAAGGCCTGAACGTGGGCTCCATCGACTTCGGCGTGACCGGCGAAACCCCGCCCGTGTTCGCCCAGGCCGCCGGCGCCGACTTGCTCTACGTCGCCTACGAGCCACCAGCCCCCACCAGCGAAGCGATTCTGGTGCCCAAGGATTCGACCATCACCTCGGTCAAAGACCTCAAAGGCAAAAAAGTCGTCCTCAACAAAGGCTCCAACGTGCACTACCTGCTGGTGCGCGCCCTTGAAGACGCCGGCCTTAAATACACCGATATCCAGACCGTGTTCCTGCCCCCCGCCGATGCCCGTGCTGCCTTTGAACGCGGCAGTGTCGATGCCTGGGTAATCTGGGACCCGTACCAGGCAGCCGCCGAACAACAGCTGCAAGCGCGCACCCTGCGTGACGCCAGTGGCATCGCTGATAATCATCAGTTCTATCTGGCTACCAAGCCTTATGCCGAACAGCACCCCAAGGTGATCGAAACCCTGGTCGATGAAGTACGCACTATTGGCGAATGGGCCAAGGCCCACCCCGAGGACGTGACAAAACAAGTCGCACCACTGCTGGGCCTGTCTCCTGAGATCACCCTCACGGCGGTCAAGCGCCAAGGCTACGGCGCACAGTTTCTGACCCCGGAAGTGGTCAACGCGCAGCAAAAAATCGCCGACAGTTTTTACCAGCTCAAGCTGATCCCCAAGCCGCTGGTTGTGAAAGACGTGATCTGGACGCCCCCGGCCAATCTGGCCAAAGCCAACTAACGCTTGCTGCCCCTAATTAGGAGACCACTCCATGAGCCTCAATATTTTCTGGTTCCTGCCTACCCACGGTGATGGCCATTACCTTGGCACCTCCGAAGGCGCCCGCGCCGTTGACTACGGTTACCTGCAACAAGTCGCGCAGGCTGCTGACCGCCTGGGCTTTGGCGGGGTACTGATTCCTACAGGTCGTTCGTGCGAAGACTCATGGCTGGTGGCGGCATCGCTGATTCCGGTAACCCAGCGCCTGAAATTTCTCGTAGCCCTGCGCCCGGGCATTGTGTCGCCCACCGTTGCAGCGCGTCAGGCCGCGACCCTGGACCGTTTGTCCGGTGGCCGCGCCCTGTTCAACCTGGTCACCGGCGGCGACCCGGAAGAGCTGGCCGGTGATGGTTTGTTCCTCAGCCACGAAGAGCGTTATCAGGCCTCGGTAGAGTTCACCCGCATCTGGCGCCGTGTGCTTGAAGGCGAAACCGTGGACTACGATGGTGAACACATCACCGTCAAAGGCGCCAAGCTGCTTTACCCGCCGATTCAGCAACCGCGGCCACCGCTGTATTTCGGCGGGTCTTCGGAAGCCGCACAGGATCTGGCCGCCGAACAAGTGGAAATGGTTCTGACCTGGGGCGAGCCACCGGCTGCCGTTGCAGAAAAAATCGAACAGGTGCGCGCCAAGGCCGCCAAATTGGGCCGCACAGTACGTTTCGGCATTCGTTTGCACGTAATTGTGCGTGAAACCAACGAGGAGGCTTGGAAGGCCGCCGACAAACTGATCTCGCATCTGGACGACGACACCATCGCCCGTGCCCAGGCCTCGCTGTCGCGCTTTGACTCGGTGGGCCAGCAGCGTATGGCCGCCCTGCACGGCGGCAGCCGCGACAACCTCGAAGTCAGCCCTAACCTGTGGGCAGGCGTGGGCCTGGTACGGGGCGGCGCTGGTACGGCGCTGGTCGGGGATGGTCCGACCGTGGCCGCACGGGTTCAGGAATACGCCGACCTGGGCATCGACACCTTTATTTTCTCCGGTTACCCGCACCTGGAAGAGTCCTACCGTGTGGCCGAGTTGTTGTTCCCGCACCTGGATATCGAACGCCCGGAACTGCCAAAAAGTGCAGGCTACGTGAGCCCGTTTGGCGAAATGGTCGCCAATGACATCCTCCCTAAAGCCGCGTCGCAGAGCTGAGGTCGCCATGAGTTCAGGCAAGGCCTCGGGCCTCAAAAATATCGGTCACACCCTGGCGCCCTGGGCCTTGCCGGTCTTGCTGCTGGCAGTGTGGCAGCTGTCCGTGTCAGCGGGCTGGCTGTCGACACGCATCCTGCCCGCCCCCAGTGCCGTGATCACGGCCGGCGTCGAGCTGGTGCGCAGTGGCGAAATCTGGAAACACCTGGCCATCAGCGGCTGGCGCGCCGGGCTCGGCTTTGTGATCGGTGGCAGCATCGGTCTGGCGCTGGGCTTTATCACCGGCCTGTCGAAATGGGGTGAACGCCTGCTCGACAGCTCGGTGCAAATGATCCGCAACGTGCCGCATCTGGCGCTGATTCCGCTGGTCATCCTGTGGTTCGGCATCGACGAGTCAGCGAAGATTTTTCTGGTGGCGCTGGGGACTTTATTCCCGATCTACCTCAACACTTACCACGGCATCCGCAACGTTGACCCGGCGCTGGTGGAAATGGCGCGCAACTATGGCCTGTCCGGTTTCAGCCTGTTCTGGCAGGTGATCTTGCCGGGCGCGCTGCCGTCGATCCTGGTGGGTGTGCGCTTTGCCCTGGGCTTTATGTGGCTGACGTTGATCGTGGCCGAAACCATCTCCGCCAGCTCCGGCATTGGCTACCTGGCGATGAACGCCCGGGAGTTCCTGCAAACCGACGTGGTGGTGCTGGCGATTGTTTTGTACGCAGTGCTCGGCAAACTGGCCGACACCGCAGCCCGGGGGCTGGAGCGCATCTGGTTGCGCTGGCACCCGGCGTATCAAGTGGTTAAAGGCGGTGCAGCATGACAGCTCAACAACCTCCACGTTTGCGCCAGGGCATACCGCTGGCCATCAACGGCTTGCAGAAGGCCTTCGGTGAGCGCCTGGTGCTACGTGATATCAACCTGCATATCCCGGCAGGGCAGTTTGTCGCCATCGTAGGCCGCAGCGGGTGCGGCAAAAGCACCCTGATGCGTTTGCTGGCCGGCCTGGATCAGCCCACTGCAGGCCAGTTGCTGGCCGGTAGTGCGCCCCTGCAAGAGGCCCGTGAAGATACGCGCCTGATGTTTCAGGAAGCGCGTTTACTGCCCTGGAAAAAAGTCATCGACAACGTGGGCCTGGGCCTTAAAGGCGACTGGCGGCCAAAGGCGCTCAAGGCACTGGAAGAAGTCGGCCTGGCCGAGCGCGCCAATGAATGGCCGGCAGCACTCTCGGGCGGTCAGAAGCAGCGCGTGGCCCTGGCCCGCGCCCTGATCCACCAACCGCGCCTGCTGCTGCTTGACGAGCCGCTGGGCGCGCTGGATGCCCTGACCCGCATCGAAATGCAGCAACTGATTGAACGCTTGTGGCGCCAGCATGGTTTTACCGTATTGCTGGTGACCCATGACGTGAGCGAAGCCGTCGCGATTGCCGACCGTGTCATTTTGATTGAAGAAGGCCAGGTAGGGCTGGACCTCACGGTCGACCTGCAACGCCCACGGCTACGCGGCTCGCATCGTCTGGCGGCACTGGAAACCGAAGTACTGAACCGTGTTCTTGCACTGCCTGGCTCGCCACCTGAGCCGGAACCCGTTGCACCGCTGCCTACGCAACTGCGCTGGGCGCAATAAACCCACTTTCTATCCCAAGACAGGAATCGACACCATGACCATTAAAGCCATCAACGTTCGCAACCAGTTCAAAGGCCACATCAAGGAAATCGTACTGGGCGACGTGCTGTCGGAAATCGACGTACAAACGGCGTCGGGCATCGTGACTTCGGTGATCACCACCCGCTCGGTGAAGGAGCTGGAGCTGGTGGTCGGTAGCGAAGTGATCGCGTTCGTAAAGTCCACTGAAGTGTCCATCGCCAAGTTGTAAATCATGGGTGATTCACAGCCCCGAACGGCGTAAGCCCTTCGGGGTTTTTTGTGCCTGAAAATCGCGCTCAAATCCTGGGGGTCATGGCTGTGGCCGCTCATCAGCGATAAACAGCGCAACAAATTCTTGGCCGCCTGAATGCGCTGCTCGGCACAGGCCAGCAGGGCAGATACAGAGGCGCGGGGATCGATCAATAAAACGTGGGAACCGACGGGATTGTCGGCTTGGGGAACGTACTGGGACATGCTTTAACTCCTAAGAAAAGGAGCCACCTCAATCAGCTTGCACGCAGAAAGAGGCTAGCAATTGTGCTCGGGTGTGCAAGACCGGTCCCAGATAACCCGGCAGACCCGAAGATCTCCCGCGCACAACCGCCATAACGCCGATTGCAGGCGCAGAGCCTACCAAGCGAAATGAAAAGTTGGAAATCTGAGAGTCAGGCTTGCACGCCTGATCGCTGATGTTCAGCGATGGAGCGGACTATAGGCAGCCCGCTTGGGGCATCACAATGGGGTAACGCGGGTGAAAGCCCGATCCCACATAAGTGCGCGAAAGGTCTGTAGAAATCGCAGCGCCTGCATCGCGAGCAAGCCCGCTCCCACAGGTTTGACGAGCATCCACACATGGTGAGAACACCCAAAACCTGTGGGAGCGGGCTTGCTCGCGATGGCATCAGCCCGGTGACTCAGGCCATCACAGCAGCCTGAATCACCACCAAACCAATCAGCGCACCAAATGCAAGAACTGCAGATGGCGTTCGTACTGGTCGAGGATGTCGTTGATGATCTGCTCTTTGGTGTAGCCCGTCAGGTCGTAGTCCTGGCTGCCTTCGGCCAGATGCACTTCAGCACGGTAGTAACGGCGATTACGCAGTTGCTCCTTTTTGCCGAAGCCACCCCGGGCGAAGGACGGCGTGAAGTAGCCACGCATCTGCACCTGGTAGATAAACGGATGTTCATCCCCATGACCGATTTCCAGGCTCACGTTGTCGTTGGCCGGGTCTGGCTGGGTGACAACGTTAAGGCCTTTCTCCCGGAACACAGCGCTCACTTCTTCAATCGCCGGGCGCACGGTGGTGTCCATAAAGCGGTACACCTCGTCCCGCGACGGGAAGTGCACGGCCTGGCTCAAGCGCTGGCGCCAGCCACCACGACGCGAGTGCGAAACGGGTGCCAGGGAGTGGGTCTGCGCAATCTTCTTCTGCGACTCAAGGTAGAACGCCTTGTGCAGGCCCCACATCATCAGCAGCAAAATCAGCGAGAACGGTAACGAGGTCAGTACTACCGCTGACTTGAGCGCATCGATACTGCCTGAGAACAGCAGCGCACTGGTCACCAGCGCAGTCATCGCGCCCCAGAACACCCGCAGCCATTTCGGGCCGTCTTCGTCCGCGTTATTGCCACGGGCCGAGAGGGTGGACAGCACCACAGTACCGGAGTCAGCCGAGGTCACGAAGAACACGAAGCTGATAAACACCGTCACCGCGATAACGGTCTTGCTCCACGGGTAGGTCTCAAGCAGCAGGTACAGCGTACGCGACGGGTCATCGATAGCCGACTGGCCGAGGGCAACCATACCGTGGTTGAGCACCTGGTCGATGGCGCTGTTGCCGAAAATAGACATCCACGCCAGGGTGAAGCCCAGTGGAATCAGCAGCACGCCGAACACGAACTCGCGGATGGTCCGGCCACGGGAAATACGCGCAATAAACAGGCCTACAAAGGGCGACCATGCGATCCACCAGGCCCAATAGAACACGGTCCAGCCGCCCAACCAGTCACTTGGCTTGTCGTAGGCATACACATCGAAACTCTTGGTGGGCAGTGCACCCAGGTAGTCACCGATGTTCTGCACCAGAGTGTTGAGCAAGTGCTGGGTGGGGCCGGCGAACAACACAAACAGCAGCAGGGCACAGGCCAGCAGCATGTTGATGTCGGACATCACCCGTACGCCCTTGTCGACACCGGCAATGGCCACCAGAATCGCGGCGCCCATCATCAACGTGATCAGGCCCACTTGCACCCATTGGGTATGGGGCATGCCGAACAGGTAGTCGAGGCCGGAATTGAGGTGCAGCACCCCAAAGCCCATGTCGGCGCCCAGACCGAACACCGTGGCGATAATGCCGAAACCATCCACCGCATAACCGATGGGGCCGTTGATGCGCTTGCCGATCAGCGGGTAGAGCGCCGAGCGCAGCGCCAGCGGCAGGTTATGCCGGTAGGCGAAGTAGGCCAGTGCCATGCCGACGAACGCGAACACCCCCCAGCCGTGCAGGCCCCAGTGCAGGAACAGCAGCTGCATGCCCTGGCGCGCAGCCTCGGCATTGCCGGCCGGGCCCTGCGGCGGGTTGAGCATATGGGTGAGGGGTTCGGACACACAGAAGAAAAATAGCGTGATGCTGATCCCGGCGGCGAACAACATGCCCGCCCAGGACAGGTAACTGAACTCGGGTTCGTCGTGGTCGGCACCGAGCTTGATCTTGCCGTAGCCGGACAAGGCGGTGACGACCACGAAGATCAGATACAGGGTCATCGCTAACATGTAGTACCAGCCGACCGTGTTGGCCGCCCAGTTTTGTGCGGCCAGCAGCCATTCGCCGGCAGCGGCAGGCATGGCGATGACCACCACACCGAAGATCAGGATAAACGCGGCGGCAAAGTAGAACACCGGCGGGTTCATGCGGATCGAGGACGTCTCGGACGTGATCGGTACACTCATTGGATGTGCACCTTATAGAGGTAAAACGGGATCAAAAAGAGCGGATTCGGCAAGGGTTAGCCTCCTGTTGTGAGCGGGCAGCGGACCACCGGTTTAACTTGAACAAGCATTCAAGTTAAACATGGATGGCCTTTCAGCACTAATCGCTGCCCGCAGCTGCACGCCTGATACGTTAGCTCATGGCAAGGTATGACACATGGCCATGATCATCGTTCAGCCTTTATAGCGTGGGGCTATCAGGGGGGAGAGGCGGCAAAAGAAAACGGGAATTTCGGGCGCTGAAAAAAAATCCAAAAAAAATGTTCGCAGAAGCGCAGTGATCAAAAAATAGACTGATTTAGACGCCGATCAGTAGTGCCTCAGGAGGAAAGTACCGACGAATTTACAGCAGAGGGGGGGACCCTATTGATTGAAGTGGTCCCAGAGACTTATCTCGCATTGGCGCCCGCAATCTACAAGCACCAATACGAACAAACAGAGATTCACAAAGAACACCTGATAATGTTACCCGATTACAGTTATCAAAAATTTAAGACTACAAACACTCTCTTTCATACATCGAAGTTAACAATAGAACCTAGATAAAAATCAATCGACAGATAAATCATGCTTTCTTTCAACGGATATTTATATCAATTTAACTTTTCAATGTCTCTGCCGATGGCTCATCGGGAGTTATCGTCGAGAAATTAACGGCCACTGCTTCTTTAATTTCACCCTTTTGAGTAAAACCACTGACACCTACAATATCATTACCATTTCGAGCATCTGCTAATGGCCTTGTATAGTTCAGATCAATCTGTGAAATACTTAACTCGTCCAGCGAATGTAACTCGCTTGTACCAGTCGACTCAATCCTGCTTTGGCCATCATGATTGGCATCAACCCAAACCCTCACATCGCCCCAGCGTTCATCCTGGTTATCAAATTTAAGGTCTTTGTTGCTATCCAGGCTGCGCAGTGCATCAAATGCATTATCAAAGTTCTTTTTACTCGGAGAATCTCGGCTTCCTTGTTCGGCACCAAAATACTCTGACATCAACTCCGAGACATTATCAATTTTTCCGTTTCCATCAAGGTCCAAAACAACCATACCTTCGTCAGGGCTGCTCCACCCCGTTTGCACCTTCTCGCCGTCGTTGTTCATGTCGAAATGAACAGGAGAGGCATGAGGGTTGGTGAGTTTTGCTCCGGCCCCACCCAGATCCAAAATCAAAGGGTCTACTTTGTTTTCTAAGGCGCATTTCATTCTTGCAATTTGTTCTGGCGTTATATAGTTGAGACCTCCAACACTTTCCAAAGAAATATCAACATTAGCAGCTGGCCTTTCGATATTTGTCACAGGTACCCCTCCGCCTGTGCTGTAGCCGTTCGATGCAGAAGTAGCGCCACCTGCCCCCCCACTTCCGCCACTGTCAAGACTACCAGCCGTACCGTTACTTATACCGCCACCTGGAATCACAGGCAGTGAAATATCAACTTCTACACCTTTTACTAATAAATCTTCAAATACTATCTTTATGACAATAGGTATAATCATTGAGGCATTGCCAAAATACTTTTCGAAAATCATCCCAATAGCAGCGGCATTTTGTATAAATACCGTGGCATAATTTTCCATTTGCTCTAAAAAGTTACGGCCCGGAATCTCAACGTAATTATGCCCTAGTCCACCCCCCCACACAGGAAACTCATCACCGAGCGTCCCGGCCCATTGCCATGGTTCCAAACCTAAGTATTTTACTGCGGCTTGCACGTCTCTTTTGATCACATCTTTAATTGGCAAAATGCCTTTAGCGTGAATAAAATCCGCAATAACTTGGTGGGCTAATCTGTCAGAAGCATTTTTATACATACGCGAAGTGAATTTCCTTCCGGAGCGCTCAACTGCATATCGCATGGAATTGGAAACCAGTTCGCTTGCAAAGCTTCCGTCAATATTATTGATAGATTTTGCAGCCATAAGCCAGTTAGCCGTCATCAACATCTGGTCTCTCACTTCGCCATCGGCCTGGTTGGCAATAGCTTTTTGAGCAACATTATATAAGTAATGGTATCCTCCCGCGTAGTCTTTCACGGCGAGTCTATGTTCCAGGTATTTGATATCCGCGGGTGCCAGAGGTATTTGCACCATATTGGCGCCTCCTTAATTAATTAAAAAACGATCCAGAAAATTCAACACAAAAACATCGGCTTCTTTAAGGTTGGAAATCTCACGGCTAAACAAATAGTCAATCCCAAAAGTACTTTTGTACGCTCTTTTTCCCATATAAATCAGGTCCCACTCATATATATATGCATTGCTTCCATCACGGCCCGCAACTCTATAAGTCTTTTCACTATCCTCTAACAGTTCAACCCCATCAAAAGACGCAATGGTTTTTAATGTTCGGGTGGCTCGATTTATATCAAACGGAGGAACGGATATAGGAAATAAAACTAACACCATTACATTGTTAGATTTATTTTTATAATCAACCAACTTCATGGATGGATACTCAACACGAAGAGTGACCACGCTTTCACCGTTAAAATCAATAAGCTCGCAATCCTTATCCGAAACATCAAAGGAAAAAACACTGATATTCGTTTTTTCATTAACAAACGTGCAAGCTGCATGGGCGGGCATTGAGCCCCAAGCAAACACCAGTGATATAAGCCCACCTTGAAGATATCTACGCACTACCAGCCTCCAATATTACTGATGTATCGCCATTTCCACAGGAGTAATAAATATAGCGACCAACAAAATTCAATCTTCATAGCTCAGCGCGGAACATGGTTTTTGGACGTGTCATTTCCATACCCCATCCAAGAGCGAGATTAAAAACCTTAACGCCCTGAAAACTTTAGGCCTGGTACCAAAATATGACCACAGCGAAGCCGCCGTTCTTAATGTCGGATATTTCCGTAACTAAAAATAGTATGTAGGAGAGGGTTAAACCGGGCGCAGAACTGCGCGCCCCCGTTTAAAAAACAGACAAGTCCAGCGACCGAATCGCGCCCATCCAGATAGCATGGTCGGTGTGGTCCAGCAGGTCGTTGCCGGTATCGGGATGCAAAAACACCACCAGACCGTGCCGGTAGAGCGCCAGCCACGGCAGGACGATGCCGATCAGTTCAGGGCCGAAAGCCAGCTGGCAGCTCCAGTCCGGGTGCGGGCCAACCGGGCGCTCGTGGACGCGGCCCATGGTGACGCCAAACAGTCGCCTGGCCTCTTCGCACAAGGCGCGCGCCTGATCGATGGTCGAAGCGTCGAAGTAGACATGGGCGTGGTAGCCCTTGATTCGCTGCATAAGTACCTCTTGCCCTCACCCCGCCCTCTCCCGGAGGGAGAGGGCTGCTTTAAAGCGCCAGCAACCGGCGCAATTCAGCCAGCGCCGGTGCAGTATCCGGACGCACCCCGCGCCACAGATAAAACGCCTCGGCGGCCTGTTCGGCCAGCATGCCCAAACCATCCATCACCTGACCCGCGCCATGCCCGCTGGCCCACACGCAAAACGGCGTCGGCTCCTTGCTATACATCATGTCGTAGCACAGGGTTTTACCCGGCTCGATCAGGCTGCTGGCAATGGGGGGCAGTTCGCCGCTCAGGCTGGCCGAGGTGGCATTGATAATCAGGTCGACCGGCTCGTGCAGCCAGTCAAAACCGCTTGCAGCCACCGGGCCCAGGTCGCTGAACAACTCGGCCAGCAACTCGGCTTTTTCAACAGTGCGGTTGGCGATGGTGACCGAGGCCGGCCCTTCAGCCAGCAACGGCTCCAGCGCACCCCGCACCGCACCGCCCGCGCCCAGGATCAGGATGCGCTTACCCTTGAGGCTGAAACCGGCATTGACCGTCAGGTCGCGCACCAGCCCTGCACCATCGGTGTTGTCCCCCAGCAAAACGCCATCGGCCAATTTGCTCAGGGTGTTGACCGCTCCTGCTCGCTGGGCCCGAGCTGTCAGTTGATCCGCCAGGCGGTAGGCGTCTTCTTTGAAGGGCACTGTCACATTGGCGCCACGCCCCTGCAGGAAAAACTGCGTTGCGCAGCCAGCAAAATCATCCAGTGGTGCCAGCAAGGTGTCGTACTGCATGGCCTGGCCAGTTTGCTCGGCAAACAGGCGATGCAGCACCGGGGATTTGCTATGGGCAATCGGGTTACCAAAAACAACGTAACGGTCCATCAGGCAAGCTCCTCGGGCAGTGTCAGGCGTTGGCCAACCAGTCGCGGTCTTGCAGGAAGTAATCCGTCAGGCGCGCTTCCGGGCTTTCCGGTTCCGCTTTCCAGTCATAAGCCCAGCGCACTTGCGGTGGCAGGGACATCAGGATCGACTCGGTGCGACCGCCCGATTGCAGGCCAAACAGGGTGCCACGGTCATAGACCAGGTTGAATTCCACATAGCGTCCACGGCGGAATTCCTGGAACTCACGCTGCTGGGCAGTGTATTCGTCGTTTTTGCGGCGCTGAACGATCGGCAGGTAGGCGTCGATATAGGCATCACCAATGGCGCGAATAAAAGCGAAACAGGTGTCGAAATCCCACTCGTTCAGGTCATCAAAAAACAGGCCGCCAATACCACGGGGCTCATTGCGATGCTTGATATGGAAGTAGGTGTCACACCACGCCTTGTAGCGCGGGTACACATCGGCCCCAAATGGCGCACAGGCCTGCTCGGCCACGCGGTGCCAGTGCACGCAGTCTTCTTCAACGCCATAGTAAGGGGTGAGGTCAAAGCCGCCACCGAACCACCAGACCGGTTCTTCGCCTTCTTTCTCAGCGATGAAAAAACGTACGTTGGCGTGGGAAGTTGGCACATGCGGGTTGTGCGGGTGGATCACCAGCGACACACCGAGGGCTTCAAAGCCACGGCCCGCAAGTTCAGGGCGATGAGCACTGGCCGACGGTGGCAGGCCGCTGCCAAACACATGGGAAAAGTTGACGCCGCCTTTCTCGATGACGTGGCCGTTTTCGATTACACGGGTACGACCGCCACCACCCGCCGGGCGCTCCCAGGCGTCTTCAACGAACTGGGTGCCGCCGTCTTCCGTTTGCAATGCGTTGCAAATGCGGTCTTGAAGGTCGAGCAGGTAGGCTTTTACAGCCTCGGTGCGAGTAGTCATGACATCACCTTAAATCGGGCAAAGCGACGCGGCGTGCGGGGCCGGCGGCAAAGGGGGGCTAGCATAACACCGCACTCCGGCTCACCGCAGTTGACGAAGATCACGCTTCAGCGTTGGATGGTGGCTTCGTGAAATGAGCGAGGACAGTGCAGATGGCAAAGCGTATCCAGTTTCGGGCCCACGGCGGCCCTGAAGTGCTTGAGTATGTCGATTACCAACCCGCCGAGCCGGGTCCGCAGCAAGTTCGGGTGCGCAATCAGGCCATCGGTCTGAATTTCATCGATACCTATTACCGGGGTGGCTTGTACCCGCTGGCTGAACTGCCGTCCGGGCTGGGCAATGAAGGGGCAGGGATCGTTGATGCGGTGGGCAGTGACGTGCGCAACGTGAACGTCGGCGATCGCGTCGCTTACGGCACCGGGCCGCTGGGGGCATACAGTGAACTGCACGTTTTGCCTGCAGCCAATGTGGTGAAACTGCCCGAGGATATTTCCTTTGAACAAGCCGCCGCCGTGATGCTCAAGGGCCTGACAACCCAGTACCTGCTGCGTCAGACCTACGAACTCAAAGGGGGTGAAACCATCCTGTTCCACGCTGCTGCAGGCGGGGTAGGTTCGATTGCCTGCCAATGGGCGAAAGCCTTGGGCGTGAAATTGATCGGCACGGTCAGCTCAGCCGAAAAAGCCGCGCACGCCAAAGCTCTGGGCGCGTGGGAAACCATCGACTACAGCCACGAGGATGTTGCCAAGCGTGTACTGGAATTGACCGACGGCAAGAAGTGCCCGGTGGTTTACGACGGTGTAGGCAAGGACACCTGGCTAACGTCACTGGACTGCGTAGCACCACGTGGGCTGATGGTCAGCTTTGGTAATGCTTCAGGCGCGGTAACGGGAGTCAACCTGGGGATCTTGTCGCAGAAGGGCTCGCTGTATGTCACTCGACCGACGTTGGCGACCTACGCCAATAGCGCCGAAAACCTGCAAGCGATGGCCGATGAGCTGTTTGCGATGATCCGCAGCGGTGCAATCAAGGTTGATATCAGCCAGCGTTTTGCGTTGGCTGATGCGGCCAAGGCGCAGACGGAACTGTCGGCGCGCCGAACCACGGGATCGACGATTTTGTTGCCTTAAAACAAATTCGTAGCAGCTGCCGTAGGAGCGAGGCTGCGTTCGGCGGCGCAGCCGTCGTAAAACCAGACACTGTGGTCGTTCAGAAAAATCTCGGACTCAGGTTTTACGATTGCTTCGCAACCGGACGCAGCCTCGTTCCTTCGGCAGCTGCTACAAGATCGGTTGGGCTGCAACTCATTACGCCGGGCGTACGATTTTGCCGCTAGCCAGGTCGCGGATCAGGCTCGGGTTTTTACGTCCACCCAAGTTGCCACCCAACACATGGTCGATTTGCCCACGGAAATACTGCTCCACTTTCAAGCGAGTACGCGCTGCCGGCAAACCTGCCGGGTTGGCTGAAGTCGAGACAATCGGCCCCACCAGCGCGCACAGTTCGCGCACCAGCGGGTGATCGCTCACGCGCAGCGCCACCGTATCGTGTACCCCGGTGATCCACTCGGGCAGCAAGCCCTGATGCGGCACCAGCCAGGTGTTCGGCCCTGGCCAGGTACTGGCCATGCGGTCGATCCACTCCTGGGGGAAGTCTTCAAACAGGAAGTCGAACTGGTGAATGTTGTCTGCCACCACAATCAGACCTTTATCCACAGGCCGCGATTTGATCGCCAGCAGCCGCTCGACCGCGTCTTCATCCCATGGGTCGCAGCCCAGGCCCCAGACCGCCTCGGTCGGATAGGCAATCACCGCGCCTGCGCGAATGGCTCTTGCAGCTTGTTGGACGCGCCAGGTGCTGATCATTGAATGTCTCCAGATATGTGCTGCGCGCAGTGTACTTAGCTGGCGCGAGCAAACCAACGCCCACCCTCGAGTACAACATGCCCCGCCAGTTCAAGCTCGGTCAGAGTAGCCAGCAATCGGGGCAAATCCCAACCGCTGATATTGGCCAATGCTTCGCTGGTATAGGGCGCTGCCTGCAACAATTGCACTAATGTATGACAGCTTGGAGTAAACATTTCTGTTGTGGGCAACGGCATCGAGCGCCAGCCACGCAGGCCTTCGAGAATGTGCTCAACGGTCTCGACAAGCGTAGCGCCATCACGGATCAACTGATGGCAGCCACGCGCCCCAGGGTGGTGGATGGAACCGGGCATGGCGTACACCTCGCGCCCCTGCTCTGCGGCGAGACGGGCAGTAATCAGCGAGCCGCTGGACACGCTGGCCTCGACCACCAGCACGCCAAGGGACAAACCGCTGATAATGCGGTTACGCCGCGGGAAGTTGGCGGCTTGGGGCCCGGCGTCCAGAGGAAACTCCGATACCACGGCGCTACCGTTGCAAATCATTGCGTCTGCCAATGCCCGATGGCGCTGTGGATAAAGTTTTTCCAGGCCCGTCCCCAAAACCCCCACTGTCTGCCCGCCAACGTCCAGAGCAGCCTGATGCGCTGCGCCATCAATCCCCAGCGCCAGCCCGCTGGTAATCACAAAACCGGCGCCAGCCAGGCTGCGGGAAAAGGCGGTCGCGGTGTCCAGCCCAGGCCTCGAAGCGCGTCGGCTACCGACCATCGCCAACTGCGGTTTTTCCAGAGTTGACGGCTCTCCCGCCACGAATAACAGCGGCGGGGCATCGCTCAATTCGCTTAACAGCGCCGGGTAATCGGCCTGATCATGCAGCAGCACATGGTGTCTGGAGCGCTCAAGCCAGCGCAATGCAGCGCTGGCACCCTCACGGACTTCAGGGCTGCGCCGCGCCTGGGCACACCCCTCGGGCAGCCCCAGGGCACGCCAGGCGCTGGCAGGTGCGCTGAGCGCCGAACTGGCCGAACCAAAGGCTCTGAACAGGCTGTAATAACGCCGTGGCCCAACGTCGGGCAAACGGTGCAAACGCAAGCGGGCCTCCAACTCTGCTGGGGATATTTCTGAGGGTGGCATAGGATCATCCTTGATCGGTTATTCCATCTGGCTGTAAGGAACAAGCTGTGGATAACTCTGTTGACAAGTTGTTTGGCTAACGATGAAAAGTACCGGGTTGAGCCCCTTGGCAGAACTTGAAACGCCAATGGGAAACCCAACATTAGTTGAACGTCGCCTGGAGGCCGGGCAGGTTGGTTTCAAATTGAGACATGCACAGGTGCAGCCCGGCAGCTAGTCGTTTCATCCGTGGGTGAATCCCTTTATTATGTGCTCTCGCGTGAAACGCCTGAGCCCGAGCGGGCTCTCTCTGAAGGAGACGTTTTGCACAGGTTGCTCGAGTCCCCAGGACCCACCTGACAACCGTTTTTGAATCTTTCACACAGTGCACCAAACAAACTTATGGCTATTTTGAACATCCTCGAATTCCCAGACTCGCGTCTGCGTACCATCGCCAAACCCGTGGCGGTTGTGGACGACGAAGTCCGTCAGTTGATCGATGACATGTTTGAAACCATGTACGAGGCGCCAGGTATCGGCCTGGCCGCGACCCAGGTCAACGTGCACAAACGCATCGTGGTCATGGATCTGAGCGAAGATCGCAGCGAACCGATGGTGTTTATCAACCCCGAGTTCGAGATCCTGTCCGACGAGATGGGCCAATACCAGGAAGGCTGCCTGTCGGTACCGGGTTACTACGAGAACGTTGATCGCCCGCAGCGCGTCAAGATCAAGGCGCTGGACCGTGACGGCAAACCTTTCGAAATGATCGCCGAAGGCCTGTTGGCGGTGTGCATTCAGCATGAGTGCGACCACCTCAACGGCAAGCTCTTCGTCGATTACCTGTCTACGCTCAAGCGCGACCGGATCAAGAAGAAACTGGAAAAACTGCACCGCCAGAACGCTTGATCGGCATAAAACGCACAACACTCCCGAACAGGCAGGGACCCGATGTGGGAGCGGGCTTGCTCGCGATCGGGCCAACACGGTTCTGCTGATACACCGGGTAGCCCTCATCGCGAGCAAGCCCGCTCCCACATGAAAATGAGCCAGCCGGTCCGTTCGCTGGCTCATTGCCGTCAGTTCCCGCGCCCCCCTATTCCAAGTGAGTATTCCATGACTGAGCCACTGCGCATCGTCTTTGCCGGCACCCCAGAATTCGCCGCCGAACACCTCAAGGCACTGCTAGACACGCCTTACGAGATCGTCGCGGTCTACACCCAGCCGGACCGTCCGGCAGGGCGCGGGCAAAAGCTGATGCCAAGCCCGGTCAAACAGCTGGCGCTGGAGCACAACATCACAGTGATGCAGCCACCCACCCTGCGTGCCCCTGAGGCCCAGGCCGAACTGGCTGCACTCAAGCCGGACCTGCTGGTGGTGGTGGCCTACGGCCTGATCCTGCCGCAAGTGGTGCTGGATATTCCGCGCCTGGGCTGCATCAACAGCCACGCCTCCTTGCTGCCACGCTGGCGCGGAGCAGCGCCGATCCAGCGCGCCATCGAAGCCGGCGACAGTGAAAGCGGAGTGACCGTAATGCGTATGGAGGCGGGTCTGGACACCGGCCCCATGCTGCTCAAGTCCGTGACCGCAATCACCGCCGATGACACCGGCGGCAGCCTGCACGACCGCCTGGCCGAACTGGGCCCACCGGCCGTGATCCAGGCCATTGCCGGTCTGGCGGCGGGGACGCTGCAAGGTGAAGTCCAGGATGACAGCCTGGCGACCTACGCCCACAAGTTGAACAAGGACGAAGCGCGCATCGACTGGAGCCGCCCGGCCGTTGAGCTGGAGCGCCTGATCCGCGCCTTCAACCCGTGGCCGATCTGCCACAGCACGCTCAATGGCGAAGCCCTCAAAGTACTGGCCGCAAACCTGGCTGACGCTCAAGGTGCACCGGGACAGATTCTCGCCGCCAGCAAGGACGGCCTGATCGTGGGTTGCGGTGAAGGCGCCTTGTGCCTCACACGCCTGCAATTGCCTGGTGGCAAAGCGCTGAACTTCAGTGATTTTTTCAACAGCCGCCGTGAGAAATTCGCCGTCGGTACAGTTTTGGGTGCCGCACAATGAATCCTCGTCTGGCCGCCGCCAAAGCCCTGACTGCCGTGCTCAACGGCAAGGCATCGCTCAACAGTTCGTTGCCGCTGCAACTGGACAAGGTTGAGGTACGTGACCGCGGTCTGACCCAGGATCTGGCCTTCGGCACCGCGCGCTGGCAGCCACGCCTGTCGGCGCTGGCCAACAAGCTGCTGCAAAAACCGTTCAAGGCCGCCGACGCTGACGTCGAGGCATTGCTGCTGGTCGGTTTGTATCAACTGCTCTACACCCGCATTCCGGCCCACGCCGCCATCGGCGAAACCGTAGGTTGCGCCGACAAACTGAAAAAGCCGTGGGCCAAAGCCCTGCTTAACGCCGTATTGCGCAATGCACAGCGAGAAAGCGAAGCCTTACTGGCTGAGCTGGAGCGTGACCCGGTGGTGCGTACTGCGCACCCACGCTGGCTGCAAAAATCCCTGAAGGCTTTTTGGCCTGAGCAATGGGAAGCCATCTGTGCAGCCAACAATGCGCACCCGCCGATGATCTTGCGGGTCAACCGTCGCCATCACAGTCGTGATGCGTATCTGCAGTTGCTGGTCGAGGCAGGGATCGAAGCTCAACCTTGCACCTTTAGCCAGGACGGCATCGTGCTGGCTGCGGCCTGCGATGTACGCAATCTGCCAGGCTTTGCCGAAGGCTGGATCAGTGTCCAGGACGAAGCCGCCCAGCTGGCTGCCGATTTGCTCGATCTGGCCCCGGGCCAGCGTGTACTCGACGCCTGCTGCGCCCCCGGCGGCAAGACCTGCCACATCCTGGAAGTCGAGCCCAAGCTCGCCGGCGTGGTAGCCGTGGACCTGGAAGCCAAGCGCCTGGTGCGCGTTCGCGAGAACCTTGAACGTCTGGGCCTGAGTGCCGAGTTGATTGCGGCTGACGGCCGCGATACCGCAACCTGGTGGGACGGCAAACCTTTCCAGCGCATTTTGCTGGATGCGCCTTGCTCAGCAACGGGTGTTATCCGCCGTCATCCAGACATCAAGCTGACCCGCCAACCGGACGACATCGCCGCACTCGCCACCCTGCAAGGCGAACTGCTGGACGCGATGTGGCCAACCCTGGAAGTCGGTGGCATCTTGCTTTACGCCACCTGTTCGACGCTGCCGACCGAAAACACCGAGGTGATCGAAGCGTTTCTGGCCCGGACACCGGGTGCCCGCGAGCTGGATATCGCCGGTCAGTTCGGTATCAAACAACCCCACGGCCGCCAGTTGCTGGCGCAAGAAGGTGGGCATGACGGTTTCTATTACGCCAAACTGATCAAGATCGCTGCCGCACGCAGCTAACGGTTCCAGGAAATGACGGCATGAAAATCATCATCCTCGGCGCAGGCCAGGTCGGCGGTACGCTGGCAGAACATCTGGCCAGCGAAGCCAACGACATCACCGTGGTCGACACCGATGGCGAACGCCTGCGCGACCTGGGTGACCGCCTCGACATCCGCACCGTGCAGGGCCGCGCCTCGCTGCCCAATGTGCTGCGCCAGGCGGGTGCAGATGACGCCGACATGCTGGTGGCCGTGACCAACAGCGACGAGACCAATATGGTCGCGTGCCAGGTGGCCTACACGCTGTTTCACACCCCGACCAAAATCGCCCGTGTTCGAGAAGCGGCTTATCTGACACGCGGCGAGGAGTTGTTTGATAACGACGCCATCCCGGTCGACGTGCTGATCAGCCCCGAGCAGGTGGTCACCAACTACATCAAGCGCCTGATCGAACACCCCGGTGCTTTGCAGGTGATCGACTTTGCCGAGGGCAAGGCGCAGTTGGTCGCGGTCAAGGCGTATTACGGTGGCCCGCTGATTGGTCAGCAATTGCGCCAGCTACGCGAGCACATGCCGAATGTGGATACACGAGTCGCGGCGATTTTCCGACGCGATCGGCCAATTACACCCCGTGGCGATACCATCATCGAGGCTGACGACGAAGTATTTTTCATCGCCGCCAGAGCCAATATTCGCGCAGTAATGAGCGAAATGCGCCGCCTTGACGAAAGCTACAAGCGTATTGTCATTGCTGGCGGCGGACAGATCGGCGAGCGCCTGGCCGAGGCCATTGAAAGCCGTTACCAGGTCAAAATCATAGAGATGAATCCTGCACGTTGCCGCTATTTGTCCGACACGCTCGACAGTACAGTTGTGCTGCAAGGTAGCGCCTCGGACCGCGACTTGATGCTCGAAGAGAACATCGCCGATGCCGACGTGTTCCTGGCCCTGACCAACGATGACGAGGCCAATATCATGTCCTCGCTGCTGGCCAAGCGCCTGGGCGCGAAGAAGGTGATGACCATCATCAACAACCCGGCCTATGTGGACCTGATCCAGGGTGGCGAAATCGATATCGCCATCAGTCCGCAGCTGGCCACCATCGGCACCTTGCTGGCCCACGTACGCCGTGGCGATATCGTCAGTGTGCACTCACTGCGCCGCGGTGCGGCGGAGGCCATCGAAGCCATCGCCCACGGTGACTCCAAGTCGAGCAAGGTGATTGGCCGCAGCATCGGTGAAATCAACTTGCCACCGGGGACCACGATTGGCGCGATCATTCGCGACGAAGAAGTGCTGATCGCCCACGACTCTACCGTCATCAATGCCGGCGACCATGTCATCCTGTTCCTTGTGGATAAAAAGCATATTCGCGACGTAGAGAAGCTGTTTCATGTGGGCTTGAGTTTTTTCTAAGGAGTCAGGGATGCTGGAATCACTGGAAAAGATGCTCGCCAAGGGTGTGGATAACTCATTGCTGCGCTTTGGCCTGGGCAAGGGCTATCTGGACCTTGGGGATAACTTGAAAGCGGCGGAGCATCTGCAGCGTTGCGTCGACTTTGACCCCAAGTATTCGGCGGCCTGGAAGCTGCTGGGCAAGGCGCAGCTGGCGGCGGGGGATCGTGCGGCAGCGCGGGCGGCATGGGAGCAGGGGATTGCAGCGGCTCAGGCCCATGGCGACAAGCAGGCCGAGAAAGAAATGACGGTGTTTTTGAAGAAGCTGGATAAGTCGCAGTAATTCATCCAGCTTCATATTGGGAACTTGATGTGGGAGCGAGCCTGCTCGCGAAGATCGTTAGATAATCGCGGCGCTTGTGAAACCTTCGCGAGCAGGCTCGCTCCCACGGGATGCATGTCTGGTCAGTACCAGCGCGCCTCACCCGGCGGACGCTTCTTGAAGCGCTTCATGCTCCACATGTACTGGCTCGGGTACGCCCGCACATACTTCTCGACCACCTTGCTCATGGCCGCGCACGAGGTCGCCGTATCGGTGCTGTACATCTCTTCGGGCGCCGCTTCCAGAATCACTTTGAAACCCGAACCGTCGGGCAAGCGCAATGCGTGGAGGAACACGCCCACCGCTTTGCCGCCCGCCAGCATATTGGGCACAAACTTGCTGGTCAGGGCCATCGTGCCGAGGAACGGCACAAAAATTCCGGCTGACTCAGCGGGCTCCGGATCTGCCGGAATGCCCACCTGACCACCTTTGCGCACCTCCTTGATCACGCTCAGGATGCCTTCTTTGGTCGATGCCGCCACGCGGTTGCCCAGCTGAACGCGTTGCTTTTGCAGCAATTCATCCACAGCCTTGAGCTTGGGCGGGCGGTAAAAAATGATCGGCTTGCACTGGCTGCAATAGAAGTGGTTGAGCACTTCCCAGTTGCCCAGATGGCTGGTGATGCCTACCACGCCCTTGCCTGAGGCCAGGGCGTCCTTGAGCACGTCCAGACCTTCGACTTCACGCACCAGGTCAATCGAACGCTGGGCCGGCCAGATCCAGGCGCACGCGCTCTCGGTCAGGCTTTTACCGATGTCCTTGAGGCTCTGGCCCACGAGTTGCTCACGGGCGACCGGGTCCATTTCGGGGAAGCATTTGGCCAGGTTGATCCGCACCACATCGCGCGAACGATTAGGCAGTTTCCACATCAACCAGCCAATGGCCGAGCCCACGCGTTGCACCGCGCTCCACGGGAGCATGGCAAACAATCGCAAAGCCCCGACCAGCAAGGCGCCTTTAAACTTTTCCACAGAATAATCTCTCGAAAGCACTCGTAGCAGCTGCCGAAGGCTGCGTCCGATTGCGAAGCAATCGTAAATGCTGAGTGCTTGATTTTACTGACACATCGCAGGGCCTGACTTCACGACGGCTGCGCCGCCGGACGCAGCCTTCGGCAGCTGCTACGGGTTATGCGTGTGGCGAAAAAAGACATTCTAACCGCCGTTGGCCAGTTCCGCGTAACGGTCGCAATACGTGGCATGGTCCATAACCATGCCGCTGGCCTGCATAAAGGCGTAGCAAATGGTCGGGCCGACGAACGTAAAACCGGCTTTTTTCAGGCCTTTGCTCATGGCTTCGGCCTCTGGCGTCACCGCAGGGAATTCATGGCGTTCAGTAAAGTGGTTGATCTTCGGTTTACCCCCAACAAACGACCATAAAAACTCCACCGGGTTGTCCAGAGCCAGCCAGGCCCGGGCATTGCGTCGTGCTCCGGCCACCTTGAGACGGTTGCGGATAATCCCCGGATCCTGCAACAAAACCTCGATTTCAGCGTCCGTCATAACTGCCAGACGCTGCACATCAAAGCCAAACATGACCTTGCGATAGTGCTCGCGCTTCTTCAAAACCGTGATCCATGACAAACCTGCCTGGAACCCTTCGAGCAATAACAACTCGAACAGCCCATGCGCATCGCGCAACGGCACGCCCCACTCTTGATCGTGATAAGCGGCATACAGCGGATCTTCTGAACACCAGAAGCAACGTGGCATATAGGCTCCAGGGGGTGGAGGGGCGACCGAATCGGGTATACTCCCGCTCTTTAAATCGCAGCCCAAGAAACAGGTGAATTTGTGAGCCAGCCTACGCCAGCAGTGCGTACCTTCCAAGACTTGATCCTCGCCCTCCAGCAATACTGGGCCGAGCAAGGTTGTGTGGTGCTTCAGCCCTACGATATGGAAGTGGGCGCCGGCACATTCCATACCGCCACGTTTTTGCGCTCTCTGGGCCCGGAAACCTGGAACGCCGCTTATGTGCAGCCCAGTCGTCGTCCGACTGACGGCCGCTACGGCGAAAACCCGAACCGTTTGCAGCACTACTACCAGTTCCAGGTGGTTTTGAAGCCAAACCCGCCAAACTTCCAGGAGCTGTACCTGGGTTCGCTGAAACATATCGGCCTGGACCCACTGGTCCACGATATCCGTTTCGTAGAAGACAACTGGGAATCGCCAACACTGGGCGCCTGGGGTCTGGGCTGGGAAATCTGGCTCAACGGTATGGAAGTCACCCAGTTCACCTACTTCCAGCAAGTAGGCGGCATTGAGTGCTACCCGGTTACCGGCGAAATCACCTACGGCCTTGAGCGTTTGGCTATGTACCTGCAGGGCGTGGATTCTGTCTACGACCTGGTATGGACTGACGGCCCGTTCGGCAAAGTGACCTACGGCGACGTGTTCCATCAGAACGAAGTCGAGCAGTCGACTTACAACTTCGAACACGCCAACGTCGACAAACTGTTCGAACTGTTCGATTTCTATGAAAGCGAAGCCAAGCGCCTGATCGAACTCGACCAGCCGCTGCCGTTGCCAAGCTACGAAATGGTGCTCAAGGCATCCCACACGTTCAACCTGCTGGATGCCCGCCGCGCCATTTCCGTGACCGCGCGTCAGCAATACATCCTGCGTGTGCGTACCCTGGCGCGTTCGGTGGCTCAGGCCTACCTTGAAGCTCGCGCCAAGCTGGGCTTCCCGATGGCTCCGCCGGATTTACGTGATGAAGTGTTGGCTAAGTTGGAGGCAGCACAATGAGTGCTCAAGATTTTCTGGTTGAACTGGGCACTGAAGAACTGCCACCAAAAGCCCTCAATACCCTGGCTGATGCATTTCTCGCCGGGATTGAAAAAGGCCTGCAAACAGCCGGTCTGAAATTCAGCGCGAAAAAAGTCTACGCCGCACCGCGCCGCCTGGCCGTTCTGCTGACCCAGCTGGAAACCCAGCAGCCTGACCGCAGCATCAATATCGACGGCCCGCCACGTCAAGCTGCTTTCGATGCCGAAGGCAACCCGACCCAGGCAGCCCTTGGCTTTGCCAAAAAATGCGGTGTTGAGCTGAGCGAAATCGACCAGAGCGGCCCGAAACTGCGTTTCAGCCAGGTGATCGTCGGCAAGCCGACCGCCAGCCTGCTGCCGACCATCGTTGAAGACTCGCTCAATGACCTGCCGATCCCCAAGCGTATGCGCTGGGGCGCGCGCAAGGTCGAGTTCGTACGTCCAACCCAGTGGCTGGTCATGCTGCTGGGCGACGAGGTCATCGATTGCACGATCCTTGCGCAAAAAGCCGGTCGTGAGTCCCGTGGCCACCGCTTCCATCACCCGGAAAACGTGCGCATCAGCGCCCCGGCCAACTACGCCGAAGACCTGCGCAAAGCCTACGTGCTGGCCGATTTCTTTGAGCGTCGCGAGCTGATTTCCAAGCGTGTGGCCGAGCTGGCGACGATGCAGGAAGGCAGCGCTATCGTGCCGCCGGCCCTGCTCGACGAAGTGACCGCGCTGGTTGAATGGCCGGTGCCGCTGGTGTGCTCGTTTGAAGAGCGCTTCCTGGACGTCCCGCAAGAAGCCCTGATCACCACCATGCAGGACAACCAGAAGTACTTCTGCCTGCTGGACGTCGATGGCAAATTGCTCCCGCGCTTTATTACCGTGGCCAACATCGAGAGCAAAGACCCGCAGCAGATCATCTCGGGTAACGAGAAAGTGGTTCGCCCGCGCCTGACCGATGCCGAGTTCTTCTTCAAGCAAGACAAGAAGCAAAAACTCGAGAGCTTCAACCTGCGTCTGCAAAACGTGGTATTCCAGGCCCAACTGGGCAGTGTTTACGACAAGGCTGAGCGTGTTTCGAAACTGGCGGCATTCATTGCCCCGCGCATTGGCGGTGACGCACCGCGTGCCGCCCGTGCCGGTTTGCTGTCCAAGTGCGACCTGGCCACGGAAATGGTCGGCGAGTTCCCGGAGATGCAAGGCATTGCCGGTTACTACTACGCGCTGAATGACGGCGAGCCTGAAGACGTCGCCCTGGCGTTGAACGAGCAGTACATGCCGCGTGGCGCGGGCGCGGAGTTGCCGAGCACCCTGACCGGTGCTGCAGTGGCCATCGCCGACAAGCTCGACACCCTGGTGGGTATTTTCGGCATTGGCATGTTGCCTACAGGCAGCAAAGACCCGTACGCACTGCGTCGTGCAGCGCTGGGTATCCTGCGCATCCTGATCGACAAGAAACTCGACCTCGACCTGACTGAAGCAGTGAAATTCGCTGTCAGCGCTTTCGGGGCCAAGATCAAGTCGGCCGGTCTGGCAGATCAGGTTCTGGAATTCATCTTCGACCGCCTGCGTGCGCGTTACGAAGACGAAGGCGTGGACGTGGCCACTTACCTGTCGGTACGTGCCCTCAACCCAACGTCGGCGCTGGACTTCGATCAGCGCGTGCAAGCCGTACAAGCGTTCCGCCAGTTGCCGGAAGCCGCTGCACTGGCCGCCGTGAACAAACGCGTTTCGAACCTGCTGAGCAAGGTTGAAGGCACGGTTTCGACCCACGTTGAAGCCCGCTATTTCGACAATGCTTGTGAGTTCTCGCTGTTCTCGGCCATCCAGAAGGCCGACGAGGCCGTACAGCCAATGGCTGCTGCCCGTCAGTACAACGAAGCCCTGACCCGTCTGGCCTCGTTGCGCGAGCCGGTGGATGCGTTCTTCGAAGCGGTGATGATCAACGCAGAAGACCCGAGCGTGCGGGCTAACCGCTACGCCTTGCTGGCCCGTCTGCGTGGCCTGTTCCTGGGTGTTGCCGATATTTCACTGCTGGGCTGAGGGGTTGCCGTTGAAACTGCTGATTCTCGATCGGGACGGAGTAATCAATTACGACTCCGACGCTTACATCAAGTCAGTCGAGGAGTGGCAACCACTGCCCGGCGCGATCGAGGCCATTGCGCAGTTGAGCAAGGCCGGCTGGACAGTCGCCATCGCGACCAACCAGTCCGGCATTGCCCGCGGCTACTATGATGTTGCCACGCTGGACGCCATGCACGCCCGCTTGCGGGCGCTGGTGGCAGAGCAGGGTGGCGAGGTCGGATTGATTGTCTATTGCCCACACGGACCTGACGCGGGTTGCGCTTGCCGTAAGCCCAAACCTGGCATGTTGCAAACGATTGCCAACCATTACGGCGTTGATTTGGCCCAATGTTGGTTCGTCGGTGACAGTTTGGGTGACTTGCAGGCTGCGCAAGCCGTCGATTCTCAGCCAGTTTTGGTAAAAACCGGAAAGGGCCTACAGACATTGGCCAAAGAGTTACCGGTTAATACTCTAGTATTTGACGATCTGGCGGCAGTCGCCGCAGAACTTATCCACAAATAAAGCATGTTCGAACACTGGCCTGCACGTTATGCGCTGGCCTGTTCCCTTATGCTTTATCCGCAACGGTAAAAGCCGCTATGTCGATACTGCAGGCCATCAGAACCTTCTTCTTTTACCTGCTGCTGGGCACCAGCTCTCTGCTGTGGTGCTCGCTGAGCTTTTTTGTCGCTCCGTTTTTGCCATTCCGTGCGCGCTATCGGTTTATCAATGTTTACTGGTGCCGCTGCGCGCTGTGGCTGACACGGGTGTTCTTGAAAATTGACGTTCGGGTTACGGGCGCAGAAAACATCCCGCAACGACCGTGCGTGATTCTGGCCAACCACCAAAGTACCTGGGAGACGTTTTTTCTCTCGGCCTACTTTCAGCCGTTGAGCCAGGTACTCAAACGCGAATTGCTGTATGTGCCGTTTTTTGGCTGGGCGATGGCGATGCTGCGCCCGATTGCCATCGACCGTGACAACCCCAAGGCTGCGCTCAAGCACATTGCAAAAAAGGGTGATGAGCTGCTCAAGGACAACATTTGGGTGCTGATCTTCCCGGAAGGCACCCGCGTGCCGTTTGGCCAGGTGGGAAAATTTTCCCGGGGAGGCACGGCCCTGGCGGTCAACGCCGAACTACCGGTACTACCGATTGCCCACAACGCGGGCAAGTTCTGGCCCAAGACGGGCTGGGCGAAAAAGGCTGGCACCATCGAGCTGGTCATCGGTGAACCGATGTACGCCAACGGCAGCGGTCCACGGGCCATTGCCGAGCTGAACGACCGGGTACAGGCCTGGAACGAGCAGGCTCAGCGCGACATGGGTTCGTTGCCTCCTATAGCTAAACCTTCTGAAACGATTGTGAACTAAGCAAATTGTGGATAACTTGTGCACAAGTTTTCTTTTTTTGTGAAAAAACAGACGTAAGCCTATGATTTTCATGCTTATTTCAGACTGTAAGTTTTCACCTAAATACGTGCATAAGTTTTTCTAAGCGCAAAAAAAACCGGCTTATATCAGCCGGTTTTTTGTGCCTGTCGATTCATTGCTTCTACCGCGCGGCCATCCTGCACCTTGGTAAATTCAAGATATCTGGATTCATCGCAACCTAACCAACATTGCTGTCAGGAAAAGCTATTGCTGCGTGTCAGATGCGGGATGAACGTGGTCTGGTACTTCAACTGATCGGCCTTGAGGGTTGACGCCGGATACACCAGATTTTCCAGCTGTCTGGTTTTTTCGATCATCTTTTGATCACCTTTGACGAAGTTTATCGAATACGCATTGTCTGGGCCCGGACTCGTAGGGGTGACCGTCACCGGGGTAAATCCAGCATTGGTGGCCATGGCGATCAGTCTTTCTTGGGACATATAATTGGCAGGTGTTTCAGCTTCCATATATTGATTGTAGGTTCGCTCCAGTTGTGCGGGCGATATATCCGGGTTTTCATGGAGCTTCTTATACAACTCAATGACCACATGCATCAGGTCGATATCATCTCCGCTCAGGCGACTGGAGTGCTCGGTGATGCTCAGTACGCCCCCCTCCTTGAGCAGATCGGCGGCTTGTTTGATACTGTATTGTTGCACCCCGTCGGAGGGGAAGTGATGCAGTGAATGCTGATACATGACGCAATCAAACTTTCCACCTTCCACTAATGGGTTTGCACAATCGCTCCCTGCCACTTTGCCGCTGCTCATGCTAGTGCCGTCATAAATGATCTTTTTAACGGATGCACAATTCTTGCGACTCTCGAGTTGCACCGTTTTGCTGTTTTCGTCCCATCCTGTTTCAGTATCGACTTCCAGGACATAGGGCTCGACATATATGCCGCTGGCCTCGGCCAGACTGGCGGATACATAGGACGTCAGCTTGCCGTCATTTCCGCCGATATCCAAAACCTTGAGCTTGTTCGAACCGCGGCCCAAATCTGGATTCACCTCCATGATCATAGTGGCGATGTCATTACCCTTTCTGCTGAGGTGAGCAGTGACATCAGTCGCAACGGATTGTTTATTGATCGTTGTCGCGTTTCTATACCAATCGCACAGTTTTTCTATAAAAACGGCGTTGGGAAGCTTTCGTGAAACGTCCTTGGCGAGGCCCACCATATCGGCAATCAAGCGTTCCTTGTACTCATTGCTGATTGAAAAAGAATCCGAGTCGCAGTGATAGGTCAGTACTTTGGAAAGATCAGCATGTCGGCCAATATTCTCGCCGTGCAACTTTAAATAGTCATGGATAAAGTAATTACTCTTTGAGTCCAGTCGATGTTGGACAGGTTCGAAGCTTTCCAATGGACCGTCGAATGCCCTAGGCTCTGTACGTAAACCCAAGAAATACGATTTTCTGTAAAATACACCGCCATTAAAGCCAGGAGGCCAAGATGGCAAAGCGGTATGAACTCCCCGACGCAGCCTGGGATCTGGTTGCAGATATCG